>CAWUJQ010000267.1:0-6584 GCA_963922445.1 uncultured bacterium
CTACCACTGCACCAGCAGCGCCTCGACTGTCAGCCCTGGCCCGAATGCCATCAGCATCCCGTACTCACCCGGCTGCGGCGACTTATCACGGCAGATGCGCTCCAGCACAAACAAAATCGTCGCGGAGGACATATTGCCGTTTTCGGCCAACACGCTGTGACTCACATCCACTTGATCGTCACGCAGGCCCAACTGCTCCTGGATGTAGTCCACGATTTTTGTGCTGCCGGGGTGAATCCCCCAGTGCTGCACGTCGCCGCGCTGTAGACCGTTGTCTGCGAGGAAGCCGTCCACGAAGCCCTGTACATGCGTGGCGAGGATGTCCGGCACATAGCTGGACAGGTACATCACAAAGCCGGTGTCCGTGAGTTCAAATGACATATGCTCGAAGGTGGTGTAATCGCTATGCACGCGGCTGTCCACGATGTAGGGCAACCCCGGTGCGGCCTCCGCGCCCAGCAGCACCATACCCGCACCGTCTGCAAACAGCCCGGTGCTGATGACGTTTTCCGTCGTCTGGTTGTGCTGCACATGCAGCGAACACAACTCCACGCTCAGCACGAGCGCCCGTTCGTCCGGGCGGGCGTTAATCGCGTCGTGGGCACGGCGCAATGCCGGGAACGACCCATAACACCCCATACCCAGGATGCACGTCCGGCGCAGGTGATGCGGCATCCCCAACCGCCCGGCGAGGTGCAAATCCAGGCCAGGGATGCTGATGCCCGTACACGACACCACGTAGAACTCGTTCACGTCCGCCGGGGTTGCCCCCGCGAGTGACAGCCCATCGGCAATGGTGCGCTGCCCTAGCTTAATGGCCTCGTCCATGTAGGCTTGATTGCGCTCAGCGGTGGTGCGCTCCTGGCTCAACCACGACGGCGGCTTAACCACGTGCCGCTGCTGCACGCCTGTGCGGTCAAAGATCATCTTCATGGCGCGGCGGCGGCGCTCACTGTCGCTGACGATCTGCGTGAATTGGTCAGCCGTCTCGTCTTGCGTCAGGCAGATGTCGGGTACATCGGTGTGCAGCGCTTGAATGCCAGTACGTGTTGGGGTCATGTGGCTTTGGAGTCTCTCGTTTTGTGTATGAAATAGTCCCCGACGATGGGGAAGATATTGGCGGCGCGCAGTCCGGCGCTAATCCACAGCGGGCGGAACATAAGCGGCTGCAAAAAACGCCCCGCACGCATTCGCCCCGCAAATTCGCGCTTCCACGCCGTGGGATAGCTGCTTAGCACATCGTCACGGGTGAGGTCACCGTGCAGGTAGCGGTCGATGTGGTTGGCGGCCATCTGGCTGCCCTGCAAGGCCATACCCATACCGTCACCCGCCAGCGGCGCGATGACCCCCGCTGCGTCACCCGCCATAAGGACCTCGTTTTCGACGAGGGCTTTGTCCACGAATGGCACTTGCGACACGCTCAGCCAGCGGTCGAGCTGCGGTGTGGCCTGCGATAGCCAAGTTCCTAGCGTGGGGTTTTGCTCGGCCATCCACGCAACAAACGCCGGAATGCCCCCGGCCTGCTGAAACACCGCCTGCCGCACAAGCAGCGCCGCATTAACCGTACCGCCTTCAACTTCCGCGAGGCCGCAGTAGCCGCCGGGAAATGTGTGCAGCTCGACGGTTGCGCCTGTCGGTGGGCCGTGAAAGTGCATCTTCAGGCCGACGTAGGGCTGGCGCGCTTTGAGGAAGGCACGGTCAAGATGCTTGTCGAGGTTGGTGCGCTTGCCGTGGGCGGCGATCACTGCGCGCGCCTGAATTGGGTCGCTGCTACGCATGTGTAGGGTGAAGCCGTCCGTCAGGTTGCCGCTGATGCTCGTGACGCGGGTGCCGGTACGCACATCAACGCCAACGTGTGCGCTGCGTTCGGCTAACAGTGGATCAAGGGTATAGCGGCTGATGCCCATCGCCGCACCGGGCAACGGACGGTTGAAGTTGTCGCCGTTGGGCGTGGTGATAGTCGCATTGGTCATCCAGGTGGGCTTTTGGTCACGGACGGCGGGCATCACGCCCAACTCATCCAGGATGCCCACACATTCCGGGGACATAAACTCCCCGCACACCCGGTGAAACGGATACGTTTTTGCTTCGATGAGGGTCACGCGCCAGCCGCGCTGCGCGAGCGTGATGGCCGTACAGTGTCCTGCTAGTCCCCCGCCGATAACTGCCACGTCGTAGGTCATATTGCTGTACCCATCACTTCCTGTTGTTGTCTTTATCCGCTACCAGCGTCATGCGCCACGGGAACGGGGCTGCCACCTGGGCGTTGACCATCCCCGCCTGCGCTGCAAACTGCTTGAACTCTGTTGGCAGGTAAGCCCGCCGCACGGACGCCAACCCGTCATGCTGTGTGATGTAACTGCGGGCGAACACCGGGTGAAAGATGTGCCACGCCAGTTCCGGCAGATGGCCGCGCATCAAATCAGAGATAATCACACCGCGCCGCGCCACCGCGTCAGCATCCCGCAGCACGCCCACCACAACATGCGGCGGCAGATGATGCAAAAACAGTGACGAGATCACGTAATCCACGCTGCACGGGGCAAACGGCAGGCGCAGCGCATCGGCTTGCACCGGATGCACGCCACGCATGTGGGCGTCACGCAGGTGTTTGGTCGTGATGTCCAGCGGAATAACGCGCACATCAAGCTGATTGCGGGCGGCCCACGCGGCAACGTGCCCCGCTATTTCACCGGAACCTGCGCCAACATCCAACACGGTGGCCGGACCAGTGCTGGCCCGCAGCCGAGGGAATAAATGACGTGTAATTGACCACGTGCCACCCAACCATGTATTGATCCGGCGCAGGTCATCCAGGCTGCGGCGCACCTCGGACGGTGTGCCATGACCCATATCCAGCAGTTCGGGCCTATCGATGCGCGGCGGCATAAACCAGTGCATGGGGTCATTTGGTGGCGTGGGAGCGATCATGGGGTGGGTGTGTATGGCCAGATTGCTTCTTGAGTCGTTAGTTTAACGCACGCGTAAGCGGTTTGGCTATGCGTCGATAGGGGGAGTTTTGGCGCGAGGTGGTGCAAAACCCTGCTGCGGCAAAGCGCGGCAACAGGGTCAGGGCAATAGCGGAAATTACGACTTGTTCAGTAAGCGATCCGGCACGTTCCACCAGATGCCGTAGGTGGAACCGGCCACACCCAGGATGAAACCGTAGACCATGTTACCCAGCAGCAGCACAAACCAGTTGACGGACGCAGCCATCACGTCTGGGGCGATAATGGGCAGCACAATAACGGACGACCCGATGAAGGCGAGAATGCCGTACAACAGGCCAGCGACCATCCACATGGTGCGGTGAATGGGCGGCATCAGCGCGGCAAAAATGTAACCCAGGACGGTACCCAGGATAAGGTTAATGCCCGTACCCAGCACGACCGACACTGCCCCCGTCATGCCGCTGCCAAAAACGATTTCAGAAATCACACGTGGGGCGGTGAAGATGCTGTTGCCCGTGGCAACAACCACGGCGGTGATAGCGACGACGATGCCGACAGAACCGAACAGGCCCGCGATAGCGCCAACACGACGCGGCAGGGCACCTGCCATGTTCTCGGTGGTGAGGCGCGTTTCAGGATTGCTTACGTGAGCCACGTCTGTGACCTCCGGGTTGACGGTGTTTTGCATGGGTAATAACTCCACTTTAAAAGTCTGGTTTTCAGGTGAACGCTGTGATGCGCTCACAAGCATTGAAGCATCCAGACGTGAGTCAATTACCCGCTATTGCTGAGCAGACAATTAGGGACGTTCTTCACAAGGGCGTGTGTGAGCTGTTTCTGAAACACAGGTGAGCATCCAGGGAACAAAGTAGCAGGTTGAGGCGGCTGGGCAATCCTGCAACGGCGCACAGGCGGGTTATAATCCACCTCTGTTTGGATGAAATAAGGAGACCTACGCCGTGTCCGTAAGAAGACGGCTGCGAAACGCCCTCATCGGCCTGGGCGCGCTCGCCGGGGCCACCTACCCGATATTTCACTTTTCCCGGCAGCGTGAGTATGACTACCTGGAACAGAATGGCACCATCGCTCAAACAGCCTGCGGCTCCGTTCAATACGCTGTTACCGATAGTGACGTGAACCCGGTGATGGTTTTACACGGCGTGTTTGGCAGCTATGAACATACGATTCATGCGTCTTCCCTGCTGCACCGGCACGCCCGCTACCGCGTGATTGCGCCGTCGCGACCGGGCTACGTGGGCACGCCTCTATCGGTCGGGCGCACTGCCGAAGAGCAAGCCCATGCGATGGTGGCGCTTATGGATGCGCTGAACATTGAGCGGTTATCGGTAGCTGGCATCAGCGGGGGGACGCCGACTGCACTGGCGATGGCACGGCTTTACCCGGATCGCATCTGGCGGTTGGTGCTTGTCAATGGCGTTGGCAAACCTTTGGATCCGCTGCGAGAGGCGGTTGCACGTGCTGGGGCGGCGGCGGTACGGTACCTGCCCGCTGATTACCTGACGTGGATCGGCGTCCACACCATCAACGCGTTGCTGCCGCTGTATGGCCTGTTCGACAGCTACTACCGTGAAAATATCCTGAAAGACCCCGAGGCTTACCTGATTTTCAGGAAGGTGATTGAGTCGTTCTATCCGATTAAGGCGATGCTTGACGGGTATGAGGCTGACCTGGAGAACTTCCGCCAGTTAGACGGCGAGACAATGGGTGAGATTCGCGTGAAAACTATGATCGTTCACAGCACAGACTCGTTTTCTGTCCCACTCGCGCATGGGCAGTACATGGCCGATCACATCCCTGGGGCAAAACTACTGACCTACAGTGAGGGGGCTGGCCATGCCGTTCACCTAACGGAGAACGGCGTTTGGAACGACATTATTGAATTTTTGCATGAAACGCGCATGGGCGATGACGTGAACGAAGGGCAACGTTATCCCAATACTCAGGATTAACAGGGGGAAAAAGAAAAAGTGGGCGCTTGCTACCTCTTGCAGTAACGCCCACTCAATCAGAGGCCCGAACAGCTTACTCGGCGTCGGTGGAATCGGACGGGGTTGTTTCTGGTGCGCTCTCGTCCTCTTCACGGACGACGCGAATCTTGATTTTGGCGAAGAAGGCCACGGCAGCGGCAATGGCGGCAATCTGCCAGGACACCAGCGCAACGACGGCCCCCGCCGCCACACCCGCCGTCAGCGGGATTTCCAGCAGGACGCGGTCTTCCGCCGTCATGAAGATGAGGCGGCGCACATTACCCTCGGCTACGAGTTCCTTGGCACGGTCGAGCGCGTCACGGCCAGCCACTTCGATGTCTTCGATGATGCGGCGGCCCTGCTGCTTGACCTTGTCTGTGGTGTCGTCAGGGTTCGGCTCGTAGTTCATGTTGTTGTCGTTGTCTGCCATGTGATTGTCTCCTTTAAGGGTCGATTGAATAGGCATCTATTCCCCTATACGCATGGGGTGCGATAAAGGTCGCCAGTACCCTTTAAGCATACCGCGCTTTTGTAAGTTATTTATTGTTTTCGGTGTCGGTTCCGCTGAGTGCGGCGTCAGCAGCCTGCTTGAAGCGCTTCAGCAGCAGCGCCCGGTCGCGTTCCAGGTTGTAGGCCAATTCGGTACGCTCGTGGGCCAGCTCGAAGTCACCCTGTAGCGCCAATGCCGTAATTTGATCCAGGCTGGGGGTATCGTCTTCGCCCGCGAAGCGTTCCAGGGCCACGCGCCACATCAGGTCTTCTAGCAGCACCTCCAGCACGGCATGGGGATGGGTAGCCGCTCTTTCGCGTAGCTCGGCGCGGGCAGCCGCAGCGGCGGTGTCGTCATCAGCCTGGTAGACATCGGGTTGGCTTTGCAGCAGCAGGTTGCGCAGGTAGGGGTCGGCCATTGTGTGCGTCCTTGGTCATAGCTACTAGAGTGACTGCATATGTTCAAGCGCCCGCTCCGCAGCGGTGCGAATGCGAGCGTCCACGCGGTGGTTAGTCCGGATGCCCCCCAAAGCTTCGGCGGCACGGTCGTTGTTGAGGCGCATCATGGCCTGCAACAGCGGCTTGATCTGCTCGAACGTGTCTGGTGTTGGGGGGCGCACCGTCGTGGACTGCACCAGCACGCGCAGCTTGTCCGCAATCGTGTCGGTAATCACGGGGGTGGGGTTCAGGTTGTCGTAACTGCGGATCATCGTCCAGCGGCGATGGGCCACCTCATGATTGCCGTCTGCGTTCAAAAAGCGCACCAGCGCACCCACATAATCCCCCTGACCCGACATACCCAGTCCCGCAGCGGCGATGATTTGCTTTTCTTCGGGCGCGGTGCCGTTGACGATGGTCAACAGCAGCACATCGTAGTCGCTTTCGTCGCCAAAGTAGGCCAGCACTTGCTGCCCCAACTGCGGATTGGCCGCCATCCAATCGGCTAGAAAGCCTTCGAGTAAGGTATCGTAGCTGCCTTTGATGGTGGCTTGTGCGTGGATGGCCGCACCGCCCACAGTGGGGTTATCGCGGTTGCGACCCAAGCGCCGCAGGGCAGGTAGCGCGTCTGGGCTGCCGATGGCGGTCAGCAGCTCTATCGCGTCCAGCAAGTCGTCACTAGAACTGGCGTCGTCTTTCAGGATGGCGACCAGGGGCG
>CAWUJQ010000268.1:0-6576 GCA_963922445.1 uncultured bacterium
CCCCGGCGCGAAACAAGCAGGCGACCTATTCGCCAGCGAAAACGTTGACATTATTGTGTGTTACGTGGGCACCTATGCCACATCCTCGCAGGTCCTTCCGGCGGTGCAGCGGCGCAAGGCCCCCGTGTTGGTGCTCAACTTGCAGCCCGTTCCGTCATTAGACTACCCCAACACGGACACTGCCGAATGGTTAGCCAACTGCTGTGCGTGCTGCGTGCCAGAAATTTCTAACGCCTTTGCCCGCAGCCGGATACAGTTCAATGTGGTTTCTGGGCTGCTGCACCCCACCGAGGGCCACGCCCAGCAGTACTACGAACGGGGCTGGTCGCAAATCGAGGACTGGGTGCGGGCTGCCAGTGTAATGCGCGAGTTGAACTACAGCCGAATCGGCTTTTTGGGGCACACCTACCCCGGCATGCTGGATATGTATTCCGACTTCACCATGCATCACGCGCAGCTTGGCACACACATTGAGGTGCTAGAAATGGACGACCTGCACCAGCGCGTGCAGGCCGCCACCGATGCCGAAATCAGCACGAAGATTGCCGAAATCCATGCCACGTTCCAGGTAGCAGAGCCAGGCCACGACAAGATTTCAATGGAAGTCACCGATGAGGCGCTGCGCTGGTCGGCACGGGTTGCCGTCGGGTTAGATCGGCTGGTGAGCGACTTCGACTTAAATGGGCTGACCTATTACTATCGTGGCCTGGACGGTAACGAGAACGAAGAGCTAGGCGCAGGTCTCATCGTTGGCAATTCACTGCTGACGGCGCGTGGTGTTCCGGCGTCGGGTGAAGGTGACCTGAAAACATGCGTTGCTATGATGATGATGGATCGGTTAGATGCCGGCGGTTCCTACACCGAGTTCTACGCGATGGACTTCGAGGAAGACTTCATCCTGATGGGGCACGACGGCCCCGGCCACGTCAAAATCAGTGATGAAAAACCGCTGCTGCGCGGGCTGGGTCTATATCACGGCAAGCGCGGTTACGGCCTCTCAGTGGAGTTCAACGTCAAGACGGGGCCAGTCACGATTTTGGGCATGACCCAAACCGCCGAAGGCCAGTTGAAGATGCTGTGTGCCGAGGGCGAGTCCCTGCCCGGTGAGACACTACAGATTGGCAACACCAACTCGCGCCTGAAGTTCAATCTTGATCCGGCAGCTTTCATGGATCGATGGGCCGAAGAAGGGCCGACGCATCACTGTGCGCTGGGCGTGGGTCACCAGATGGGGCGCGTCAAAAAGCTGGCCCGCCTGATGGAATTAGACCTGGTTACCGTGGGCTAAAGAAAGAACGGAGGACACCATGCGACTGACCGTTACAAACCACTCATTCGAGATACTCCCCCTAGAAGGGACGCTGGCGCTGGCCCATCACATGGGCTTCAAGGGCGTTGATATTGCCGGGTTTCACAATCGCGGGCGGTGCAGCTTTGAGCCAGAAGCCGTGCTAGCCGACCCGCAGGGCGAAGCGGATAAGCTCAAAGCGTTGCTAGATAAGTACGAGTTGGATGCAGTGGATTTCTTCCCGCAGTACGGCTCACATCCAGGGGAAAGCAGCATCAATGACCCTGACCCGGCTGTGCGGGAAAAGGACGAAGCTTATATTCGCGGCTCTGCACAGTTCTGCAAGGCTGCGGGCATTCCTGGTTTTACGATTCTTCCGGGCGTGGATCATCTGGGGCGTGCCCATGCCGAAAACCTGGAAGCATCGGGGAAAGCGCTCAAGCGTGCAACAGAAATCGCGGCAGAATATGATGTGCAACTGCGGTTTGAGCCGCACATGGGGTCGGTTGCAGACACACCCGAACTCGCGCTGCAACTGGTCGAAATGGCCCCAGATGCAAAAATCACGCTGGACTACGCCCACTTCACACTGCAATACATTCCCGAAGAACGCATCCACGCGCTGATTCCGCACGCGGGGCACTTTCACCTGCGGCCAGCGCGCTTTGGTAAGCTGCAAACGGCCTGGGATGAAGGCACTATCGACTTTGTGGACATTATCAACCGGATGAAAGCGGCTGGTTACGACGGTGCATTGTCTATTGAGTATGTGTACGCCGATTGGTTCGACATCAACCGCAACGACACGCTCGCAGAGACGATCATCACGAAGGAAGCGCTGCAAGATCATGTGGGCAGTTTGTAGCACGACGTGGGTTGGAAGGGCGGACTTATGAGTGTAGAAGGCAAAGTGGCTGTTGTGACAGGTGCCGCACGCGGCATTGGCGCGGCGACGGCGTTGCGGTTAGCTGAGGGTGGGGCAAAGGTTGCCCTGGTCGATATTGACACAGACGAAACCGAACAAGTTGCGAACCAGTTGCAGCAGCGGGGGCATGATGCCCGCGTGTTTATCTGTGATTTGTCCGATGTGGCACAGATTGACGCGATTGTTGCGGAAATTGTAGAGGCGTTTGGGCAAATCGACATTCTTGTTAACAACGCGGGTATTTGCCCACGCATCCCACTGGACGAAATGACGGTCGAGTGGTTTGATCGCATTGTGAACATCAACATGCGGGCGGTGTTCTTTTTGACGCGAGCGGTGGCCAACGACATGAAGAAGCGTCAGTGGGGGCGCGTCGTTAACATCAGTTCGACGGGCGGGCGCATTGGCGGGGTGCATAATTCAACCGTGTACAGCGCCACGAAGGGGGCCATTCTGTCGATGACGAAGTCAATGGCCCGCGAATATGCTGCGGACGGCATCCTGATTAACAGTATTGCGCCCGGTGCCGTCCAGACGCGCATGTTCGACATTGACCCCGCTGCCAAACAGGCATACGTCGAGACCGTGCCGCTCCGGCGTATGGCCACACCAGAAGAACTTGCCGCCTCCATCGTCCACCTGTGCTCTAGCGAAACGACCTGGGTCACGGGGGCCACACTTGATGTCAACGGTGGCGTCGTTATGATCTAGATGAAGTTAAGATGTTGGCTCATGGGTAGAAAGAGTACAAATCGGTTGAACTGTGAAACCAGGGCAATCGCATCAAACGTAGCCTGGAATTTTCTCAAGATATGTGGCGTCAAGAGCAGCTTTCCTATGCCGGTGCCAAGTACTCTCTTTAGGGTCTGGTTTCTTGAGGATATTGAGAGCCAGTTTCAACAGGATAGCCATGTTGTGAGCGGCGTACCCAAGGCGAACCCTGACATCATCCTCTCTTTCTTTCAGATTGGTGTTCACGTATAATATGTGAAGCAATCGCTGAAACGAGGAGGATTGCGTGTCTAAGTACATTGAGCCGTTTAAACAGGCCATCCTGGAGCGTCACAAGGTCAAGGTCATCATCAATCGCAAAACGAAGTCCACGCCGCTTATCGCCACTTGCGCGCCACTGGACTTTGGACCGAGCCGCAACAGCCCAGGTGGCATTGACCAATTTCACTTCTACAAATATGCCTGGAAGCACCACGCCGCCCACAACATGAGCATTGATGTTGATCGGCTTATCAAGTTGACCGTACTAGACGAGGCGTTTGACCCCGCGGAGTTCATCGACTGGGATGTGAGCGAAAAGCCGTGGCTATTCCCACGAAATTGGGGCGTCTATTCCTGACCGTCCTGTTTGCGAATAAACATCGGCCCCATCGGGCCAATTTCGATGCGCTCGATTTGATCCGCTCTGGTAACGCCATACGGCTCCAGGTCTTTTTCTCGAATGTAGTCTGCTATGTCAGCAGGGTCACTAATGATTGTGTCGCCGAAAGCACCTGGGGGTGGCACAGTGCTGTTGGCTTGCGTCTGTGCGGCCTCCATCATGAGCTTGAAGGTGTTAAAGAGCGATACCACTCGCGATGCACCAATGACCAAAAAGCCCGGCACCCACAGGTAAAAAGACGCCGTCAGCGCAAACAGCGACACCACCCCGCCGACTAGCAGTAACACGCCGCCGGCTAACATCAGGCCAGGCCCGACACGGCTTACTCGCTGCCGCAGTCCACGTATGCCGAGTGCAACAAACAACGCGCCAATAGCAAATAGCAATCCTGGTACAAGATAGTCCACGGTCCCCTCCGACTTTTTCGAATCGTTTACACGCTAAAGTCCGCCCACACTATACAATAATGCCATGACCAATGACACCAAACTCTCGAAATTTGTATCTATGGTGCTGCGTCACCGCGCCCACGAATTCGGTATTGTGCTGGATGATGAAGGCTTCACCCATATTGACGACCTCGTTGCCCTGATTGAGTCTCGTTACACAGGTCGTTACGCGCACGAGGACGTACTCCGGGTGGTGACAACCCCCGGCAGTGACGGCAAAATGCGTTTTGAACTCGTTGGGGAGCAGGTACGTGCGCGCTATGGCCACAATAAGGCTGTACAAGCCGTCAACTATGAACCGGCTACCCCGCCTGATGTGTTGTATCACGGAACGGTGGCTGACGCGCTTGCAAGCATCCGCAAGGAGGGGCTAACCGCCCAACAGCGCCAGTATGTTCACCTGTCCACCACAACACAGCGCGCCCTGAGCGTTGGTTCGCGTCGTGGCAAACCCATACTGCTCATGGTGCGTGCAGTTGAGGCTCATCGAGACGGCGTTGTGTTCTATCACCCGGGAGATGAACACTACCTGGCTGAACACATCCCAGTACAATACATCGTAATGCCTGAATAACGCGTCCGGCTTAGCTGGACGCGTGTGTGAGATTCGCGAAGGGGGCTTGCCGATGGCACTACATAAACGCCTGTTGAACAGGCGCATGGTCGTGTTGGGCTTCATATTGCTCTTGTGGTTGGTAACAGGTCTGCCCATCTTGCGAGCGCTGCTCCTGCAAACCACAACCATTATTGGTGACGCTGACCGCAGCCTGTTGGCAGGTACGCTTTTGTATGTGCAGGGGGAGGATGGGTTATGGCGGGTGAATCTGCCAGACGGTGAGCCTCATCGTTGGTGGTATGACGAGACCCTCACCGACATAAGCGGTGTGGCGGCCTCGCCAACGGAGCATCAGCTTGCGGTTGTGGCAGCACCGCTGCCCGATGATGGCCTATACATGGTGGGCGCGACCCAGATTTACCTGATGAACCCCGCAGGCACAACGCTCACACCCATTGGACAGCGTGAGCGCTCGAACATTTCTTAGGAATATATGGCAGGTTGACCTAACCACAGGCCGCTTGTCTCAACTGACATACGCAACTTTGGACGGCCCCTGGCTGGCGTGATCACCCGATGGAGCGCAGCTTATGATGTTGGAGGCAGAGGCAGTTTATCTGTTTGAGGACAGACAGCTAAAGCGGGTGGCTTCATCAACTGCGGAGGGATCGATGGTATGGATAGACACGGACACGCCTTAAGCTATACTGCGACGGGTTCAAACGGAGAGTAAAACCATGCGCCAAATGCTGATTGTCGTTATGCTTAGCCTTTCGCTGTCGCCTGCCCTTGCCTACCAGGGTTCAGAACCTGTGCCGCCGACGGAAACCCCCCAGCCCATCACAGCTAACCCTGATCTAACCCTGTTGTGGCAGCAGGTTCGGCGTCAACCTGAGGACTTCGCAGTGGGCTGTGTCCCGCTATCTGACACGAGCCGTGCATTTTACTATAACGCTGACGAACGCTTTCCGTTGGCGTCTGTGGGCAAGCTGCTAACCTACATTGAGTTTGCGCGGCGCGTGAATCGGAATGAAATCTTTTGGGGAGAGCCGGTGCCGGTCGCTACCCTGAATCAGTACGACCTTACTCGGACGGATGGTGGCGCGCATCAGCGCTTTTTGGATACCTACCCCGCTGGAACAAGCGAAGTGAGTCGCTGGGACATCGCCACGGATGGCATGATGCAATACAGCTCCAACGCTGCGTCTGACTTCACGCTGGCAGAGATGCAGCCCGTTGATTGGGCGGGGCTGTATGGTACGTTGGGCCTAACAAACACAGACGCGCCTCACCCGCTTGTGCAAATCCCGTTGATGATGGGCAATCACGACACAGGCCACCTCGACATGACCGCCGCGCTAGCGCCAACACTGTACAGTGATGGTGAGGCGTGGGTGGAACAATTCATCAGTGATGCAACCTGGCACAATGCAGAACTTGCCTATCGCCAACAGCGGCGGCGTGGCTTTCCAGATTGGGACGTGCAAAGTGTCGTTTTGCAGGAACACACCATGACGGGTACGGTCGAGGATATGGTAGCGGCGATGCTGGCCGTCTACAGCGAGGGAAGCCCACTGGCCCCCAACACCCGCAACATGGTGCGCGATGCGCTGCGCTGGGAGGAAAGCTCCAATATTAACCTGACCTACATTGAGTATGGGTCAAAGTTAGGGTACTACTCCGGGGGCACGTTGGCATTGGTCGCCTATGGCGCTCCGTTTGGGGGTGAACCGGTTATCACCGTTGCGCTCTTTCGGAATATTCCGCGTTTCGCCTTCTATGATTTACTGCGCTCCGATGCAATCGGGGATATGGCGCATTGGATGCACCTAAACACCTGCAACGGCCTATTGGAACGGGTTTACAGCTAAAAACCTTAGCCGACTATCAGAAATATCGGACAAAGTCGCCTTGATGTGCTCTACTCAACGGGATTGTTCACATCAAGGCACACATACATGACAG
>CAWUJQ010000269.1:0-6572 GCA_963922445.1 uncultured bacterium
TAGAGGCGGCTCGGTTGGCTCTTGAATCACCCGCGTGGGGCCAATCGTCGGCGTGGGCGATGGCGTATCGATGGGGGCAATCGTCGGTGTGCGTTCCAATTGCGGCACCCCCAACGTACACGCGGCCATCAGGCCCGCTGTACATAGCATCAGCGCACAAGCTAGGCGGCGAATGCGGCTCGGTTGACGCGGCTGTTGCATAAGGTGCCCTTATGACGGATGACGTGCTTGCTTCCGTCGTCCATTATACTCATGTGCCCCGCCCGTGCGACAACCGCCAAGCCTACGGTCACCTGACGCCGAAAGTACCATTATTCCAGTGGCAACTTGCGGAATTCTTCTATTGACTCGTAGTTACGGAGTTGCCGAACATGATGAATTATGTCGAGCCAAGACCTGCGATTGAGAAATGCGAAAAGTACTGTGAAGATAACGTAGGAAATAGCCACAACCCGCCAAAACAGGAATTCTGTCAACGGCACCTCTGCCAATAATGCGATCATCACTCCCCAAAATAGTATCCAAAGCAACAACATGAACTGCTGCTTCAACAGGAAAAAAACAATTCTACGACAAGAATGTAGACCAAGAATTTGAGATGGTGGAACGGGAAGATTGATCTTCTTACTGTGAGCAGGTGATAGCAACTTGTCCCAAGCAACGGTTTTATATGCATCTGGTAAAGGCACACCACTAACAGAGACAGTACTCAGTGCGTAAGGAGCATTTGAGAATAACCACCTCAATAGCACATCCATTTCATGCGTTGTCAATGTTGCGCGCTTAAATTTAGATGGCATTTCGCCTTGCGCCTCGGAAAACGCTCTCACTGACCATTGGCCCGTTGTGTGTTCCCGGTAAACATAGAGTTGAGCAAGATCATCCCATGCGACATATGATTTTCCGCCGTTTAGCGATATCCCCATCATGTCAATCACCACATTTTTCTTGAGGCGCTTTGTCAACTCTACGGCATCTACCGTGTCACGTTCATCTTGCGGCCAGTGTTCAAAGTAATCGGCTGCCGGTTCTTCCTGAAAGATAGCGTGTCCGCCCGCACTGTGGATGTAATCACCGTCTTTCAGCGTGCGGCGTCCGATCAAAGGCTGGTTGTTGACCCGAAAGTCAAAGTTGAATTCTTGTTGATAAATGACCCACCCCCATTCTGAGTGAGTCACAAACACGCCCTTGTCGATTTCGATCTCGTTACCCTTAAGCCATAGCGAGTAGCCAGGAGCCACGATTCGTGGGGGTATTTTAGGTATTTCCTGCTCAGACATGGTCGCTCTTGTTAACCAACTCCGGGGCTTCATTATATCCGGGCATGACAACCGCCAAGCCTACGCCTGCCTGACGCAAATCACCTAATATGACCCTTAAGGATAGTTAATGAAAAATTTAAAAATCACGTCTTTCTCACCTTTCTTAATGTAAATTGATGCAGAGTTTAGGTACAATGCAGGCACACAGCATACAAAAGGGTTCATTATGGCAAACATACTGGTCGTTGATGATTTTCCTGGCAACAGCCGCCTCGTGGCATCCATGCTGCGGTTCTTTGAACACACCATCACGCCGGTTCGCAATGGCGAGGAAGCCCTCGCTTTTCTGGACGCGAACCCGGTCGATCTCATCATTACCGACATCGACATGCCGCGCATGGACGGCATCACGTTGTGTAAAGCGGTGCGCCAGCATCCGGCATACTATCGCATCCCGGTGTTGATGCTGTCTGCCCATCACGCCAATCAAGTGCGGTTTAGTGCATTAGAAGCAGGGGCCGACGGCTACCTGACCAAACCCGTCTACCGGGCAGACCTGGTCGCCGCCGTGCAAGACGCATTAGAGCGCAACGGCGTAGAGGTTTAAGCTCCACACCATGCGTTCCTGCTATTCTGACGGCTGGGGCACTGCCGCCAGCGCCGTATCGAAGACCTGATCGAGTTCATCAACCAGCACGAACTCAATTTGTTCCCGGATGTCGTCGGGCAGGTCGTCCAGGTCGGGTTCGTTCTTTTGGGGCAGCACCACCGTCTTCACACCCAGGCGGTGCGCGGCGAGTACTTTGTCCTTGATGCCGCCCACGGGCAGCACTTTCCCGCTCAGGGTGATTTCACCCGTCATAGCCACATCATTGCGCACCGGGCGTCCCGTCAACAGGGAGGCCAGCGCCGTCGTCATGGTGATGCCAGCACTTGGCCCGTCTTTGGGCACGGCTCCGGCGGGCACATGCAGGTGAATGTCGTTTTCATCGAAGTACACAGAATCCACACCCAGGTCATCGTGACGGGCGCGCACCAAACTCAGCGCAAGCTGGGCGCTTTCTTTCATTACGTCACCAAGCTGGCCGGTATAGCGAAAGCCCTTACTCCCAGGGAAAGCCGTGGCTTCCACGTATAAAACCTCACCGCCCACAGGCGTCCAGGCCAGGCCCGTCGCCACACCGGGCGCGTTGGTACGCTCAGCCAGTTCCGTTTCATAACCGGAGCGCTTCTTGCCCAGCAGGTCGCGCACCTTCTCCGCATCAATGACGACCTTGTCGGCGTCTCCGGCGGCAATTTGCGTCACAATCTTGCGCGCAGCGCGGCCAATCTCACGTTCCAGCGTGCGTACCCCCGCCTCACGCGTGTAATCACGGATAATGCGCTCAATCGCGTCGTCGGTGAACTCAATCTCGTCATCGTGCAGGCCGTTTTCACGCACCTGACGCGGCACCAAGTAGTCCTTCGCAATGACGAGCTTTTCCTGCTCGGTATAACCACTCAGGTGAATAATTTCCATGCGGTCACGCAGCGGCCCCGGAATCGGTTCAAGTTCGTTGGCCGTGGCGATGAACAGCGTGTCGCTCAGGTCAAACGGCACGTCCAGGTAGTTGTCGCGGAAGTCGCTGTTTTGCTCCGGGTCGAGTACTTCCAGCAGTGCTGCCGACGGATCGCCGCGCAAATCACGCGACACCTTATCCACTTCGTCCAGCATAATGAGCGGGTTGCGCGTTTCTGCCCGGCGGATGGTTTGGATCAAACGGCCCGGAGCCGCGCCCACATACGTCCGGCGGAAGCCGCGAATCTCAGCTTCGTCACGGATACCCCCCAGGCTCATGCGGATGAACTTACGGCCCATCGCACGGGCAATACTTGCGCCCAGGCTAGTTTTACCCACACCGGGCGGGCCAACAAACAGCAAAATCGCCCCGCCCCGCTCACGCCGGATGTAGTCGCGGGTGCCGTGTTCGTTGTCGTGCGCCTCAAACTCCTCGGCCCGTTCCTGGCGCAGCTTGCGCACTGCCAAATATTCCAGGATGCGGTCTTTGATGTCCTCCAGGCCGTGATGGTCTTCATTGAGGACGCGGCGCGCATTGTTGATGTCCAGGTTATCGTCGGTCATCACGCTCCAGGGCATGTTGACCAGCCAATCCAGATACGTGCGGATCACGCCGTATTCCGCCGCCTGCACAGGCAGCTTGGTCAGCCGGTCCAGTTCGCGCAGCGCCTCGCGTTTCGGCTCTTCGGGCATCCCCGCCGCTTCGATCTTCTCGCGGAAGTTCTCAACTTCTGCCGTTTGGTCGTCGCTTTCGCCCAGTTCGCGCTGAATGGCCTTCATCTGCTCCCGCAGGAAGTAGTCGCGCTGCATCTTTTCCATCTCAGACTTGGCCTCGGTCTGGATTTTGCGGCCCAGTTCGAGCACCTCAACTTCTTTGGTGAGCAGGGCAATCAGGCGGCGCAGCTTGTCGTCCGCGCTGTCCAGTTCCAGCAGCTCCTGCGCTTCTTCCAGGTCGATGCGCATGTACGTCGCAATGGAGTATACGAGGTGCAGCGGCTCGTCCACGTTCAGCATAGACGCAATCAACTCACCGGGGATGCTGGGGACGAGGTCGGCCAGCCGGGTGAACAGGTCGGTCACATTGCGCACAGACGCCTCAATTTCGATGTCCGTGCCCGTGCTGTACTCTGGCGCTTCGCTCACTTTGGCCTTCAGGTACGGCTCAGTTGCGGTGAACTCGTCCACCTGAATACGGTCTACGCCCTGTACCAGCAACCGGATGGTGCCGTCCGGCGCGCGGAACAGCCGGTGAATGCTGGCCAGGGTACCCACGCGGTGGATGTCGTCTGGGGCGGGGTTGTCCAGGTCAGGGTCTTTGCTGGCCACCAGCCCCACAATACGATCCCCCGCCATGATGTCGTCCACCAGCTTGATGCTGCGCGGCTGGCCGACCGTCAACGGAATGGCAGTCTGTGGGAAGACGACCAGCCCCCGCAGCGGCAAAATCGGGATTTCGTCGGGGATGTCGCGGTCGTGGTCTTCATCGTCGTCTTCGCCCACGTCGTCGCCAAGCTGCACGCCCAGTTGCAGGATTTCGTTGAAGTCGTCGCGAGTGGGGATGTTGCTTTCGGTGCTTTCGTTCTCGTCTTGGATGTCGTCGTGTTCTTCTTCTGCGATGTCCGCAGTGTGGTTTTCGTCTGCCATTGTGCGTTCCCTAGCTTTCTTCTTCGTCCGTGTTCACGTCTACGATATGCACGCGCCGGGCCTGTTGGCGGGGCAGTTCCACGCGCAAGAAGCCATTGCTGTAGCTGGCGTTGACCTCGTCGCGCTCCACTGACCAGGGCATGGGCACGTTGATGCGGAAGTCGCCAAAGCCGATTTCGGCCTGATGATAGGCGGCGTCGGGCTGGTCGCGGCGTTCGCGCGTGCCGCTGATTACCAAATTCTGGTTATACAGCGCGATTTTAAAGCCATCGCCGCGCATCCCGGCGATTTCTACCAGGATCATAATGCGGTCTTCCAGTTCAATGATGTCTGTGGGTGGCACAAAGCGGCGCGTGGGATAGCGCACGATGTAGCCCTGCACAGCCCACGCATTCCCAGGGAGCCGTCGCTGGTCGGGGGTGGGTTTTTCGCTCTTGTTGTCGTCTACCATAGGTGCGTCCGTTCAAAGTGTGTGATGTGCCTGTATAGGAGAGGTTATCCGACGTAGTTAAACTTTACCACAAATGATTTTCGGCTCCGTATGTAACACGCAAAATGTTTATCGGAAATGTATCAGCCGTTTACGGGTGGCTAACAGTTGAGTTGGTAGTAGCACATTGTTAGTTTTGAGTTTTTGGTGATTGGTTTGAAGTACTTAGGTTGTCGTTTGTCGTGCGGGGTGGTTTGAGTGGGTGCAAGCGCCACCCGCTTTAGACGGATGCCGTATGTAGGCCCGTACTGGAACAGGTGTCCGTCTGCGTCCCACGCACGCTGCGTTAATCACTACCTACTACTCCCTAATAACTTTAAATCGCTTTCCGCCCCATTTGCGCTGACGCACGGGCGGGCCATAATAAAGAGAAACATTTAACGGACGATTGAAGCACCTGTATGACCGCCTCCGAGCTTGATGACCACATTCATACCCTGCGCAACCACGGCGATGCGGTCGAGCGCTTTTTGGCGTTGTATGACCTGCATCGGCTGATGACGCACAGCACGCCGACGGTGGCCCAGGCCGTGCCCGTGATTGACGCGCTGCAATATGCAGAGGCCAACGACCGCAGCCCGGACATCCGGGCGTGGGCGGGCTATTATCGGCGGCGGCTGTTGGGGGAAATTCCAGCGGAGCCGAAGCCGTTTTTGCCCCGGCTGTGGCGCTTGCTGTTGGTGGAAGAGGCGTGAGAATTTACTGTAACAATGGCCTACCGAGACTTTACCCCACCCATACGTTTGTCTGTTGAACACGGACAACTTATAAAATTTCTGTAAAAGAACATTACAAAACATTGCGGTGACCTGAATTTTGTCATACTATTAGGCGCAGTGTGAAATCACCTCAAAAAGGGTCATCTATGGGTACGGGGCAGAATCCAACATCTTCAAGTACACAATTTCTTAGAAATCGTTTCCTAATCGGCTTGGGACTTATTGCCTTTTTTCTGTTGGTTGCGCAGTTGTTACTTCAATTGGTTATTGCAAACCAAGCTAGCGACGCAACCATCATCAACATTGCTGGCCGTCAACGCATGTTAAGCCAGCGCATTGCCAAGGATGTGCTGGCCATCGAAACCGACCAGGACATTGTTAGCCGCTCAAGCCGCCTTGAAGAACTCACCGAGGCGTTAACCTTGTGGCAAACCTCGCATGAAGGTTTGCAACAAGGGAACGAGGCTTTGGGGTTGCCGGGTCGCAACAGCGACACAATTACAGCATTATTTGACGAGATTGATCCCAACTATCAAGCCATGCTGACTGCGGGAAGGTGCATTCTCGCCATTGAATCGGGCACCCCCACGGACTTATGTGGCGACGAGCTAACGCCACACATCCAAACAGTGCTTGAAAATGAAAGCGTCTTCCTCCCTGGCATGAACGCTATCGTGTTCCAGTACGATGATGAGGCCACAGCGAGTGTCGCTCAGTTGCGATCACTGGGGCTTGGCCTTGCCACGGTAGGCCTACTGACTGTGGGCGGCGTTTGGTTCGGTGTGTCGCGCCCTGCAATCCGTCGTGTCGAATCAGCACGTGTCCAACTCGAACAATACACAGAGGAATTGCTGGCAGCTAAAGAAGCTGCCGAAGCCGCAAACAGCGCCAAAACGGCG
>CAWUJQ010000270.1:0-6560 GCA_963922445.1 uncultured bacterium
TGAACTGCGCCCACAGCCCGGCCCACGTCTCCGGCTCACCATAAACCCAGGCCGCGCCCGCCCGTGCCCGCGCCATCATATATAAGTACGGCACAAACCCAAGCAGGCCCAGCATCAGCGACTTCACCATGACAGCCGGCAGGCGGCGCGGTTGCTGTGTGAGTTGGCCCCACACCGCGTAGATTAGCGCAGGGGCGACCATCACAATCGCCCGGTGATGTGCCACGCCAATGCCACCTAGCAGCGCCAGCCAGTAAATTCGCGCATAGGGGCCGCCAGGCATGCGCCCCGGCCACAGCGCCAGCAGCAGCAAACCCGCCAGGATCGCCAACCCAAAGCTGTAGATTTCCGCAATCACGTTGTGAATCCACACGGTGCGGGTGAGCGCATAGGCCAACACCCCGCCAGCCACAATGAGCGGGCGCTGCGTGATAACAACACCCAACCCGTAGATCAGCAGCAGCGCAATCACGCCCCACACCAGCGAAAACAGCGCCGCCGCCACCAACGGACGCACACCGAGGGCGGTCAGCGGGGCGGTGAACAGGTTACCAAGGATGGTGTAGTGGGGGTAACCCGTCGCGTGCAGGGTGCCCCAGTTGTTGAGCACCACCTGCACCTCGCCCACGTCAATCATGAAGTAGTGGTCGCTGCCATTGGGTATGCGCTGCACCAGCGGCCAACTCGTGGCCAGCACAGCCACGGCCAACAGCACGCCACCGATTATCAATCGGATTTGGAAGGCGGAAGCGAAGAAGCGGTAAAGTCGGATCATAGCGCCGGGTAGGATAGCACAGCCCGCCCCGCATCGGTAGCAGCTTAACGGCGCATCAGCACGGCGTTTGATCGTGAGCGCACGATATTGTATGCACGTGGGAATGCTGCTACAGTCATGATTACCAATACTTACCGCTGATCGGTCGGAGTCATTCCCCAATATGCCAGATTCACACTACATTATCGTCGTCGGTTGTGGCCGCCTGGGCTGTATGCTCGCCAATCAGTTGTGTGGCGCGGGCCATTCCGTGGTCGCGATTGACCGAAACCCGTCTGCATTTGACAATCTGTCGATTGACTTCAGCGGCTACAAAATCGTTGGGGATGCTGCCGAGGTGAGCGTGCTGCACGAAGCGGAAATCGAAAAGGCAAACACCCTTTTCGCCGTCACTACCAAAGACAGCATGAACCTGATGGTGGCGCAGGTCGCGTCTGAGGTGTTCCAGGTGCCGAGCGTTGTCGCCCGCGTTTATGACCCCAAACGCGAGACCGTCTACCGCGAGTTTGGCATTCAAACCATTAGCCCAACGCAGCTTTCTGCCAGCGCGTTTTTACAGTGCATTCCCATCAAGGCGAGATAACCCATGCGTGTTATCATTTTTGGCGGGGACAAAATCACCTATTCACTGGCGCGGCAGTTCGCCCGCAAAAAGTATCACACCACCATCATCGACAACAACGCCGCCCGTGCCCACGAGTTGGCCCACACCACAGGCGCGACGGTTATCCTGGGCGATGGCACCAATGTCACCACGCTGGAAGGGGCCGGGGCGCGCCGTGCCGATGCGGTCATCGCGTTAACACCCCACGACGAGGACAACCTCATCTGCTGCCAAATTGCAGACCGCACCTTTGGCGTGCCCCGCACGATTGCGCTCGTCAACGACCCGGAAAACGAGGCCATTTTCAAAAAGCTGGGCGTGAAGGTCGCCTTTTCCGCCACGCGCATTATCGCTGCCATCATTGACCAGGAAACCGACTTCGAGAGCATTACCTCCCTGATGCCACTGGCCCAGGGGCGGCTCAACGTGACCGATGTGCGTTTGCACCGCGATGCCCCCGCCGTAGGCCACTCCCTGGCGGAACTAGAGCTAAGCGAGAATTCGCTGGTGGCGTGCATCATCCGCGGGGAACAGGTCATTGTCGCCCGCGGCTCTACGAATTTGCTGGCCAACGACCACGTTGTCCTCATTAGCCAGCCGGAAAATCAGACGCGTGATATTGAGCTGCTGGTTGGGCCGGGCGTTCAGCCATGACCACTGCCCGCTATCGCCAGTACCTAACAGAGCGCTACCAGATATTGCTGGGGTACACCGGGCGCATGGTGGGTGTCATTGGCGTTTTGAACCTGGTGCCACTGGTGCTGCTGGCCTTTTACCCGGAGGAAGCACGCCAGGCGTTGGGCTTCGCGATTGCGGGCGTGCCGTTGATGGTGTTGGGCTACTGGCTGCGTCGGCGTTATTCACTGGGCGATGCAATCACGCTCAATTTACAAGAAAGCGCGGTTATCGTCGTCGCCGTGTGGCTGGTGGCCATCCTGAGTGGGGCGATCCCGTTTATCGTGAATATGCGCCTGACGTTCATCCAGGCCATTTTTGAATCCACCAGCGGCTGGACGACGACGGGCCTTTCCGTTGTGGATGTGACCACAGCCCCCCAGTTGATGCTGTTCTACCGCAGCTTTGTGCAATTGGCGGGCGGGGCAGGCTTTGCCATTATCGCGCTGACGGCGTTGGCCGGGTCCGTGGCGGCGGGCTTTATGACGGCAGAAGGCCGCACCGATCAGCTTGCGCCGCACGTGCGCCAAACGGCGGTGATTGTGGTGCGCATATACACCGGCTACACCGTGTTTGGGGTGGTGGCGCTGCGGCTGGCTGGCATGAACTGGTTCGATGCGGTCAACCACGCCTTCACCGCCGTGGCGACAGGCGGCTTTTCCACCCGGCCAGATTCAATTGGCTACTGGGACAGCCCAGCCGTTGAAGCTGTGTTAATCGTGTTGATGCTGCTGGGGGCGATCAACTTCCTGACGGCCTACACCTTTATGCGGGGCCGCTTTCAAGAGGCGCTCCGCAGTGAGGAACTCAAATTTTCCTTCGCGTTGGGTATGACCGCCATCGTGCTGATGGTCTCACTTGTGACGCTGACCGTCTACCCGACGTTGGGTAAGTCGGTGCGGGTGGCGATGTTTGAAGTCATATCCGCCCTGACGACGACGGGCTTTTCGACCGTCAGTTACACACCCTGGGTCGAACTCGGCTGGATACTGCTCATTGCGTGTATGCTTGCGGGCGGCGGATCGGGATCAACCGCAGGCGGGTTAAAGCAGTTTCGCGTGTACATTATGCTTAGGGCCATCATCTGGGAGGTACGGCAGGCGTTTTTGCCGCCCAACAGCGTCAACGAGCCTGTGATTATCTGGCAGGGCAACCGTCACGCCCCCTTGACCGACCAGCAGGTGCGTAAAATTGCGATCTTCGGCAGCCTGTACACGGTTGTCTATCTGGTAGGTACCGCGATCCTGGTGGGCAGCGGTCAACTGATTGGTCCGGCAGCCTTTGAGTTTGCCAGTGTGCTGGCCGGGGTGGGCCTTTCCGTCGGCGTGACCAGCCCTGACCTGTCTGCGTTCATTTTGTGGGTGATGTGTATGGGCATGTTGCTAGGCCGCCTGGAGTTCTTTGTGGTGCTGATTGGTGCGGTCAAGCTGGTGGTGGATGGCCGCGCTTTTTTTGATTCGGTGAAAATCCGTGAAGCTGTTGGTGAGAGGAATCACCCATCTGGGTGAACTCCGCGCCTGTAGTGTGAGTAGCACTTTAAAACTCGTAAAGAACTTGTATACTCCACATCAAATAGAGCCTTCTTAAAACTAGTCTCTTACACCCCAATCAACCGCAACAGCGCTCAACCCCCAAAATAGGGTCGGGCGCTTTGGTTTGTATGCTCACTCCCACCAATTACACCATCTCCCTTAACATGCGGCGTGTATAATGCCGCCGTTTTGATGACGAACAATCACATTACAGGACGACATCCCTACATGACGCAAACACAAGACAATATTCGTAACGTGGCGATCATCGCCCACGTCGATCACGGCAAGACCACACTCGTGGACGGTATGCTCAAGCAGGCCAAGGTCTTTCGCGAGGGCGCGGAAGTCGAAGACCGCGTGCTGGACTCTAATGACCTGGAGCGTGAGCGCGGCATCACGATTCTGTCCAAGAACACGGCCATCACTTACAACGATGTGAAGATCAACATTGTCGATACGCCCGGTCACGCTGACTTTGGCGGTGAGGTGGAGCGCGTACTCAACATGGTAGACGGTGCGCTGCTGCTCATCGACAGTGTGGAAGGCCCGATGCCGCAAACACGCTTCGTGCTGCGCAAAGCCCTTGAACTTGGCCTGCGTATCCCCGTGGTGATTAACAAGATCGACCGGCCTAATGCCCGCATTGAAGAAGTGCTGAACGAAACGTTTGACCTGTTCATCGAACTGGGTGCGGACGACGACCAGGCCGACTTCCCAGTGATTTACGCCATTGGCCTACATGGCCGCGCAGGCGACGACCCCGACGGCCTATCCGATGACCTGGCCCCGCTCTTCGACATGATTCTGCGGGAAGTGCCGCCGCCCACCGTCAGCCCGGACGAACCTGCCAGTATGCTCGTCACCACACTGGAATACGACCAGTACAAGGGGCAGTTGGCCATTGGCCGTGTGCGCTCTGGCACGTTGAAGCAGGGCATGCCGCTGGTACGCCTCACCCCGGACGGCGAGCGCATCAACGGGCGCATGGAGTACCTGTTTACGTTCCATAACCTGGGCCGCGAAGAGGCCGAAACCGCCATCGCCGGGGACATTGTGGCGGTGGGCGGCTTCGCAAACATCAACATCAGCGACACAATTGGCAGCCCGGAAGTCACCGAACCGCTGCCCGCCATCCGCGTGGAAGAGCCGACCGTCCGTATGACCTTCGGCGTGAACACGTCGCCGTTTGCAGGGCGCGAGGGCAAAACGGGCTGGGGTACATCCCGGCGGCTGCGTGAGCGCTTGACCAACGAGACGCGCCACAACGTCGCCTTGCGCGTGGAAGACGGCGAAAGCCCGGAGAAGTTCACAGTGAGCGGGCGCGGCGAACTTCACCTGGGCATTCTCATCGAGACGATGCGCCGCGAGGGTTACGAGTTTGAGGTGAGCAAGCCAGAGGTGATCTTCATCACCAACGACGACGGCAAGACGCTGGAACCCGTGGAAGAGGTGGAAATCGAAGTGGCTGATGGCATGAGCGGCACCATCATGGAGTTGATGGGCGAACGGCGCGGCCAGATGCAAAACATGCGCACCACCCACGGCACCACCTTCATGGACTATCTGGTGCCCACACGCGGTTTGCTCGGCTTTCAGAGCCACTTTATGCGCGCTACATCCGGCATGGGCCAGGTGAGCAGTGTGTTCCACAGCTACCAACCGCTGGCAGGCACCGTGCCGGGACGCCGCTTCGGGTCACTGGTGGCAATGGAAATGGGGCCAGCCACCACCTATGCCATCCAGAATGTGCAGCAGCGCGGCGTGTTCTTCGTCGGCCCGGGTGATGAGGTGTACGAGGGCATGGTGGTCGGTGAACACATCCGGCCAGAAGACCTGGCGGTGAACGTGTGCAAGGCCAAGCACGTGACCAATCACCGGGGTAAGCCCAAAGAAGATGACGGCGGGCTGGCCGCGCCACGCCACATGAGCCTGGACGACTACGTTGAGTTCCTGGCAGAAGACGAACTGCTCGAAGTCACGCCGACGAGCCTGCGCATCCGCAAGCGCATCCTCGATACGCAAATCCGGCAGCGGGAAACCAAGCGCATGAAGCAGAAAATCGGGGGGTAAGACGCACCAAAAGGGTGTATGTTTCGTGCTATAGTGAGTGAGGTCGCTGCTACGCGGCCTACTCTTCACGAAGGAACATGGGGGACAAACCATGGGCAAACGACTGCTGCTGGCATCGTGGATATTGGTTATGCTCGCGGTTGCAGGTCTTGTCATCGGATCGCAGTTCACACCCGATAGCATCCTGCGCACAACACTCATCGGCCTGCTGTGTGTCGGCCTTCCCGTAACGTTTGCAGTTTTCACCAGTGATGAGCTAGACGCCACATTCAAGAGCGGTGGGCCTGCCACGCGCCGCCCGTCACGGCGCACACGCAACAGCAACCGTCGGGGCGGGTCTGGCTATGAGGGTGGCAGCCATGATAGCGGCGACGATTTTGACTATGACATCGACTGACTGGGCATATGAGCCGACCCTACCAGAGAAGAGCCTAGACAACTTCAGGGAAGACCGTTTTCAGCGGTGGCAGTAGTCTAGGGTAGCCGCGTGTTAACCGCGTAGCGGCTCCAATTGGATGGTGACTTCTGCTGGTAGCTCGTCGGGCCAGCCCTCTCCGGGTGGGTCAAAAGCCAGCTTTCATATCACAAAGGTGTTTGGCGTTAGACGCTCACCGTTGACAGCTTATGAACCCGCCGCAAGCCACGCCATTTCAATGGCAGTGGTTAGGCGGGTTTCTCGTAGGCTTTAGCCCGCTTGATGGGTGGCTGGATTTTGTATCGGGTCCTGTTCAGGTCGGACAAAATACGCGGGTGCATTTCAGATTGTTGGCGCAGGTGGGAACACATACGGCTTCGCCTAGTGCTCCCCTACGAAACACCGCTGTAGGGGCGGGACTAGACCGGAACGGTCGTATGTCCGCCCATTCATGAAACGATTTGCCAAAACATTGAAATGCACCCA
>CAWUJQ010000271.1:0-6549 GCA_963922445.1 uncultured bacterium
TCGTAACCATCAAACCACTGACGTACTGCCTCCATTGAGTCAATAACATCTGGATGACGCGGGTACTCGGGGAATGTCTCCTCAAATAGCCCGTTAACCTCTTGTGGGCTGTGGGGGCCATACCCACCCCAACTTTTTTGCCACACATCTTCAGTCACCCACGATGGAATGGGATCGTCCTTAAACGGATCGCCATAATCAGATGGGGTACGGAATGGTGTGTGGGGATCCCAAAAATTGACGTGCAAAAACCAGTTATCAGCCTTGCCGTTGCGATCGAGCCAGTCCAGTGCGATAGGGCCGATCTCATCAGCGCGGTCCATGCCTTCCAACCCTGTATTGTAGATTTCGTTGTAAGACGCGTACCAGTGCCAAGCCCCATGACGGTCACCAAACGAGCTAACTGTAACCGTTTTTAACCCAGCCTTGTTCAAAGCGTTCATCCAGCCAGTGTCTCCAAAAACACCTCGCCACCCACGCTCACGGCCTTCTATAAACGGTTCCGATGCGACCCCACCGTGGTTAATGACGCCAGTTTGAAATCCATTGCGTCCGCTCCACAAGGCTGTTCGGGAGGGCAGGCAGGGGGCGTCGCTGATGTAGACGTTATTGAACCGCATCCCTTTTGCGGCAACCTGGTCAATGTTTGGGCTGGTATCGCGATGATACCCGTAACACCCGAGATGGTCTGGACGCAAGCTATCAATATCAATATAGAGAATTCGCATGTCAACACCCTAGCCTTTCGTGGAGCCTGCGGTAAGTCCGCTGACAATATATCGCTGGAAAATGAATGTGATCAGCAATAGTGGCAGAATCGCAAGGACCGTTGCTGTGCTGACAGTCTCCCATGGGAAACTGTATTCTCCCGGATAGAGCGAAATGCCAACGGGGGCGGTTCGCATTGCATCATCCGGTAGCAGAACAAGGGCAAGTGGAAATTCGTTCCACGAGAAGATGAACACAATCAGTCCGGCAGAAATAAGGCCGGGTCGCGCCAATGGCAAGATGATATTCCAGTAAATCCGAAACGGTGATGCACCATCAATCAGTGCAGACTCTTCAATTTCTGGCGGGATTGTGCGGAAGTAGTTCTGCAATATCCATATCCCCAATGGCATGTACAGGGCAGTATGTGCGAGGATGATCCCCGGATAGGTATTGATGAGGCCAAGGGTACGGAAAATCAAGAATAGTGAGGGAATTAAGGCAATGGGTGGAAACATGGACACCGCCATCACGCCGATGAGAACCGCCTCCGCCCCTCGGAACTTCAGCCGAGAGATAGCATAGGCCGCCATCCCACCAACAAACAAGACGAATAACGTCATGCTCGATGAGATGATGAAGCTATTGAGAATGTAACGTAGCATCTCTGGGGTTTGCGTGAAGATGAATCGGTAATTCTCGAATGTGGGTGGGCTAGGCAGGTATTGAATGGGCCATGCATAAATCTGATTGGTATCTTTAATCGACGTGAGGACCAACCAAACAATTGGAAACAGCGAGATAACAACTGTTGCCACAACGAGGAGGTAAAACCAAACGGATGGCTCTCGGTTGAAACTCCACGAGTTGCGACGCGCTCCTATACGGGTAGGTTCAACAGGCGCATGCTTGCTAAGTGGCTGTGCTTCCTGTGCATTATGCGTGACCATTGGCGTTAGACCTCAGTGCGTAAATGTAGAATGTGCTGATAAACAGAATGATTGCGAACTGAACCAACACGACAGTCGCCCCGAAGTTGAAATCAATGAACTGAAATAACACACGGTAGGCATATAGCGAGATCGTCTCGGTGGTATTGGCTGGCCCGCCATCTGTGAGGTTGAAGGGCAACTCGAAGGCGCGTAGGGCGTCCATTGAGCGCAGCAGAACAGCGACCATCATTGATGGCACAAGGAGCGGAACTGTTATCCGACGGAATGCCTGCAAGCGATTTGCGCCGTCAATCGCAGCGGATTCGTACACCTGTTCCGGGATTGACTGTAATCCGGCGAGCAGGATCAATGCCATAAATGAACTGGTCTTCCAGATTGCGACCGCCATCATTGCATACATCGCCATGGGGATGCCCCCCAGCCAGTTAATCGGTTCGGATACAAGGTTAGTCTCCAATAGAAGACCGTTGAAAACGCCAAAGTCAGAGTGGTACAACCACCGCCAGATGAGCGCGTTGAGCGCTGTGGGTAATGCCCATGGGAAAAGAATGGCGACTCGTGTAAAGCCTCGACCCCGGAAACTGCGATTGAGAATGAGCGCCAAGCCAAGCCCAAGCGCAAGTTCGAGGGGCACTGTAACGACCGTGAAGGTCAGTGTCGTACCTAGGGCAGCAAGGAATCGAGCATCGTCAAACAAGCGGATGTAGTTTTCGAAGCCGACGAAGCCCTCAGCACCACCGGGCATCATGGAATTCGCCGTAAAGCTCATGAAAATAGTGTGTCCCATTGGCACCATCATGCTGGTGCCAATAATCAAAATGGCTGGGAGAACAAACACCCACCCCATACTTTTATATTGCGTCATAATAACATTCTCCGGGTACATACAGGTACACCGGGGCATACATCTTATGTGTACACCCGGTGTTGTGGAAATTGTTGTTAGTTCGTCAGACTATTGATCTGCTCCTCGGCATCTGCAAGGGCTTCTTCTACCGACTTTTGCCGAAGCAGCGCCGCTGTTACCTCGGTCTGCATAATCTCGGAGACCTGTGGATAGAGTGCGCCTGTTTCGGCAGAGGGGCGAACATTCCCTACTTCATAATTTGCCCCTTGCTGGGCAGCCACAGGGAATCCTTCAAGTAGTTCTTCACTTTCGTACACCGCACTGCGGGTTGGTAGGCGACCCTGCTCAACGGCTGTTAGCAACTGGGCTTCTTCGCCTGTGATATAGCGGATAAACTCAGCAGCGGCCTCTTTGTTCTCGCTATTGGCGTTGATTGCCAGCAACCAGCCACCTAGCGGAACAGTGTTTGGTACTTCATCACCCATGAAGCCCTCGAAATAGGGGATGCGGGTGAAGTTAACATTCCCGGCAACGGGGCTATCTTCCGCATTGAGTGGCTGCCAGACAAAGTCCTGCACCATCATGAACACGGCGCGTTCCTGCTGGAACAGAATTCGGGCGTCGTCTGGGCGGTAGGTGAGAATACTCTCGTTCACAACCCCGGCATCCAACATACCGATCATTGTCTCGAGTGCCTGAACACCCTCAGGGGAGTTGATTGTGACGTTGCCCTCTTCATCAAAGAACTGTGCACCAGTTCCCCAGTAGAAGCCGAGGAAATTCATGAAGAGGCCTTCGATGGGTGCCCACATGCTGGTGAACCCTGTCAGGTCGGGGTTATCTTCACCCTCAAGGATCGTGGCGGCCTGCATTTGAAGCTCTTCCCACGTTTGTGGTGGCTCGAACCCATATTTATCAAGTAGGTCTTGGCGATAGTACAGGTGGATACCGTCAATATACATTGGCATGGCATACAACTGCCCATCTAGCTGGGCGGCTTGTGCAAAACCTTGGTTAAATGCCTCAAGCTCGTCCGCCTCGAAGTAGGCATCAAGGGGTTCTATCCAGCCGCGTGCGGCGTAGTCACCAACGAGGATGATATCGACCGCCAGCACATCGGGTGTCTCGCTGCCAGCGGTGAAGCGCGTTACATAGAGATTGCGCTGTTCATCCGGCACGCCAGAGATGTTTTCCCACTCTACAACGATGTCAGGATTTTCCGCCATGAAGTTCTCGATGTGAATCGGAATAACTGCGCCCATTGCACGCGAGTCTTGAGAGTAGATGATCTCGGTCGCATCGTCCTGGGCCGCAACCCCTCCCAACGATAGCAGACCGACAATGCTGAAAATCAGCAACAGATGTATTTTGTGCAACTTCATTTTTGTCTCCAATTTTTTGAAAATAAACAGTTGAACCACACTACATAGCAGGAATAAAAGCCATATCCTTTCGATTGCTAACTGACAGAGGGCAAATCAAGCTTGGGAGAGAACACTTCCTGAACATGTGCTAAGGCACCACTACCTGTCAGGGCAATGTTCTCATCCAGCTTGCTGCTTTCGATTGGTGTGACAATTTCGATACCCTGTTGATTGCGTTGATCCATCACGTGGCGAATCGGCTCTAACAAGAGGTTATCGAGTTCAAGTAAACGACCACCCAACACAATGATTTCCGGGTTGTATAGGTTTGAGAGGGCGGCTACCCCGAAATACAGTCGTTCACTGATGGTGTGCAGAACACGTTGTGTACGAGGCGAATTGGGGTTTCCTTGGGCGAGGTCGATAAGCTTGGGGATAACCGCATTGGTATCAAGTGATGCGTATTCAGGGTATTCTGCACGGAAGAGATCGGCGATAGCATTTTCACCCGCAGTCGCCTCGAAGCAACCGGTGTTACCACAGCGGCAAGGGATATCTTCCGTTGTGACACGCAAATGACCAATTAATTCACCCGCATGACGATTGTTCCCATACCACAGCTCTCCGTTGAGGATAATGCCAGCCCCGATGCCAGCCCCGATGTAAAGAAACGCCATACTGGTGTGTTGGCGATGCCGCCCAAAGATAAACTCACCGATTGCCATCGAGTGCACATTATTCTCCACGACAACTGGCATGTTCAGTGCATCCTGCAATGGCGTCTGTATGTCTGTGTTGTGCCAGGGATAACGAGGAACTGCTACACCAGCCGCCAGAACACGCTCTCGCATTTCTGGTGAAATGGTTCGCAACAGCGCTAGACCATACTCTGCAATTTCTGTCACTGCCTCTGACGATGAGGTCTGTACAAGATGCTGTGGGATAGCCTCCTGAGCAAGAACATCTCCATTTAGATTCACAATGCCAACAGCAGCACGCGGCCAACCCAGATGAAATGCTAATGCCAACCTAGCATTTGGTTTCAACTGTAGCAGTTGTCGTCGCCGCCCTATTCGAGGCTTATCGCTTATCTCCTCATTACCTTCCACGACGACCCCGCTCTGGAGCAATTCTCGCACGATATTCGACACTGTCGGATTAGATAAGCCAGTTAACTCCGCCAATCGGGTTCTAGAGGTTGGCTGATGCTGTAGCAACAGGTTTAGGATGGTGGAGCGGTTGATCTGTCTATTTTCGTGGCTATTGCTTGCTCGTGATTGTTTTGGCATCTACTGTCTCGCAAAAGGCTTTGCAAATTGAGCTTAATTCGTTTATCATTTTAATAAATAAAACATCATCCACTCAATTTGTCAAGGGATTTGTGATGCAACTTTCGAAAACTGATATATCTACACCTGCCCTCTCGGGCACCCAGCATGAGGCCGTGATACGGTTTCTACAAGCGCTTGTCGATCAGGATGCTGCTCGGCAACTTGTGGCTCCCTATGCTACTGAGTCTGGATTTTGGTTTGGTGGCGGGAATATGGTCGAGGATGGTCAAGGTCAACTTTGGCTTGTGGGTCGCTATCGAAATGTGGGTGACTCGCGGACGGGGTTGGAGATGGGGGCACGCGGTTTGGAATGCGCGCTATTTCTATCACAAAACGGAGGAAAGTCTTTTGAAAAAGCCTTCTCATGGACTAAGAAAGACCTGTCTTTACCCGATTATAGTGTCAAATCAATTGAGGGAACATCGCTGCATCAGCTACCAAATGGAGCGTGGGAACTGCTCATATCCACTGAGAAAGAAATTCACTACCCAGACAGTGTTCGAGATTATCAGAAGCCCGGAACCGGCGTCTGGACGATTGATGCGATGCGTGGCGAGCTTCCCACATCATTAGACTTATCTACACTGAGAACGGTCATTGAAAACCAAACTATTCCGGGGTACCTGCATGTCAAAGACCCCGTGAGTTACATTAGCACCACAGGACAAACCCATGTCATTTTCTGCTCGCACCCGTTTACATGGGCATCCAGTAATACCGGACTTGCCACCCGTACAGAAATAGATGGTGAGTTTCAAGTAAATACATGGGAAATGGTCTCACGAGGCCCCAATTGGGATGTTGCCGCCACTAGAATTACCGACCGATTAATAATGCCCTCTATTGGCGTTCTTGAACACCTTCCGCAAGTCTCCGTGTATTTCTATGATGGCGCAGAGTGTATGCGGGAAATCAGTCAAAATAAACGTGGTAAGCAGCGTCCTCGCGGTTACTCATGTGAGGAAATTGGCGGGGCGTTTGTGCAGGTGGGGGATGGAGAGTTAACACGATTATCGACGCTGGAACCCCTATTTATATCGCCTCATGGTACAGGGTGTAGTCGTTACATAAGTACTTGCAAGGCTTCTGAAGGTATCTGGGCTACATGGCAACAGTCCCAACCTGATCAATCACAACCCTCGGTGGGTAACTATCTAAGCAATGATGACATCAAACAACTTTTGTCTTGACGTAGGCAAATATGAACTCATCAAGAGTGCCAAACTTCTAGGAACCCCACGCGTTGAACAGCAATCAATAACTACAGCAAAGCTATATTTCCTGTAGTTATGTAAGGGCGATAAAATGTAATGAAAGGTCAAGAAAATGAGAGGATCACAATGTCT
>CAWUJQ010000272.1:0-6498 GCA_963922445.1 uncultured bacterium
GGCATTTGCACTTTTGAGGTTGACTCGTTAACAACATAAACTCGATAAGCTGATTTTGTGCTGCGTTGCTTTTACACAGAATGAAATAGAGGTCGCATCTAATTGGAGCGATTTGCTGTAAATGAGATTATATATCGTTGCGTGGAAGTGTTGGCTGTGTACTCAGTGCAGCGACCAGAGCATGTTAATTGCTGCGCGGCATCGTCTCGGTCTTCAGGCTGACAACGCAGCCAATCGTACCTGTCATCACATGCCTACCCTGCATCATTGGGGGGCTAAAGGCTGCGGAAATCTGTGACACTCCCCTCGCAATAAATTGCGGGGGCTTCTATTGCACGCACGCTCTAATGAGCCACGTTAAGCAATACGGACGTGTCCCGCCCAGACAGCATTTCTCACTTTGGATGGGTTCAGCTTTTACGCGACAGCCTATCTGCCGCAACCAGCAAACTGAATTGTTAAAGTGCCGCATAGAGCCATCGCTGAGGCTATACTCCTTCTGCCGATTCATGCTCTACCGCATAGGCCAAATTATAGCACAAAAACGCCTAGATGGTGGCGTATTTTGCCCGACGTGTCCCGTCGCAAAATCCAGCCACCCATCAGGCGGGCTAAAGCCAATGAGAAACCCGCCTAACCACTGCCATTGAAATGGCGTGGCTTGCGGCGGGTTCAAAATCTGTCATGGTTGGCCTATGACCGTTTGCGTTGAGTGGGAGAGTTACTGGGTGGCAGGCGCATTTTTCGTCAGCCTCAGTTTGTTCCTGTGTTTTTTTGCTCTCTAACACGCTAAAAATCATGATTAAACAATTTGTACGAAAGGTGAAATGGCAATGATGTTTGTGTTTGGGGTTTTTCTGGTCGTTTGCGGTGGATTTGCGCTTTTGTTCCCGGATGCGATGTGGGCGCTGGCCAAGTGGGACAACGAAACGGATGGGGTCGCCTCTGAGCGTACCGATATCTGGGAGCGCATGAATGTGGTCGGTGGCATCATGTTGATTGTCGCAGGGTTCGGCGTATTTATCTATCTGATCGCGTCGGCGGTCGGCGGTGCGTAGCTCACCCCACGGATGGCTCCTATCTCACGCTCAGAGGGCCGCTCAGCCGCTTTGAGCGCAAACACGGTGCCATTTGAGGTTATGTAGCAAGTGCGCTTAAATCGCTTGTCGTTTGGATTTTGGCCTGAGCTTACACAATTGTAAAATTGCCGTGGCTTGTGTGCGGTGTCGTTCTTTTTTGCGAAAAAGAGTCGGATTGTCGGGTTTGCGTGGGTCAAATAGGCTGCGCTTTGTGGATTAAACTCACCTCACCAGGGGCATTTCTTCGCTCTCAGCGCACGCCTGAGCCGTTTTTCTGTGTAACGTGACTAACGGGGTGTTTTCAATACAAAAGCCGCTCAAATCGCGCCTCAGCGCAAATTTCACGTTAAAGCTTACACAACTGTGAATTTGCAGCCTCTACGGATTCAAGGCCGGGATAACCAACAACTATCAACCCAGCACTCGCAGCTACGACCGCACCTCTGCCCGAATATCCGCAAGGCGGTCTTGCTCGTCAAACAGCGCTGCCACTTCTGACCGATCCGTCGGATGCGTGCCGCGAATGCGCTTGTCCGTGGATTTGACAATCAGCCCGTGGCTTTCCAGGTAGCCCGTCAGCGTGACGCGCTGATTGCCCAGCGGCACATTCACGATGAACTTTGGAAACGTGATGGCAACCCGGTCTACTGGGTGGCGCAGGTCTTCTGGAAAATCGGTATCGACCAGCAGCAGGAATAACGCACCGCCATCATACGGTGCGCGATAGTACGCGTTTGCTTTAAACACGCCGCTCGAAACCATCGCCAAATTGTGACCGTTGTACAGGCTATCCAGGCTGAGTTGTGCAGTGGTCAGTGTGGGGATGCTGTTCTGCTCACCATATGCCTTGACCGTATTGGCAGCGGCCAGCAGTTGCGGTGGAATTTGGCTAGCCGTATTAGCCCAGGCCCATAGCCACGTCCCGGAGTTGTGGCCCTCGGTGCCCAGCAGTTGCATATCAAAAGCGATGTCATCGCCAAACAGGATTTTGCCCTGCGTCAGATCGTAGTGCCAATTGCGTTGGCCAATCACCTTGCCCAGGAACAACTGCTTTTCGTAGGCGTGGGCTGCGTGCTTCAGCAGCAGCGTCTCTAATGTGGTGCTAACGGCCATAGTGCGTATCGCTCTCTACGATGGGCGGATGCGTTGCCAGTCTACCATATGGCGCTATGGGTCGGCACATTTTGCGTGATATGCTGGTGGTAACCACTGGCAAACTAACGAGGTGCCGATGACAAAATTTAGCATGTTGGTGACGGGGGTTGGGCTGATTTTGTGGTTGTGTGTGACGGGCATTCAAGCGGCAGCACCGCATTTGCCGGGGGCTGGCGTGATGACCTATTTGACGCAATCGCCGGACGGGTTTTTTCGCTTTCATGTGCTAGACCCGGTCACAACCGAGGCGTTTGATTTGGCGGGCAACTTGGATTTTGACTTGTATCTCGATACCGCACCAGACGGACGCCGTATCGTCACGCAGGCGGTTGCAGATGGTCAATCTGTACTGCGCGTGTTTGATTTGTACACAGGCCAAGCGCACGATGTGCCTCGCAACCACCCGCCGTTTTATCGCGTGTACTGGGGCCAGAACGACACTGTTCTGCTCAGCACCATCAACGCTGAAATTCACGCGGTAGACATCAACACGGGCGAACCCACGTTGCTGCACAGCGATTTTGCCGATCAAATGGCCCTGTCTCCAAATGGCCGTTGGTTGGCCTATACCCAGCGCGATCACTTGGCGATTATGGATTTGCAAACGGCTGAAGAAACCATCTTGATTGACGCTGCCGCCGCGACCGAAACGCTGCCCAGCGCCCCCGTTTTTTCACCGGACAGCACGCGGCTGGCTTACCTTAGCGGCTCGTTCGACCGGGAGCGTTTTGGCGTCTATGTGGTTGATTTGGCAAGCCAGGAATCGCGCAGGGCCAGCGACCGCATCTTCAGCGGGATCAACTATCCCGTGTGGTCACCCGATAGCCAGCGGCTGGCGTTTGTCGCGCTCAGCGGTGTGCAAAGCGATGTATACATAACCAACTTGAAGTCCGATGATTGGCACCAATTGACCGATACACCGGGCTTTGAACAACAGCTTGTTTGGTCGAGGTAGCTTGATGTGGAATCTTGTTTTTCGGGTGATGGTTAGCAGTGTCTTGTTCGTGTTTTTAAGCGTTTTCGCCGTGCGCCTTTCCGCGCCAATCACCGGCAGTGACATGGTCGGCTATCTGTCCAATCGCGATGATGTGCGCGGCCAGTTTGCCATCTACCTGCACGACATGCGCACCCATTAGGAGCAGCGCGCTTATACCCGCTCGTACATGCCGTCCACGTTTGACTTTGCGCCCACGTGTGATGCGCTTGTATTTATTCACAGCCGAGGGCGCGGCGGCGACCTCTACCTGACGCGCTTCGGCTCGTCCGATGTAGAGCTGATGGCCAGTGTCTCGTCAGGCGGGTATGCCCTGCCAAAGTGGTCGCCCGATGGCCGCTCGATTTTACTGACGCGCTATCACACCACCATCGGCGGCGGCGTAGACATCGAACTGCTGGACGTGGCCAGCGGCGATACCGAAACCCTGGTGACCGAGCTGACCAACGGTGTTTTCGTCACCTGGTCGCCCGATGGCAGCGGCTTTGTCTACACGCTGTCGCAGTCCGACGAGGTCTACGAGTACGATTTGGCAACAGGCGCAAGCCGCGAAATTCCGTCGGGGCGTGGCAGTGAGAATGCCATTGCCATCTCGCCAGACGGAACCAAGCTGGCCTTCACGCGGGACTACCGCAGCACGAGTACGGTCTACGTGCTAAACCTGGAAACGGGTGAGGAGCAGCGCATCACCGATGGCAGCTTTGAGGCGTTCTTTGTCTCCTGGTCACCGGACGGTGGCCAGCTTGTCTACTCGCAGGGCTTCAACATTTTTGGCGACTTTGACCTCTACGTTCACAACCTGAACGCGGGCACAAGCAAGGCCATCACTGCTGACACAGTCCCCAACCTGTTCCCAGTTTGGGCGCAGTGCCCCTAGCCATTTGGGATAAAGCCCACTGCCCCACCGCCTGCCCCGCCCCACCAATCGGTGGCAAAGTTCTAGAATTATGCTTGCACGGTTTGCGAACGTGTACGGGACGTAGGGCGCAGTTTGGGATATAATCTAAGCATTAGATTAAGCAGAACTGGGATTGGTAGTGATGAAAACGATAGCCGTTGCCAACCGCAAAGGCGGTGTTGGCAAGTCCACAATATCTGTACATATAGCGGCAGGGCTGGCCACGCGTGGCCACAACGTCCTGCTGATAGACACCGACCCTCAGGGCCATGCCGGGTACTCGCTGGGGGTCGATCAAGAGCCGGGCCTGTTCAACTTATTGGTAGACAAGATGCAGTTCCAGGACGTGCTGAAGGTGGTGCCGCCCTCTCGCTTTTCCGTGCCGGATAACCCCTCTGCCGGGCGCTTGTTCCTGTTGCCAGGGGATCAGAAAACCACGGTAATCCCGCTGCTGGAGAAGAACCCCTTTGCGCTGCACACTCGGCTGCAAGAAGTGCGCGATGTATTCAACTATGTAATTCTGGACACGGCCCCCACAGCCACCATGTTCGACGGCTCGGTGTACATGGCGGCGGGGGCGTTCCTTTACGTGACTGAGTTGGAGGCGCTCAGCTTCGACGGATTGAACCAGGGGCTTGAGCAAATCCGCGAGTTCAGCCAGACGCGGGCCAATCAGAAATTGCCGGAAAATCACCTGCTTGGTATCCTCCCAAATCGCTTCCGGCGTGGGACGGAGAATCACGAGAACAACCTTAAGATTGTGCAAAACTCGTTTGGCGAACTGGTCTGGGATCCGATCCCGCTGCGCACGCTCATCAGCGAATCGGCCAACTACCGGCAGGCGCTTTACTCATATGCGCCCACCAGCCGCGAAGCAAGTATCATGTGGAAGTTAACCTTGAAATTTGAAAAGGCGGTCGCGAAATGGCAAGAAGGCATGGCGTAAACCCACAGGGTGAATGGGTTGACCCGTTCAGCAAAAAAGATAATAAAGCCGAGTCTGATGGCGACTCGAACAACGACCTTGGTGAGTTCAGTTACACCACCACCATGGAGGTGCTTTCTGGCGTTGGCCTGACCACTGCGGAAAATCAACAACGCGTAAAAGTCGGCTACGAAAATATTCGATCCATCCAGCCCGACCCCGCCCAGCCACGCCGCATCATTCCCCACAGCGTGCGTGGTGATGAACGGGTCTCGGCAGAAACGCTGCCATCATTTTTTGTTTTGTGGAAGCGGGCCGCTGAAAATGAGCGCGGCGCAGAAATAGATATTGATCGCCACTTGCGCGCCGATGAATCTGAGCGCAGCTATGCCATTGCTGAAGCGATTGCTGCCGATGACGAACCCGCCAACCCGGAGCAAGAACCTGTTGAATGCGGCCCGCTCGAAGGGGCGTTTATGCAGTTGGTTGAGCTTGCTGCCAGCATCCGTGAAAAAGGCCTGCTCAATCCGATTACGCTCATTCCCGATGGCATCGGATTTGTGATCGAAACAGGCGAGCGCCGCTGGATGGCCTATCACATGTTGATGTGGCATTTTGGCGCTGAGGAAGAAATTGAAGGGCGCGGCAAATTCCGCTGGGACAAAATTCCGGCTGTCGTGGTGGATGCCCCCGATGTTTGGCGTCAGGCAATCGAGAATAATGCCCGCGATGATCTGAATGCGATTAGCAAGGCCCGGCAGTTGGCACTCCTCCTGATGCACATTTACAGCGAGGAGCAGCGCGCACAATTCGAACCCATCAACGCATTCGAGCATGAACGGGACTTTTACGCTCAGGTTGCTGATGGCTTTCAGTATCGCATTCCTGGCGGCAAGGCAGAGCAGCTTGCCCACGCGCTGCGCTTTAGCAGTACCAAGCAATTGCGCGACTACCGCCGTCTGCTGAAGATTCCCTACGACTTGTGGGATAAGGCCGACGACGAAAATCTGCCAGAGGGGGCCATTCGTGAAATGGCTAAAGACTGGGGAAGTGTACCAAATGGTACACTCCATGCGGAGCGTACCAATGGCGCTGGTACCGTGCCCCAAAATCGAAGTGTACCAAATGGTACACTCCCGGCAGAAAAGGCGCTCAAGTCGATTTATGGTACGCGCAAAAAGATTATGAATAAGCTGAACGATATGTCTTTTGACGAGCGCGAAGAGATCATCTATCAGCTAAACGCGGTACTGAAAGACCTAAAACGCGCCCACAAAGAGATGCCCAACAGCAACTAAATCCGTACATGGGTGCCCCCTCCCAGGTTGCCCAAATCAGCTAAATGGTAATCGTGTAAGCATAAGCGCTGGCAGCCAGTGGCACACAGGGGGCTGTCAGTGCTAAGCTAGGGGCAATGGGCAAACCACGCGACCGGACTCAGTAACAT
>CAWUJQ010000273.1:0-6450 GCA_963922445.1 uncultured bacterium
ACCACGCGGTTGCCCTTCCAGGGCGGCGGCCTGTTCGTCGTTGGGGTGTACCTGCACACTTAGCCACGCGTTTGCATCCAAAAACTTTGCCAGCAGCGGGAACCCGTCCGCCGGGTCATTGCCTTCACCGACTAACGCGGTGCCATATTCGGCCAGCAGCGCGCCCAAGGTGCGCCCTGCCCACACGCCATCGGCAACTGTCGCGGTATCATGCAATTCCCAGCTTTCGCCGTAGGGCACGTCGTCAGGCAGCGCCTTATTGAGGTGGGTCGCCAGGCGACGCCCCCCCCAAACTTTGGGATGTAAACTCGGATTTAACCGTAAGGGTTGTAAACGTTTCAATCTTGTAAATTCCCCACTCGCTTATTGCACAGCGTGTCTCACCATCCTATACTGATATACAGGATGCACTTAATTGTGGACTTTCCATCCACGATTTCACCCAAGTATCCAACGATCTACTCGGAGCCAGTTACACATGTTTGCCAACATCGCCACACTCGATCATTCTAACGTAAAAGCAACCATTGACCCCAAACGCCAACTGATCCTTGTGACCTACGACGGGGCATTAAGCGGCGAATGCACCCGTCGCTATTACGATTGGCTGCAAAAAGACGTTGCCCCGGCCCTGCCAAACATTCACGGTGGCATTTTCGACTTCACCCACGTCAGCACATTTGATGCGTCTAACACACGGACGATTTTGCATACCAGCTACGCGGTACATCGCAAACTCAACCTCGAACACATTCCAATGGCGCTCATTGCCAGCAACTACTACCAGGAAAACATGCTGCGCATCACGGCTGCGATGACACCCCATGCAGACAACAAACGCATCGTCAAAAGCTACGATGAAGCATTAGCCTTTATCGATGGCTGGCAAGGTCACCGAACCCGCCGCTAATCCGTTTGGCGATTCGGCCCCGACGCCTTGGGTAGTTTGCCCGGCTTCAAATCGTGATCGACCGTTACGCGCTCATCAAAAACGTAACACTCCCCTTGCCACAGCGACTGTTCCTGTGGCACCTGTTCCAAGTACTTCAGAATTCCCCCCTTGAGGTGATAGACCTCCTCAAAGCCCTGCGACAGCATATACGCCGTCGCCTTTTCGCACCGGATGCCGCCCGTACAGAACATGGCCACGCGCTTGTGTTCACTGGGATTTAAGTTGTTTTCCACGTAAGACGGGAACTCACCGAAGCTCTCTGTTGCCGGGTTCACCGCCCCTGCAAATGTGCCTAACTCAAACTCGTAGTCGTTACGTGTGTCAATCAAAACAACGTCATCCCGTGCGATGAGCGCATTCCAAGCGTCGGGGTCTACATAGGTGCCCACCTGCTGGAGCGGGTCAGCTTGCGCGTGCTGAATCGTCACGATTTCCCGCTTGAGGCGCACCTTCATGCGCTGGAAGGGGCGATAGTCGGCATAAGACGTTTTGTGTTCTAAGTCGCTCAGGCGTGCGTCACGACGGATGTAGGCCAATACCGCGTCAATATCGGGTTGCTCTCCGGCAATGGTGCCATTGATGCCCTCTGCTGCCAGCAAAATCGAGCCACGAATGTTGTGGCGATGGCAAAAGTCCAGCAGCGGTTGGCGCATAGAGGGGTAATCGGCAAGCGGGATAAATTTATAAAAGGCAACGATAGCGATCTGTGACATTGTTGTGCTTCCGTTAATACTTATGCTATACTCATGCGGCGTTACGTCATCTCATCATAATATCATGGTCTATTCACTGGCGGAAGGATTTTCATCCCATTGTGGTCTCAAAACAATGAGCTTCGATGTTTTCTGCGCAATTAAAACAATGATTTCTCATGTGTATCTTCTTTAAATTTATGTTAAATGTAGCGGTGTAGATCGCCAGTTTGGGGTGCATCAGGCATGAGGCGTATATTCTTCCAGGTTGTGGGGATAGCCATTGTGGGATTAGTTGCTGTGGTGGGCTTGACCGTCCTGTTGGGGCGGGGACTGCCAGCGCATATGCTGGCCGCCGATGTTGACGGGGCCATTTACGTGATTGACGCCGGGCGCAACCTGCACGTGGATGTGTCGCCACCAGCAGCCACCTACCAGGCGGAACGGCACCCGTTGTGGTCACCCACCCAACAACCCGCCTATGCCTATCCGGTGTGGTCGCCCGATGGCAAGCAGTTAGCATTCCACAAATGGTATGGCGACAGCAGCGCCGGGGACATCGTGGTGATGGATGTGTTTACCCGTACTGTCAAGCGTTATACAGCGCGTGCCAACTTCCGTGACACGCTGAGTTGGTCGCCCGATGGCACGCAAATCACGTACATCTTTGTGGACAGCCCCGACCCCGCTGAGCGCTACAACGTCGCCCTACTGGACTTAGCGGAGGCCGTTCACACGCCCATCACACGCATTGGCAATGTCGTAAACCCGCAGTGGTCGCCCGATGGCAATTGGATTTCGTTCCGCTATTCGGGCAAGGTGGCCGTGGTCGCCCCTGTCATCCGAGAAACATTCAGCCCCGGCGTCACACTAACCGACCGGGGTAGTCACCAGTCTGTGGCGTGGGTGCCGGGGAGTGGGCGCTTATCGCTGCTGTCGCACGGGGGCACGTTGGGCAACCCCACCGACGAAACCATCGTTCAGGTAATTAACCCCAGTGCCCAGGCCAACAGCCTGTTCGACTGCGGCGCTGTTAACCCGGACTTGTACGCGGTTTGGTCGCCCGATGGCCAGCGCATCGCCACCCATATCAACGGTCAGGGCTTTACTGTGCTAGACATTCACGCGTGCAGCGCCCAGTTCATGCAAACCAGCACGGGCAGTGCCTACCCAGTATGGCTCACCGACGAGCGCGTGGTGTTTAGCGAAGCGGATGAACTGCTCCAGGTGTATGTCAAGCGCGGCAGGGTGCGCTCAATGCAGTTCCCCGGCACGGTACATCACATCGCGCAGCGCCCACACTAACGAATACATCGGCTTGATTCTCGCACCAATAGCTAAGAGCGTGGTAGGCGCTTCACCACGCCCTCAAGCGGTACAGCTCACGGCTTAGTAGTCGTCGTCACCGCCATCGTCATCCCCGCCATCGTCATCCCCGCCATCGTCATCCCCGTCGTCGTCATAGTCGCCGCCATCATCGTAATCGCCGCCGTCATCATCGTAATCGCCGCCGTCGTAGTCCCCGTCATCATCTTAACCATAGTCATCTCCGTCTTCGTAATCATTGTCACCGCTGTCATCATAGTCGTCATAGCCTTCGTCATCATACGGATCGCCATCGTCATATGAGTCACCATAGTCGTCGTCTATGTCGTCATACTCGTAGTCATAGTCGTAGCTGTAGTCGCCATCATCGTCATAATCATAGCCGTAGTCATAGTCATCGCCGTACTCGTCGTAGTAGCCGTACTCGTCATACTCGTCGTAGTAGCCGTACTCGTCGTAGTAGCCGTACTCGTCATACTCGTCGTATTCGTCGTATTCGTCGTATTCGTCATACTCGTCGTATTCGTCGTATTCGTCATACTCGTCGTATTCGTCATACTCGTCAACGTCTTCGAGGAACGCTTCTTCATCGAAGTCGAAGTCGTAGTTCAATACGTCAGACTCAATGTCGTCCCACTCGTCGAAGTCTTCCCAGTCGTTCTCATCCATCTGATCGACATCATCGAATTCCGCTTCGTCTTCGATGAAGCCGTCGTCGTTCAAACGCCCCTGCACCGTTCCGCCCACTGGAACGACAACACCGGAGGGCAGCGTGGCGCTGCCATCTAGCACGCTGACGCGCAGGTTCTCGCTGTTGGGCGTGTCGAACACCACCGTTGACCCCACCGTGACATCCAGGCCGTTGACGTTAAGCGTAACTTCGACCTGCTGCGGGGCCTGCACCAGCAGCGAATTGGGCGCGTCTTTGCACTCCGCGTTACCGATGCCTGTACTCATGGTGAACGCTTGCATGGCCCCGTAGCGGCTGTCTGCAATCACGGGCAGGCTGTTGACGTCACCGGGGAAGTTAACCGCCCCGGTAGACACCCACACAATCGCACCGTTGACCACACCGCGCAGCCAGTCACCGCCTTCGTTGCGCCCATCCACGGCAATTGCGCCGCCGGCTTCGAGGACATCCACCACGTTAAATGTGGTGGACGGGCCGCTGCGTACATTCACACGGTCGGTCGCCGTCGCGCTGATGGGGTCGGCCAGGGCAATCGCCTCGTTCGGATCGACCGCATTTTCCAGCGAAACATCGCCCACCATCACAAAAATGACGCCCTGCCCCGGCAGGGTGTTGGGCAAATTGGCTTGCACGCGCATCACAGCCACGCCCCACTCCCCCGTTACTGGGTCAAACGGAGCCGTTGAAAGCTGGCGGATTTGTTCTACCCCTACCCGGTCAGACGGTTGGGCAAATGTGTTTTCGTCCACGTCTTCAAAGAAGGCCGCGACAACGTTGTTCGCCACATAGCAGGCTTCGTTGCGGTCGATGCCAGTGCATACCGCGTCTAGTTGGGCAAAGGCGTCGCGCACACCCGCCGGGCAGTTATCTGTGCCAGGAACTTGCGCACGTGCAGTCAGGCTGGCCCCGGTCAGCAGGAGGGCACCCACCAGCACAATCAGCGTGGCGGGGAAGCGTAAGCGGTTTTTGAGCATGGTGACTCCTTGTTTGTGAGAACGTTTTTTAGTTGTACATCGAATGTAGCGCATGTTGCCGCTTTAGTCTGTGAGAAAACCTCACCAGCGAGGAAAAACAACAGGTTGGGTCAGTGTAATCGCCGGGGCGCAGATGATACAACGCGCCCCGAACAGGCAAAAGCTAAGCGCCTTTGTTTTCGTCTTTGCGGCCAGGGCTGCCATAGCGCCCGCCTAAAACAACCGCGCCTGATAGCATCGTCAACGTAATAACACTGAGCATAATCCGCTCAGCCAAAATATCCTCGTCACTTTTCTTTGGGCCGATGGGTGCCAGACTGGCCCCGTATGCATAGCTGTCGTCGTCATCGTCGTCGTCGTCGTCGTCATCATCATCATCGTCGTCATCGGGGGGCGGCGGCACAAAAGACGGCACAAACGGCGGTGGGGCAGCTTCTGCTGTGACCGGAACCACGGGCTGAATAATAATCGGCCCCGGGTTTTGACGCACACCGACTTCTGCCGTCACCACCGCGTCGGGGTCGTCTGCGTCAGGGAATTCAATGGGGTAGTTGAGCGCGTCGGCATCCACACCATCCCACTGCTGGCGCAGCCGTTCTAGCTCGTCATCGGGGATGGGCGTGGCCTCACCGTAAATGATGTTGTTGCCCGCAAACGTAATGTCGATGAAGAACCCGGCGGGCACAACTGTGCCATTCGGCAGCGTGGCGCTGCCGTCCAGCACGGTGATGCGCAGGCCATTGGGAGCGGGGGTTTCCATCAGCACAGACGACCCCAACGTGACATCCAGGCTGTTCACGTTAACGGTGACTTCCACCTGTTGCGGCGACTGCACCAGCAGGGAGTGGGGCGCGTCAAGGCATTCGGGGTTGCCCAGGCCGGTTTGCAACTGGAATGCCTGCATGGTGCCAAAGCGGTCATCGGCCAGGACGGGCAGTTCGTCTACGCTGCCGGGTAGGTCTACCGTGACGGCTGCTACCCAAACGACCGTATCGTTGTAAACACCCCGCAGCCAGTCACCCGCTTGATTGCGTGCGTCAATGATGATGGGTTCGCCCACGTTGAGGGTGTCTAACACAGTGGCCGTCGTCGTTGGGCCACTGCGGGCGTTTACCAGTGTTTTTGCTGTGGCCGTGACCGGGTCACTCAGCGCAATCGCTTCTTCTGGCGCGACGTTGTTTTCCACCTCCACATCGCCAATCAACACAAACACCACCGCCTGACCGGGTAGCGTGTTAGGCAAGTTGGCTTGCAGCCGCATCACAGCAACGCCACGGTCACCCGTTTCCGGGTCAAACGGGGAGGTCACCAGTTGGCGCAGGGTCGTCACGTCTACCCGGTCAGCCGGCTGGACGAATGTCGCTTCGGCAGCGGCCTCAAAAAACGCGGCCACTACGTTGTTGGCCACATAACAGGCTTCGTTGCGGGTGACCGCGTCGCACACGCGATCCAGTTCGGCAAAGGCAGCGCGCACAGACACAGGGCAGGTGTCTGCAATTGGCACCTGAGCCAGTGCGGTGCGGCTAAACAGCCCAACACTCACTATTGCAATAATGGCGGCCAGCACATGCCGATGTGTCGTGAACATGGTTTCATCCTTTGTTAAGCTTTTCCCTTTAATGTATCACAACTACGTGTGCTGGGCTGACCGGGCGCTGTCAAGAAATTTTAGCGCTTTTGTTGGAAAATCATCAGCAGGCGGGCGGCCAGCAGCACCCACCCCGTCAGGATAACGAATGCGGACACCGCCGCCACGTTGACAATGTAGAAGTACACCAGGTGCAGGAGCGGCTCGTTGGGGCGCATCAACGTGCT
>CAWUJQ010000274.1:0-6435 GCA_963922445.1 uncultured bacterium
GGCAGGCGCAGCGGCTGCGGCGTTGGCTGGCGCGCTGCTGCCGCCACCCATCTCGCTGTCATATTCGATCAACTCATGCATCAGCCCTTCACCCTTTTCGGTGAGGGTGTACATGCGGCGCACGTCCATGTCCGCAAACTTCTTGGTAATCAAGCGCTTGATGGCCTTGCTGAAGCTGCGCTCCGTCAGGCCGGCATGGGCGATGATTTCGATGTCGTCGGCAGGCTGGTTGCCATTTTGTGAAAAGTACCGCAGTACGTCTAACGCGGCGGGCGGGAGCTTTTGTAGCTCAAAAGGAAGTTCTGCCATCTTCGGTATCCTATTCGATTGCGTTGTGAATAAACGCTTCGATTATAAGGCCGTTTGCGATTCATTGCACAAACTGCCGACACGTTGCTAAAACACGCTGGGGGGCTGCGCGTTACGGATGAATTGTGAGATTGGGTGAGGTTTGACAGACGGTTCGTGTTTTGTAATGGAGAGCAGTGCCAAGGTGCAAAGGAGGGACGCAATGCATTGCGCCCCTCACGATGATGCGTCGGGTTTAGTCGCCGCCGGGGGTTTCTTCCGGGCTGGCGTCTGGTGTTGATTCGGTGACGGGGGCCGTATTGAGGCTGACCATCCCGTCGTTTTTGGGTGTGTGCTGCTTAGTAGTTTCTTCGTCGTCCTTGCCAAAGCGGACGATGTTGCCATCGCTCTTGATGGCCTCTACTGCCAGGCCAAGGCTCTGAAGTTCCTTCACCAGCACGCGGAAGCTCGTCGGGATGCCGGGGTCTTCAATCGGGTCACCCTTGACGATGGCTTCGTAGGTGCGCACACGCCCCTGCACGTCGTCGGACTTGACGGTGAGCATTTCCTGCAAGACGTGAGCGGCACCATAAGCTTCAAGCGCCCACACCTCCATCTCACCGAAGCGCTGGCCACCGAACTGCGCCTTACCACCCAGCGGCTGCTGCGTAACGAGGCTGTAGGGGCCGGTGCTGCGGGCATGGACTTTGTCTTCTACAAGGTGGGCCAGCTTGAGCATGTGCATTTGGCCGATGGTTACGGCGCGGTCGAAGCGTTCGCCCGTTTTGCCGTCGTACAGTTTGGCCTTGCCGAAGACCGGAGCGGGTTCGTTGGTGCGGAACTCCACACGGCGCACTTGATCTTCGAGTTCGCGGCGGCTGATGCCCTCTGGAATGATGTACTCTGGATCGACATGCTCAGCCCACTCGCGCAGGGTAACGTCGTAGGCGTTGTCGTCGCGGCGGGCACGCTCTTCGACTGAGAGGCCCGTGGCTTCGTACATCATAATGTCGTCGGGATTGTAGCCCTTTTCCTTCAGCCACTCGTTGAGCACGGCCCGGCGCAGGTAGTTCTTGTTGTGCAACAGCAGGTCGTGATCGTACTCGGGTAGGTCTTTCATGTGTTCGTAGCAGTACAGGCGGCGCGCTTCGTCGTCGTCCTTGATCTCAATCGGATCGTATTCAAACTGCTGCAACCACTTCCAGGCCCGTTCGGTGATGATCTTCCAGGCGTGGTCAATGAGCCATGCACGGCCCAACTCCGATTGGATTTCCCACTCCTTGGCCCCGTCGAACACAGGTGTGACGGCACGGAAGCCGAGACGGTCAGCAGCGAGGCCGAGGTGAATTTCGAGTACCTGACCGATATTCATACGACCCGGTACGCCGAGCGGGTTCAAGATGATTTCGACCGAGCGCCCGTCATCCAGGAATGGCATGTCCTCAATCGGTACGATCTTGGAGATCACGCCCTTATTCCCGTGACGACCTGCCATCTTGTCGCCAACCGTCAGCTTACGGCGCTGCGCGATGGCCACACGCACCATTTTCTCGACGCCAGCGGGCAGGTCGCGGTGTTCGTCACGCGTGAAGACCTTCACGTCCACCACCTTGCCGCGCTCACCGTGGGGCAGGCGCAGGGAGGTGTCTTTCACTTCGCGGGCTTGCTCACCGAAGATAGCGCGGAGCAGCTTTTCTTCTGGCGAGAGTTCTTTTTCACCCTTGGGTGTGATCTTACCCACGAGGATGTCGTTCGGGCCGACTTCGGCACCGATGCGGATGATGCCGTGTTCGTCAAGGTCTTTGAGGGCATCCTCACCCACATTCGGGATGTCGTAGGTGATTTCCTCTGGGCCGAGCTTGGTATCGCGCGCTTCGACCTCGTGCTTTTCGATGTGAATGGATGTGAACTTGTCCTTGCGCAGCAAGTCCTCGCTGATGAGCAGCGCGTCCTCATAGTTGCCGCCTTCCCAACTCAGGAACGCAGCCAGCACGTCCTGGCCGAGTGCGAGCGCCCCCTCAAAGGTTGAGGAGCTGTCGGCAATGACGTCACCGAGGCGCACCTGTTGGCCCTTGATGACAACGGGCTTTTGGTCAATGCAGGTGGACTGGTTGGAGCGGTCGTACTTGCGCAGGCGATAGACGATCTCTTCGCCGTCGTCTGTGCGGATGACGATGCGATCACCCTGGACGCTGGTTACTTCGCCGTTGTACTCACACACAATCACCTGACCGCTGTCGTAGGCGGCCTGGAATTCCATGCCGGTGCTGACGATGGGCGTATCGGGCTTGAGCAGCGGCACGGCCTGACGCTGCATGTTCGACCCCATCAGGGCGCGGTTGGCGTCGTCGTGTTCCAGGAATGGAATGAGTGCGGCGCTGATGCCCACAATCTGACGCGGAGCCACGTCCATGTAGTCAATGCGGCGGGCGGGTGTGTTCAGGAACTTCTGCGCATACCGAACGGATACGCGGTCGCTCACGAACTGCTTGTGTTCGTCCAGGCGGGCGTTGCCCTGCGCGATGATGAAGTGATCCTCGTCATCAGCGGACAGGTACTCGACCTGATCGGTAACGAACGGGCGCACGGGCACGGCTTCCAGGCCCATTTGCCGGAGCGTTGCCAGCAAGTCTTCATCAATGAGCAGCCCTTCCTCGAATACGATTTCGTCGTTATCGTCTTCGATGTCATCGCCCAGGCTGCGGCCTAGCAGGTTGTCGTGGTCGATGGGCAACTCTTTTTCGACCTTGCGGTAGGGCGTTTCGATGAAGCCGTACTCGTTGACGCGGCTGTAGCTGGCCAAGCGGCCAATCAAGCCGATGTTCGGGCCTTCTGGCGTTTCAATCGGGCAAATGCGCCCATAGTGGCTGTGATGCACGTCGCGCACATCGAAGCCCGCACGTTCACGGCGCAAGCCGCCCGGCCCCAATGCAGAGATGGTGCGCTTGTGCGTCAGTTCGGCCAGCGGGTTCGTCTGCTCCATGAACTGGGAAAGCTGCGAACTACCGAAGAACTCGCGGATGCTGGCCACCACCGGGCGGATGTTCACCAGGGCGACGGGCGTCATATTGTCCGACTCTTTAATGGACATGCGCTCTTTCACCACGCGCTCCATGCGGCGCAAGCCAACACGCAGCTTGTTTTGTACCAGTTCGCCCACGGTTTTCACGCGGCGGTTGCCCAGGTGGTCGATGTCGTCGGGGTCAACCTTGTTGTTGTTGATGTTGATAATGCGCTCGACCACCTTCACGATGTCCGCTTTGGTGATGGTGCGCGTGCTGCGGGAGACAATGCCGTCTGTTTGCAGGCGCTGGTTTAGCTTGTAGCGGCCCACACGCTCCAGGTCATAGCGGCGCTGGTCGAAAAGCTGGCCCTCCAGGTATTCGCGGGCGTTTTCGAGTGTGGGCGGGTCGCCGGGGCGCATCTTGCGATAGAACTCCAGCAGCGCGGCCTCGGCAATCGTCTGGCCGGGGCGCAAGTCCCACACAGGCTCGTTGTCCAGCGTGCTTTCCATGTAGCGGTGAACATCATCGTCGTCGGCGTCCGCATAGAGGGCCATCATCTCGTCGTCGGTGCCCTCTTGAATGGGGGACATCTCCGGCGGCATCCCGTCATCAACTGCGGCCAGGGCGCGCAGCAGCACGCTCACCGGGACGGTGCGTTTGCGGTTGAACTTGATTTTGATGTAGTCGTTCTTGTGGGTTTCAAACTCCATCCACGCGCCACGGTCGGGAATGAGCTTGGCGTTGGCCATGCGCCGCCCGGTGGTGCGATCCTGGTCGGCGTCGAAGTAGACACCGGGCGAGCGGATGAGCTGGCTAACGACCACGCGCTCGGTACCGTTGATGATAAACGTCCCTTTTTCTGTCATCACGGGGAAGTCGCCCATGAAGATGTCGGCAGTGATGACTTCGTCGCCCTGGTCGCGGTTGACGAGCGCGACTTTGACATAGAGCGGTGCCGAGTAGGACATATCTCGCTCAATGCACAGGTCAACGGAGTATTTGGGTTCTTCGAACCAGTAATGCAGGTCGAACTCCTTGGCTTCGGGACTGGAGCCGGGGAAATAGAGCAGGAGGTCGCCATTGAAGCTTTCAATGGGGCTGATCTCATCGAACAGGTCGGTGAGGCCATTTTCAATGAACCACTGGTAGGACTGAAGCTGAACTTCAATCAACGAAGGGAGGGACTGTGTTTCCTCGGTGCGTGCGTAATTCTTGACACGGTTTGGTGCTTGCACGGGGCTGTTGCTCCTCAGTCGCATACTTTGCTGGGGTGGGACTAGGGTTATGGGTGACGTCGGTGGCCGAACCGCCGCCATCGGGATAAAGACGTGACGCTATATGGCTACAGGTGAACGAGTAGTATACGTGAGGGCGGGGGTAATGTCAAATGGGGACACAAAGCAAATGTGCTGATTTCACAGCCCATCTGTTTTGGGAGCTATATGGTTGTTGCCACCCCAAAAAGCGTAGCACGAACTGCCGACGAAATCAACTACACCGGCTATGTAAGACGTAAAAAATCGCTCCCCCTGCCGCCAACGCCGCCTATTGCGATGGGTGCAGTACGCTTATCCTACGCTGAGGCTGCGCGGGCCACAGTCACATTGCCTGCCACCGTGTTTCGATGTAGGATATTTGATGCAGCAACTCATCTGCTGTTAAGGGACTTGGTTCCCGGTTTATATCCATTATGGGCAACGCGCCCACTACATAAGGAGATATTCCATGTTGTTTAAGCGCTTCTTGATGGCGTTTACTGTTGTGATGGCTGTGGCTGCGTTTGGCGTGCTGACGGCGGCTGCACAAGATGATGACGCCGCCGAGACCACCACAACGACGGTTGTTGAAGAAAATACGGACTTGTTCCGCTTTGTCATTGGCGGATGCAGCAGTTTTGATAGTGTTGGCGGCAACGACATCTCTAACGTGGCACCGCTTGACCCCGGCGACCAGCATCGTGTACTGAGCTACTCCGGCACCAGTACCGCCGTTGGCGAGTCTGCTGTAGTTCAGATTAACTGGGTGCGCATTGCCACCAGTGAAGTTACATCGGTATGGGTTCAGGGTAGCTGCGGCACTCTGATCTTCGCGGGCAGCTAAGGCCCAACCGACTCCATCTGATGAGGGCGCGTGGCCTGCGGTGCGGGTCACGCGCTTTTTGTTTCTCGTTCAGTCAAGAGTTGAAAGTGATGCGTGATGAGTGGAAGCGGCTGGTCACGTATGCTCAACTGTTGTGGATGTGAATAATATCTTGGTCTCGTCACACAAACTTTGAGACAACGGCCTTAAAATAAGCATGTCGCAAAATTGTAATGTGGAGGAAGCCTGTGTCTGATTTGCCAGAAGACCAATGGACGGAAGCCGAATATCTGGCGTTTGAGGATGAAAGCGAATTCAAGCACGAGTTCGTAGATGGTCAGGTGTTGGCGATGACGGGAGCCAGTCGCAATCACAATCTGATTAACCTAAACACAGGTGGCATATTGAACGCACAACTTGCTGACCGCCAGTGCGAGGTTTACGCCAGTGACATGCGGGTTCACCTTGACGAACTAAAGTCTTATGTCTATCCCGATTTGAGTGTTGTGTGCGGTGAACCGCAATTCCTAGAAGGTGCGTTCGACACGCTGGTCAATCCAAATGTCGTGATTGAAGTGCTGTCTCCTTCGACGGAAGGCCGTGACCGTGGAAGAAAGTCCAAGTTGTATCGCAGCATCCCGTCGCTTCAGGTGTACTTGCTCATATCACAGTCAGACGCACACATTGAACGCTACACCCGCGACGGGGCCACTTGGTCACTGAGCGACTTTGACGGGCTGGAAGCTGAGGTAGAGTTGCCGTCGATTGGGTGTGTGCTGGCGCTGAGTGATGTGTATCGCAAAGTGACGTTCCAGCCGGAGGCTGACGACACCCCCACTGACTAACCCCCCGCACGCGGATTGGCTTTTTTGCGCGTGAGCAAGCCCTGATATAAGCCGTCAATATCGCGCACCAGTCGATCAATGCTGTAGCGTTCGAGCATCGCCTCGCGGGCCGGGGCGGTATCGGGTGGGTTATCGAGCGTTTCGATAATCGCAGCGGCCATCGCGTCGGCGTCACCAGGTGGCACCAGCTTACCGAACGCGCCGCCGTCCAGCAGTTC
>CAWUJQ010000275.1:0-6431 GCA_963922445.1 uncultured bacterium
ACGGTATACTGAAGGAAATATTTTCTTTCTTGTGGAAGTCGTCCGTGTGTTGGCGGAAGAAGCGGGCAAGCTGAGCAACATTGGCGCGATCACCCTGCCAGACTCCGTCTTCAGTGGCAGTATGCAAACCGTAATCGAGCGGCGCTTGAGCCGCTTACCAGAGGACGCCCTGCCGCTGCTGCGGTTAGCGGCGGTGTATGGGCGTGAAGTGAACCTGGAACTGCTCAAAACGCTGGACAAATATACCGATTTAGGCAACTGGCTGCTGCAATGCTCACAGGCAGCCATCCTCGAATATGCCGGGGACGGGTGGCGCTTCACACATGATCGCATTCGCGACGGCATCCTGGATGTGCTAGAACCGTCTGAGCGGCCCAAACTGAGCCGCATGGTCGCTGAGGCCATCGAAACGACCTTCCCTGACGATGATAGCTACGCCCTTCGCCTGATGCGCTATTGGTCAGCAGCAGATGAGCCTGAAAAAGAGGCCAATTACGCGCGCATTGCGGCTGTTCAGTCCTTCAACGTGAGTGACTACCGCGAGGCGTTGGCGCTGTTTAGCCGCACGGCATCCATTACCGGCGCAAGCACACCCGCCCAGGTATTCGTTTATCAGGGCGAGGTGCATTATCGCTTGGGCAACTTCAAAGCGGCAGAGGCCTCGCTGAAGATGGCCCTACGCCGCAGCCCAACCGATGACGAAAAAACGCTTGTGCTTTCCACCTTGGGCGACATCGCCGCAGACCAGGGCAAATACGTTGAATCTCGCGATACGCTCACCGATGTTCTCGCCACAGCGCGCACGCAGGCCTCACCAACGGCACAGGCCCGCGTCCTTGCCAGCCTGGGAGAAGTGTACTGGCGCATGGGGCAAATTAGCCGCGCTACCGATTGCCTGTACGAAGCGGACAGCATTGCCCAGGAGGAAAGCGACCTTGACCGCCACTTGCAGGTGCTCAACCGCATTGCGGTGATGGCCCTTTATCGCGGGGACGTCACCGATGCCGCCGATGTGCTGGAAGATGCTTACTTCAAAGCCATTGCTGCCGATCACAGTGAGCGGGCTATGGCCATCCAGGATAGCCTGGGTTTGGTTTCTCAGGAGCAAGGTGACCTGGGCAAAGCAGAAACCCGCTTCATTGCATCCATTGAGTTTGCGCACAAACTGCGGCTACAGCAGCAAATTCCGCCGTACATGGCTCATCTAGCAATGGTGCGCCTGTTAAAGGGTGATACCGACCGTGCCCGTTCTGACCTGCGCGAGGCGCTTGGCCGTGCAATGGCCTCACAACTAGACCCGCAAGTGCTTAATGTGGTGGCCGGGTTCGCAATGCTGGCCCAGAGCCAGGGCAACATCAAGCAGGCCACACTCCTATCTGGCCTCATTCTGTCGCATGAGGCGTGCGACCACGCGCTGCGCCGGGATGTGCGGGAACGGCTGGGTAAGTGGCAGATTAGCGTGCCAGACGCCCGTGATGCAGCCCACGGCGTTGACTTTGAAACGTCCGTTGGTATGTTGATGATCTAAGCGCAGCGTAATGGACTGTTATGACCTGTCACGCTACAATGATTGTATCTGTTCACCTACCCATGAGAATTGTTCGGGGCACTGGACAGCGGACGCCATATATGGCGTCCCTACGGTTCACATGGGGTGTGTAGGGACGCGCAACGGCGCGTCCGCCGCAAAAAATTACGGCAAGGTGAATAGATACCAATGATAAGGCTGAGTGTTAGCCACACTAAACAATAGGGGATGCGCTGTGTACAACCAGTCTAAACAAGACAGCAGTCTACTCATCGACACGCCGGAAAATTTGGCGCTGGAAGCCGAGGTTGCCGGGTATGGCAGTCGCTTTTTGGCCGCATTTATCGACTATACGATTATCATCACCGTGGTCGGGTTGCTTTCCGTATTGTTCTTCCGTGCTTATTTCGCGTCCGATGTCGAATTACAGGGCACATGGTCTATCGCGGTGTATGGCTTCGTCGTCTTTTTGCTGATTCTGTTCTATCACCTGATCTTCGAGTTCTTCTGGAATGGGCAAACGCCCGGTAAGCGCCGGGTTGGACTGCGCGTGGTCATGAACAACGGCCTCCCCGTAACGACCAGCGCCGCTGTCACGCGCAATCTGGTACGCCTGTTCGACTTCCTGCCCGGTTTTTACGGGGCCGGGTTGATGTCCATGTTTTTCTCCAAATATGTACAGCGCCTGGGCGACTTCGCTGCCGGGACGATTGTCGTCAAGGAGCGGGCCGGGCTGTCTTTGCAATCGCTGCGAGAGGACTTCACGGTAGAGTACCTGCACATTTCGCGGACGAGCAAACCGGATGACCGCATCAGCATTGAAAGCCTGATTCCGCAGGACAGGCGTGTGCTAGTGAGTTACCTCAAGCGGCGTGAACTGCTCAACGATGAGCAGCGCCAGCGCATGTCGATTGGTCTCGCCCGCAAGCTGGCCTATCTGATGGGCATTGCCTCGCCCGAAGCCACCGCTGACCTGTTCTTCGGCGTGCGCAGTGCCGAAACCTTCCTGGAGCAGACGGCCCGCGCTTTTGAAATCGCGAAAGGCACGACAGACCCACGCGAAGAGCAAACATTCGGCACAACGTACCCCTAAATCGCATGCCCCAGATGTTTCACAACGGGAATGTAGGGAACGCCCAGCGTCGCGGCTCATCACTAGCGAAAGGCACAAGACATGGTAACCATCGACATCAGTGGCACAACGATGACCGTTGAAGTAAACGGCTGGCATGTGGTGTGGGCGCTGCGCAAAAACATTGAGGTGCCCCTCAGCAGCATCAAACGTGTAGCCCACGCCCGAGATACCACACTCGGCTGGGCTAAGGGCATCCGCGCACCAGGGACACACGTCCCCGGCTATATTGTCGCCGGCACGTACTATCAGGACGGCAAGCGCATCTTCTGGGATGTCATGAACCCAGAAAACACGGTGGTGATTGACCTGGAAGGCGAACACTTTCAGCAGTTGGTGGTCGAAGTTGACAATCCCGCGCAGACTGTCGAAATGATTAAGGCTGCGCTCGCCTGACCGATTTTTCTGGTATCATGCCCGCACGCAAACGTGATATTGGAGAGATGCTACCTTGCCAAACCCAATCAGCCGCCGCACGTTTTTAAAGGGAACCCTCGGACTGGGTTCGTTGGCGCTGCTGCCGCGCGCGCTCACCGTTAATGCGCAAACCGTCACCACAGAAGCCGAAGCTGCACTCAGCGTGCCCGAACTCATTGACGCCAACGCGGAAGCTGCCGCCACTCTGCTTGACGCGCTTTCTGGAACGCTGCTAGACCAGACTGTTTTTGAGAACGACGACCCCGTCAGCCTCGATTGGAACTGGACGTTGCGCCTTAGCAGCCCCGGTACTGGCTTGCACGAGATGACCGAGGAACAGCGCGAAGCGGCGTTAGCGCTTGTTGCGTCTGGCATGAGCGCAAGCGGCTTCAACAAGGCCTTAGACATCATGGCGCTGCAAACCGACCTGGGCAACGATCCGCTGCGCTTTTGGGTGCGCGTGTTCGGTGAGCCGGGTTCTGAGCGCTGGGGTTGGTCATTCCTGGGCCATCACCTGACCGTGAACACGCGCATCATTGGCGATGAAATCTTCACCACGCCGATGTTCCTGGGCGCACGCCCAACCGTGACCACCAAAGACGGGGAAGCCTACTACGTTATGGGCCTGGAAGAGTTAACCGCCCGCGACCTTGTGCTATCCCTGGGGCCAGATGCCATCTACAGCAGCAGCAACCCCGGCGACATCCTGGGCGATCAGGCTTACGAAATGGAGCGCATTGACAGCCAGGGTTTGCCGACGGCAACCTTCACCGAAGCGCAGCTCGCGATGCTGAACGACATTCTGGAAGAGTACATTAGCGCGCACCCGGCACCGATTGCCGCCGCCATGCGTGAGCAGGTCGAGGCAGAGGGCATCACAAACCTTACCTTCGGCTGGACGGGCAGCACAGAGCCGAACCAGCAGCACACCTACGCTATCTTTGGTGAGACGTTCCTGCTGACGTACAACAACGTGCGGCACAGCGGCACCCACATTCACAGCGTGTGGCGCAGCTACGGCGAGGACTTCGGCCTCAGCCGCGTGTAATCAGTGTGTAGGAGCCGTCCAGCGTGACGGCCCCTTCATACGATGACCTGCGATTATTGATCCCGCCAGCGCTCAACCAGTGACACGCCCGTCATTTCCGAGGGCTGGTCTAACCCCAACAGATGCAAAACCGTCGGAGCCACATCGGCCAGCTTACCGAACGGCTTGAGGTCGAAAAACAGCTTCCCACTGATGACAAACAACGGCACGGGCTGCGTCGTATGGTACGTGTGCGGGTCGCCCGTGATTTCATCCACCATGCGGTCGCAGTTGCCGTGATCTGCCGTGACGATGACCGCACCGCCCATACCCGTGACTTTTTCCACCAGTTGGCCCACGCACGTATCAACGGTTTCACAGGCGGTGATGGCCGCTTCCAGACTGCCCGTGTGCCCCACCATGTCTGGATTGGCGAAGTTAATCAGCAGGAAGTCGTCATTGCCTTCGTCCAGCCGTTTGAGCGCGGCCTCCGTCAGTTCCTTGGCGCTCATTTCCGGTTGCAGGTCATACGTCGCCACTTTCGGTGACGGGATGATCTGGCGTTCTTCTCCCTGCCACGGCTCCTCGCGCCGCCCGTTGAAGAAGAAAGTCACATGCGGGTATTTTTCCGTCTCTGCGGTGTGATACTGCTTTTTGCCTGCCTTGCTTAGCACTTCGGCCAGCGTATTATCCAGGCTGTCTTTGTCGAACAGCACCCCATCCGTCTTGAGGTCGTCTACATACGACGTGAACGTCACCAGATGCAAGTCATCCACGATGTCGCCCTCGTAGCCGTCAGGCGTCACCCCACTAAACAGATACGCAATCTGGCGCATTCGGTCAGCCCGGAAGTTGTAGCACAACACAGCATCCCCCGCCGCTAACGCGAGATTGTCACCCTGGATAACGACTGGCTCGATGAACTCATCCGTCACCTTGGCATCATACGACGCCTGTATCGCTTCGACCGCGCTGGCGACTGACTTGCCCTCACGTTGGGTGATCGCATCATAGGCGCGGGCGGTTCGCTCCCAGCGCTTATCCCGATCCATCGCATAATAGCGACCGCTTACCGTGGCGATGCGCCCGGTATCCAGCGCGTCCGTTTTGTTCTGGAGTGCCTCCACAAACCCCATGCCGCTGTCGGTGGGGGTGTCGCGCCCGTCCGTGATGACATGAATCACCGGGTCTATGCCCGCCTCATGGCAGATGTCCAGCAGAGCAAACAGGTGGTCAATGTGGCTGTGGACGCCGCCGTCACTCACCAGCCCAATCAGGTGCAGCTTGCTGCCCTTGTCCTTGACGTGTTTGAAGGCACCTTGCAGCGCGTCGTAGTTGGCCAACGTACCATCGTTAATCGCGTTGTTGATGCGGCTAATGTCCTGATAGACGACCCGGCCTGCGCCCAGGTTCAAGTGGCCCACTTCGCTGTTGCCCATCTGCCCAGGAACAAGGCCCACAGCTTCTTCAGAGGCGTGCAGCACGCTGCGCTCCAGGGTGGTGTTCCAGGTGTCGTAGTTGGGCGTGTTGGCCAGCACAGTCGCGTTGCCGTCTTGCATGGTGCGCAAGCCCCAGCCGTCCATGACGACGAGCATGACGGGTTTTATCGCGCCGATAGGTGAGGGGTTTTCCATAGGGGTTCCTTTGTGTGTGATTGACTGCAATCCGTGCCATGTTGTAACACGACAATGGCCACCCATGCTATTGGTCGCGACAAGCAACAAAGCGTGGTTTATATTTTGACAAAGCTAAAAATTTTGTTAAACTAAACAAAACTTATGATGCTGGTTCAACGCATAAGACAGGACGCTTTTAAGATGGAATTCGTCAAGGTACTGCGCCAACGCGCCATCCAGCAGTTGTGGTACGGGCAGGTTATCTCCGCTATTGGTGACCGTCTTTTCGAGGTGGCGGTGGTTTGGCTTGCCGTTGAAGAGGTGGGTGAGCGAGCTGGCCTGATTGTCGTTGCCGGGACGCTGGCCTCGCTAGGATTTGGGGTATTCGGTGGCGTGTTTGCCGACCGCTGGAACCGCCGCACGACAATGGTGATTAGTGATTTGCTGCGGGCAGGTGTACTGTTCTCGCTGGTAGCCATTGCCGTTTTTGCTGAGTTGCAGTTGTGGCAGTTGGCCGTAGCGACGACGCTCCTCGGCGCACTCAACGCACTCTTTGAGCCGGCACTCTACGCGAGTTTGCCCGCCCTCTCCCCAGACCGGCGCAGCCTGCAAGCGGCTAACGGCCTGATTGACATGACCTGGCGCATTTCCAATACAACGGGGCCAGCGATTGCCGGTGTGCTGCTGGCCTCCACACCCGTGAGCGTTCTG
>CAWUJQ010000276.1:0-6409 GCA_963922445.1 uncultured bacterium
GCGCTGGCGCAGCGTGCGTGTTTGACGGATTTCCTTACCCTCGGCGTAGATAAAGGCGTCTTCTTCGATGTCTACCCGCTCCACCGCCTCTACGCCCTGGCGACGGTCGTACCACGTGTAATTCAGTAAGGCTGCACTCTCATCCGTGAGTTGACGCATGTTATACAGCGAGATTGGATTCAGGCGGCCCTCACGCGTCAACCGCAGCCGGTCAGATTGGCTTTGAAAGCGCAGGCTCATTGTGACGGATAGTTCCGTCAGGTTGATGAGCTGCATTTTCTCCACCGTGCCCGGTTTCGCCGTGACCTGCCAGCGCGGGTTCTTCAACTCGAACTCGTCAAACACCTCATCCGCGTCCGACGCATCCGTCAGTAACCCGACGACCATACGCCCCGCCAGCATCAAGTCACCGCCGCGCACCGTCACCACCCAAATTACATCGCTCGGCTGCACCTTGCCCAATTGATTGCTCGCCAGGTGATCTAGCCCCGCGCCGTAGTAGTGATATTCGACTTTGCTCAGCTTCCAGTACAGCAGAAAGTGCCGCGCCATATCGGTTAAATTTCGCAAACGTCATCTAAACATCCCTCTATCTTACGCGAACGCTTACCTTGCGTCAGGGGGCGGTTGTGCGTGGGCCGTCACCCCGGACGGCCCCTACACACTCGGCATCACTTACCCGGCGATGGGCACCGATTCCAGAAAGTTTTTTAGCATCGTTGGCCCGTCCGGCGTCAGGATGCTCTCCGGATGGAACTGCACCCCCACAATCGGTAACTCGCGGTGACGCAGCCCCATGATCTCGCCTGTGTCCGCCGTCGCCGTGACTTCCAACACAGCCGGGAACGTCTCGCGCTCCACAATCAGGCTGTGATAGCGTGTCGCCTGGAACGTTGCGGGCACACCTCTGAACAGCAGGTCATGATTGTGCGTGACCATGCTCGTTTTACCGTGCATCAGGCGGTCATTGCGGACGACCTTGCCGCCGAACACCTGCCCAATCGACTGATGCCCCAAGCACACACCCAACGTCGGCACCGTCGGGCTAATCTCGCGCAGCACGTCCAGCGAGACGCCTGTGTCGTCCGGGTCGCCGGGGCCAGGAGAGATGACAATGTGCGACGGGGCCATGTCTCGGATTTGCTCAACCGTTACCTCATCGTTACGGAACACGCATAACTCCGCACCGAACTCGCCCAACTGCTGCACGATGTTGTAGGTGAAGCTGTCGTAGTTGTCGATAACTAGAATCATTGCTGTTCCCTCCCTAGATCAAACCGCGTTCGGCGTAGTCAATCGCAGCGTTGAGCGCCTTCGCTTTGTTGTGGCACTCCTCAAACTCGCTGGCCGGGTCACTATCCGCAACGATGCCCGCCCCCGCCTGCACCCACACGGTATCTGCGCGCATAAACAGCGACCGAATCGTGATGCAGGTGTCCATGCTGCCGTCATAGCTGAAGTAACCCACCGCACCGCCGTAGGTGCCGCGCCGCGTGCCCTCTAGCTCCTCAATGATTTCCATTGCGCGTACTTTGGGCGCACCGCTCAGCGTGCCCGCCGGGAACGTGGCCCGCAGCAGATCAAAAGCGTCCATATCGTCGCGCAGTTGGCCCATCACCCGGCTGACGATGTGCATCACGTGCGAGTACCGTTCCACATACATCATGGCGGGCACCGTAACCGTCCCGTACTTGCACACCCGCCCCAGGTCGTTGCGGCCCAAATCCACCAACATAACGTGTTCGGCGCGTTCTTTCTCATCAGCCAGCAGTTCTTCGGCCAGCGCATCGTCTTCTTCGGCGGTCGTGCCGCGCCTGCGCGTCCCGGCGATGGGGCGGTTTTCAGCTACACCGTTTTCCACGCGCACCATCATCTCCGGTGAAGCGCCGATCAGTACGAAGTCATCGCCAAAGTTGAGGAAAAACATATAGGGTGAGGGGTTGGTTGCGCGCAGTGCCCGGTAGATGGCCAGCGGCGGCGCGCTCGTCTGCCGCTCGAAGCGCTGCGACAGCACAATCTGAAAGGCATCCCCAGCGGCGATGTACTCTTTTGCCGCCCGGACTGCGTTCTCATACTCGGCCTGCGCCATGTTGGAACGGGGAGCATCACTCATCGCGTATTCCGCCGCCGGGATGTCCGGCAGGGGTTGGCGCAGCGCTTCGATAATCGTGTCGATACGGGCCAGCGCGTCGTCGTAGGCTGTGTCAATATCGCCGTGATTGCGGGCGTTGGCCAACACGGTAATCTGATGCTTGGCGTGGTCGAAGATAACGAGCGTATCTGGCAGCATGAACGCCGCTTCGGGCACGTCTACATCAGTGGAAGCCGTATCCGGCAGGCGCTCGAAGTAGCGCACCACGTCGTAGCTGATATAGCCCACTGCCCCGCCGATGAAGCGCGGCAGGTTCGGCGGAATGACGGGTTGGGCATCGCGGAAGGTGGCCTTGACGACATGCAGCGGGTCTTCACTGTCAGCTAGCGGGCGGGTGGTCGTCTCACCATCCAGCGTGAGCGTGACCTGCCCGTTGTTGAAGATGGCGACCCCACGTGGGTTGACGCCGAGGAAGGAATAGCGCCCGACCTGTTCGCCGCCCTCCACACTTTCTAGCATGAAGGCCGTGTTCCCGGTCTGGCTCAGTTTGAGGTACACCGACACTGGCGTTTCTAGGTCGGCAAGCAGCGTCCGGTATACCGGAACAAGATCGCCCTGCTGAAACAAGGCTTCCACTTCAGAGCGGCTTGGGCTGGCAAGCGCGCTCCCCTGAACAATGGCTGGCGAAAACGCCATCTTGCAAACTCCTCTGTTGTGACTGACACACGAAAACAAAAATCCCCTCATCCATTACAAGGACGAGGGGGATAGGTCTCGCGGTGCCACCTTGTTTCGCACGCCAACAGCGGGCGGGCGCTCTCGGTGCGTACAGGGACTACTGATCCCAATACGCTGCGCTGTGGTAACGGGGCGTTTCCGGCAGGGGCTACTAGCTGGCGCTTTCGCCGCTGCAACTCGTCGGGCCATTCCACACCCGCCGATGTACCACCTTCACAGCAAACGGTGGCTCTCTGAACATGGCGATGGTGTGTACTCTTCCGAGTCTACGTTGTTGCAAGGAGTATGCTTTTATGGGCGGCAGATTAGACGCAAATGAAGTTTGTGTCAAGGGAGTGTTTAATTTTGTGATCGCGTCTCATTTGTACCGCGCCCGTGCCCGTAACTTGCCCGTAGCAAAAGCCGCCGCACCCCGTAGAATGATGCGCTTAGTTCAAGCAACGTGGAGTGCAGTGTGAGTTTTATTCAGCGAATCGGCGGCGCGTGGGTCTACATCTTACTGGCGGGTTTGCTGGTGGCCATGTACACAGCAATGGCCGTCATCGGCTTTGACCTGGGCTTATTCGGGGATGTGCTGGGCCACATCTACCGCTTTGAAACGCTGGGCATTCGCGGTGGCATGAACTGGCTCGTCACGGAACACTGGCAGCGGCACTTGGCAGGTGGGTTGGCGCTAGCTCCCGTGCAAGTTCTGTTCCCAGAAAACCCCGTGATGTGGTACGCGGTGTCATTCGCGTTTCACTTCCTGAATGCGCTGCTGTTCTTCGCCTTCCTGGATGACTGGCTGCGCGGTAGGTACCGCTCCATCACATTGCTGGCCGCTCTGTTCTTTGCGATTGATCCGCTGGCCATCGTCTACCACTTTGAGTTTGCGACGGGTACACGCTTTCGGGCGCTGGCGTTTACGTTCATCAGCCTGTGGGCGTACCTGCGCTATGTGCGGGGCAACCGTCAGAGCCTGCTGCTATTTATCATATCGCTGTTTAGCTTTGCACTGGGCAGCGCCATCTACGAGCAGGCGATTTTCTTCTTCCTGATCCACCCGGTCATCGCCTGGACGGAAGACGCAGGCAAACCGATACAGTCCCCGTTGTGGCGCTATGCTTGGCGCTTAGCCGTAGAATTACTGCCGTTTGGCCTGTTTGTGCTGGCTTACGTCTACCTGCTGGATGTGCTGTTTGTGTCATCTAATGCGGAAGTGTCGCTAGGCTACATCCTGCGGCAGTTCGGCGCGGCCTTTAACCTGTATTACAACCCGGTCGTGGTCTTTGAGCGGCTGTTCATCGTGTGGCGGGGTGCGTGGCCACTGCTAGGGCTGGTGATTGGGCTTCCCGTAGCGCTGTTCGTATGGCTGTGGCGCACGCGCCACCCGGTTGAACGCACCCTGACCGCTTACCTCCCGCTGCTGGTGCTGGCGGGGGGGATGGCGTTCCTGGCGGTGGCGGCTGTCGCCCCGACGGGCTTCCGCATTTGGGGCGATGCGCGCATTCTCTATGGCATGTCACCGGGGGCCGTGCTGCTGACGCTCATTCTTATAGATGCGGTACTCAGTCGCCTGCCGGGGCCGCGCCTTAGCAACGGGGTCTACGCCGTGTTTGCTGGCCTGTTCATCGCCTCTGGCGTGATGAGCTTTTTCCAGTGGCAGCTCCACTACCGTGACCGGGAAATCGCCCGCGAAAACGTGCGCCAAGCTGTGTACGAGGCCGTGCCGCAACTGCACGATGATGTGCTGCCCTACTTCATCCTGATAACAGACAAACACCCGTCCGATGAACTGTGGCTGTACTCGCAAAGCTGGAACTTCCCGTTTACGTTTGACCTGATCTACAACACCGAGGGCATCCTGGCAGACGCGGTGTACTACGACATTGAACTGCCGCCGCAAACATCCACGCAGCATATCATCGCCACCGAACAGGGGATTATGTCGCCCATCCGGCAGGGACAGTACATTGACCCGCAGCGGCTGGTCGTCATGGAATACGACAGCGACACACAAACAGCCACCATCCTGGAAGAAGTGCCAGCCAGCGTATTGGCAGAGGGCAACTTCCACGAAGAGGTACCGTTCGAGTGGAAGACCAACCCACTTTATATGCAATAGCTGCGCAAGATTCGACCCGTAATCTAACTGTTATTTTGACCCGTCTTGGTCTATACTTAACCCGAACAAACGGGCGCATTCACAAGAGATCAGGATGGTACAGTGAGTCTTTCCAACGAACAAATTGCCGACATCTTTGATGCCAGCGCAGATATGTTAGAAATTCAGGGCGAAAGCGTGCATCGCTATCTGTCGTACCGGCGCGCGGCAGAAACCATCCGCGAACTGCCACGTTCGCTGGCCGCCATTCGCAGCGACGGCGGCCTGACGGAAATCAGCGGCATTGGCAAGACGCTGGCCGACAAAATTGAAGAATTGCTGGCAACGGGCAAGCTTGTGTTCTACGAACGGCTCAAGCAGCAGGTACCCCAAGGCGTGGTGGATATGCTGCGCATCAACGGCGTGGGGCCGAAAAAAGCGGCCCTGTTCTGGAAAGAACTCGACCTCACCAGCATTGACGCACTCAAGCAGGCCGCCCAGGACAAGAAGCTGCAAAAACTCAGCGGGATGGGCGCGAAATCCGAGCAGAAGATTCTGCAAGGCATCGAATCGCTTGAGCGCCAGAAAACCGGGCGTACCCCGCTGTGGGAGGCTCAGCCACTTGCCGAACGCATCCTGAGCCGCTTGTTGGAGATGCCCCAGGTTGAGCGGGGTGAGATGGCGGGCAGCATCCGGCGGGCACGGCCCACCATTGGCGATGTTGACTTGCTGGTGGCCAGCGATGAGCCAAAGCCGATTATGGACGCGTTCGTAGAGATGCCCGAAGTCGAGCAAATATTGGGTCATGGGGACACAAAAAGCTCTGTGCTGCTGAAAAGCGGCTTGCAGGTCGATTTGCGTGTGCTGGCCCGTGAGCGCTTCGGCACCGCCCTGCAATACTTTACGGGCAGCCAACATCACAACATCCGCGTGCGGGAAATCGCGCTCGAAGCAGGTTACAGCCTCAACGAAAGCGCGCTCACCCCCGTGGATGAAAACGGTGAGCTGCTGCGCGATCAGGAAGTGTTGTGCGAAACCGAACAGCAGGTCTATGAGACGATTGGCCTGCCCTACATCGCACCGGAACTGCGCGAAAACCGGGGCGAGATCGAAGCCGCGAAAAGGGGCGAGTTACCCAATCTGATTACGGTGGGTGACATCCGGGCAGATTTGCACATGCACACCACTTGGAGCGACGGCAAGCTCAGCACGCGGGAAATGGCGGAAGAAGCGCGCAGCCGGGGCCGCGAGTACATCGTGATTACCGACCACTCGCGCAGTTTGGGTGTGGCCAATGGGCTAAGCATTGAACGCCTGATGCAGCAGCAGGAAGAGGTGCGTCAGGTCAACGACGAGATGGGCGATGACTTCCATGTGTTTCACGGCACAGAGATGGACATCAACGCGGACGGCAGCCTGGACTATCCCGATGACGTGCTGGCCAAGCTCGACTTTGTAATCGCGTCGCTGCACGTCAGCCTGACGCAAGAGCGCGA
>CAWUJQ010000277.1:0-6398 GCA_963922445.1 uncultured bacterium
GACACTGCGCAATCCCGTGTTGCTGCGTTTATGATTCGGTTCTGGGCCGGAAAAATACGGTGGACATTGTCTTTGCTGGTGGGGGAGTTCTTGCGACACGCCTAGACGGCATAGGCAAGCCCCTACTTCCGGGTTGGATGAAGGTATTTGCTACTAGGGCCAATCCGCAAGCTCGTGTTCCTACAAAAAAATTTGTGCTTTGAGCGGAGTGACCGCCGCACCTAGGGCCGTATCAGCATTGGGGACTTCGGTATACACGAGCTTGGGTGGCGGCATGCGGATGCCATAACGTGGTTGCACGTCATTGTAGATTGATACACGCTCGATAAAGGTTTGGGCAAGCGCTTCGGGTATCTCTCCGCCGAGCACAATCACCTCTGGATCAAACGTCCCGCGTATCGCCCAGATCGCCAAGTTCAACTGCGGCAGCACATCGGCAATCCACGCGTCTACCCCTGGCCACTCCGGGTCAAACTGTGATCGAAGCTCGGCAATGGTTTGGGTATTGATCCCATTTGATTGGAGCAGGCGCATTAAGGACGCCAAGGCTGGTCGCCGGGGCGAAAGGCGTGCGTCGTAAATCGTGCTGATTTCCATTGCATTGCCAAAAGCTCCCCGAAAAGGCTTCCCATCGATAATAACGCCGCCGCCAAAGCCATAATTGAAGGACAGGTAGGCAAAGGTTTGCGCCCACTGCCCTACGCCAATCAGACTTTCGCCAATGGCGCTCGATGTAGCGTTGTTTTCCAGGTAAATGGGCGCATCGAACACCTGCGACAGAACCGCTTCCAAGTCCACGTTGGCCCACTCGCGCAGTGGTAACGGTGTACTCATGCGCTCATTCGCAAAGAAACCCGATACGCTAAAGCAAATCCCGACGAGTTCGGATTGTCCATCGCCAGCAGCATCGCCAAGCATGTCGTTGATGCCGTCCTCAACTTGAGCAAGCGCCTGTTTGAGGTCATGAGATTGGCCGACGATGTGTGTGCTGGCGACGGGTTCACACGCCAAATTCGCTAGACAAATGGCGATGGCATCCGTGTTCACCACAACCCCAGCCGAATAGTATTGGGCTGGATTGATGTGAAGTTCTGGACTCGGTTTGCCAGGCCCATTGGTTTTGCTCTCTCCCATCAGTAGCAAATGGCGTTCCACCAGGCCGTCTGTAATGCGATGAACAGAGGGTTGGGTGAGTGGCACCAGGGTATGTAGCTGCGAGCGCTGAATACCGCTTGCGTTTCGGATAACGTCGAGAATGAGGCGTTCGTTGTGGCTGAGCGTGAGTGGAGTGTGCATCTTCGGCTCCCTCCGGCTAATTTTGGCTTAAGGTAATTTTAAACAGACCTTGACCGCGCTTTATTATACACCGAGTATTATACGCGGCGCATGGAAAAACAGCGAGGTTAAATTCTTTGGCTGTCCTACAAACGACAAGCATTTCCATGATTTATGATAATGGCTTTCAGGCACTCACTGATGTATCGCTCAGCATTGAGGCCGGAGAATTCGTTACTTTACTCGGGCCTTCAGGCTGCGGCAAGACAACCCTGCTCAAGCTTATTGCTGGCTTTCTCACGCCCACCACCGGGCAAATCCACATGCATGGTAAAGACATCACCCAAATGCCGCCAGAAAAGCGCGACACAGCGATGGTGTTTCAGTCGTATGCGCTCTTCCCCCACATGACGGTCCACGAAAACATGACGTTCGGTCCCAAGCAAAAGCGTGTGCCCAAACCAGACCGCGACAAGCGCGCTGATGATGTTCTGACCTACGTGTCGATGGAAAGCCAGCGCGACAAGTACCCCAAGGCGCTTTCTGGCGGGCAGCAGCAGCGCGTGGCATTAGGGCGGGCGCTGGCCATGCAACCCAGCGTCATCCTGTTTGACGAGCCGCTTTCTAACCTGGACGCCAAGCTACGCGAACAAGTGCGATTTGAAATTCGCAAGTTGCAGCACGATCAGAACTTCACTGCCGTCTACGTGACGCACGACCAATCGGAAGCGCTGGCGATGTCTGACAGAATCTACCTGATGCGCGACGGGCAGATTGAGCAGTCGGGTGCGCCTCATGAGCTTTACACGCGCCCGCGCAACCAATTCGTGGCGACCTTTCTGGGGATTGCGAACACCTTTGTGGCTGATGTGCGTGCACAAAAAAGAACGGGCCTGTACGAAGTGGATACCCCCTTCGGCCCCATGCATGTCGAGTCGGCCGCTGCCCCGGTCAATGAGCGGGTGTACATGTGCTGGCGGCCCGAAAATGCCCAACTGGTGCAGCCGAACGGCCAACAAACGAACGTGATCAAGCTGAAAGCGAATGAATGTGTGTTCCTCGGCAATGTCACGGACATTATGGCGCACTTGCCAGACGCCCCAGACACAACTTACCGAGTGCAGCTCCCACGCTATAACCCGGTACCCAACGGCAGCGATTTCCACATCATGCTCAACCCACAGGACATTTACTTCCTGGAGGACACAGTATGAACCGCCCGCCCAAAGGCCTGACCGTTTTGTTGCTCCTTCTGCCTGGACTCGGCCTTATTCTGGGGTTCATTAGCGTTGTGATCTACTTCGCGGTGGCGCAGTCTGTTGGCTATTACAACTTCGGCGGCGAATCTGGCTTTACCCTGGAATACTGGGCGCAGCTACGCGATAGCCGTAACTTCTGGCGGTCGTTTTTCTATTCTTTGCGGATTGCCACTATCAGCTCACTCGCGGCGGTCTTCCTGGCCTATCCGCTGGCATTGTGGTTACGTAAGCCGTTCCCCGGATCAAACGTGGTGGGGGCAGTGCTCAAAATCCCTTACCTTATACCGGGGCTTGTGGCCGCCTTCCTGTACGTGAACTTCATTTCATTCAACGGTTTCCTGAATCAGATGCTGGTATGGGCTGGCTTTGTTGAACGCCCCCTGCGTATGCAAAACGACCCCTACGGCGTGGGCGTTATCATTTTGCAAATTTGGAAGCAAATGCCATTCGCGCTACTGCTGCTCATCGGAGCGGTAGGTAACATCAGTGATGACATCTATCAGGCGGCTCGCGATGTGGGCGCTGGCCTGTGGACGCGGTTCACACGCATCACGCTGCCGCTGACGCTGCAAACGCTGCAAGTGGCCTTGATTATCATCTTCATCGGGGCAGCGGGCGACTTTTCTTTCCAGACGATTGCCGGACCACGCCGCGTTTTTTCGATGGCCCAGTTTATGTATTCCACACAAACTGTTGGTAGTGACTGGAACTACTCCGCTGTGATTGCTGTCATGCTCATGCTGCTGTCTCTGGTGGGGTCCATCACCCTGGCTGGCATTATGCAGCTTCTGATTCGTGGGAGGGTCACCCGATGACGCGCCGCCACCTGAACCGCTTTTTGATTACGATCCTGCTGGGGTTAAACATCATCTGGGTGATGCTGCCCATTGCGCTGGCTATTCTGTGGTCGCTGGTAGACCCCGACCATCCGTGGGAGTATCCAGACGTGTTCCCGCCGGTGCTGTCGTTCGGGCGCTGGTCAGAAATGTGGGAAACCACCACCCTGCCGGACGCCATTCTGAACAGCTACCAACTTGCGCCGATGGCAGGTCTTGTTGCGGTCATCTTGGCCTTGCCCACCGCTTATGCGTTTGGCCGCATGGAATTCCCAGGTAAGCAACTTGCACAGACGCTCGCGCTGCTGCCGATTGTGCTGCCCGGCTTCGTCATTGCCATCTTCTTTGCGTCTGTGCTGCTGCAACTCAATATATTCAATAGATACTTGAGCATCCTGGTTGGGCATGTGGTGCTATTTTTGCCATTTGCCATCCGCATCCTAACGGTGTCTTACGAGCAGATTTCCCAAGAGGTGGTTGACGCCGCACGGGATGCCGGGGCAGGGGTGCTGTCGCGGTTGCGGTCTATCTATCTTCCGCTCATGATGCCCGGTTTAGTGGCCTCATTTATTGTGGTTTTCATTTTAAGCATCGAAGAGTTCGCCCTCGCTTTTGTACTGGGTGCGCCCCGCTTTGTCACCATCCCAACAATTCTTTACAGCTTTTTAGGTGGCTATCAGTTCATACGGCCCAATGCTGCCGTTGTCTCTATGGTGCTGGTCATCCCCAACGTGATTGTGCTGCTGTTCTTGGAGCGGTTGCTGCGGTCGGTAGGGTTGTCGTCTGGCACAAAGGGTTAGGCCGCTCTGCGATGTGCTTTTGTGATGGATACAGCGCGTTCAGGTTTATTAGCCGACGCTTGTATTGAGAGGGCTGCAATTCGTTGCGGCGTCGTGTTGTACAGTACACCCTTATTACACTTCTAAAGGAGTCTCTACGCATGAAGTTGTTCAAGTCGCTCGTTATTCTGGTTTCCGTTGTGTTATTGTCCGTCAGTTTTGTTGCTGGTCAGGACGCTGAGATGGACCTCAGCGAAATGGCCTGGGAAGATGTCGTTGCTCAGGCTCAGGAAGAAGGCGAACTGTTCTGGTTCCAGTGGTACTTCCAGCCGCGCTTCCGTGAGTTTGTTGTCACTTTCGAAGAAGAATACGGCATTGAAGTAACTGTTGTTGACGGTCCGCTGGACGGCAACATGCAGAAGCTGCTGGCCGAGAGCGGTCGTGAAATGGGTGACATGGACGTTCTGTCCACAGGTTTCGATCAGCTTGCCAACCTGGACCTCGAAGAGCTGTTTGTTTCCCTGGAAACGCTGCCGGACTTCGAGAAACTGACCACCGAACTGGCTGGTGTTGACGGTGAAGGTTACGCTGTGGCCTGGTGGGGCAACCAGACTGGTTTCGCCTACCGCCCAGAGCGCATCGCTGAAGATGAGCTGCCGCAGACCTTCGAGGAACTCACGGCATTCATGGAAGCCAACCCGCAGGAATTTGGTATTGGTGACCCGAATGGTGGTGGCTCTGGCCCGTCCTTCCTGCAGGCTATGATCCGCGAGTTCGGCGGCGACTTGGAGTACAAGGGTGAGGAAGTTGACGAAGAACTGACCGCTGACTGGGAATTGGCCTGGGAATGGCTGGAAGGTCAGTCGGACAACTTCGTTATCACGGGGGGGAATGCAGACAGCCTGACCCGCATCAACGACGGTGAGTTCACCATGGTTGCGGCCTGGGAAGACCACCTCGCTGGCCTGCAAAAGGAAGGTGAGATCAGCGAGGACATCGCCTTCTACATCCCAGAGTTTGGCATGAACGGTGGTGGTAACGCTGTCACCATCCCGGCAAACGCCCCAAACAAGGCTGCGGCAATGCTGTTCATCCACTGGCTGACCAGCCCCGAAACCCAGTCCGAGCTGAACGTCCAGTTTGGTTCCTCCCCGCAACACCCAGAGGCCAGCGACGAGTTCGCGCTGGTTCCGAACGCGCAGCGCGAGTTCCGCACAGTCTGGATGGATCAGCCGTATGGTGAGCTGATTAACCAGACCTTCATCGACCGCATCATGATGGGCCAGTAACAACATCCCATAAACGGTCAAGGTTGCTCATCGCCAGCGATGAGCAACCCCGCCCACGTCTCAGGCATGCATCCATCCACAACGTAGGACTATCCCGTGAAAGCCGAGTTAAATACCTCTCACGTCGGTGAGAAATTCAACGCCGATGGCAGCGTTCGCACGTTCCCCGGCAATACCGTGATTTGCTTTGCGAACCCCAATGAACCGCCATATCAATTAGCGGAATGGGCACAACAGCAGTTGATGCAGCAGCCGTTCGCCCACAAGTATGCGCCCCTGCCACCGAGCAGCTTTCATATGACGGTGATGCCCATGTTGTGCGATCAGGTGCGCATGCCCGAACAGTGGTCTGCCCACCTGCCGCTGGACTGTTCGCTGGAAGAAGCGGATGCTTTCATCACGAAGCGCGTCAACAGCGTTGCTGCGCCAGGGAACTTTCGCATGGCCTTCAGCGGTTTGGCGGCACGCGGAGGTATCTCCATTGACCTGGTGCCCGCCGATGAAGAAACGACCCACACATTGTGGACCTACCGTAATGCGCTGTCCGAAGCGACTGGCGTGCGCTTTCCCGATCACGGCAGGTATGGCTTTCACATGTCACTTGCGTACAAAATCACAGAACTGACCCCTTCAGAACATTGGCAGCTTCAACAGTATCTTGACATGTGTAATGGGCACATGCGTCTGCGCTTTGGGGTCTTCAACACAGGCCGCCCCTACATGTCGTACTTTGATAACATGTTCCGGTTTGTCACGATTGACACACGTCACGAACTGCGAACGCGCTCATGATCGTCGGAAAAGTCCATATTGAAGGCATGATACGGACGGTCATGGTTAAGCGAGATAGATTGGGGTGACTTTGGATTTGCTTTTCAGTGGTGTAGATGGTTGAGGTTCCACAGCGGGCCAGCACTGGGCGAATCAGCGGCTTTGATTTTGGTTTCAAGACATGTCTGA
>CAWUJQ010000278.1:0-6384 GCA_963922445.1 uncultured bacterium
GGGACTGGCGGTGTTGTGGGGCTATCACACCGTCACAGCAGAGCGGGTGGCACAGGCGGCCTGGGCGGGCTTGTGGCGGCTGGCCGTGATCGGGATAGGTGGCATTCTGTTGGGATTGGCGCTGCTGCTGCCCACGGCTGAACTGGTGGCACAAACGGCCCGTACCGATACAACCCTCGCCTTTTTGAACACATTCCGGCTGCCTACCTCACAGTTGACGACGCTGGCCCTGCCCTTTTTGTATGGCAACCCCAAAGCAGTTCACATCCGCTATTGGGGCGCAGACTTCTTTGAGGAAACGACGGCCTATGCAGGGCTGTTGGCGTTGGTTGCGCTGCCCGTGATGCTGCGCGCCGGGGACAGGCGTGTGTTTTTCTGGCTGGCGCTGGTTGTATTCGGACTCGTGTTGGCCATTGGCGCGGATGGTGTGCTGTTTGCGCTGCTGGTGCGCTGGCTGCCGGGATTCAGTCTGTTTCGGTCGCCGGGGCGCTTTCTTTACTTTGTCACGCTTGGGCTGGCGGGGGTGACGGGGCTGCTGTTCACGCATTTGCAGTCCGCCACACCAGAGCGCCGCCGTGTGACCCTGTCACCTGCGCTGCGGGTGCTGCCGTATGTCGGGGTAGGGCTGTTTGCCGGGAGCGTGTTCTTTAGTGGGTGGTTTGCCAGCGCCAGCCACGTTGAACCGATGCCAATCCGGGCAACACAGATTGCAGGCGTGCTGGGGTACAGCGCGGTGATGACCTTTGCCACGTGGGGGGTGCTGCATCTGCTGGCCCGCAAGGAGCGGTTTAACACCGCGTTGGTGGTGGCGCTGCTGCTCATTGTGTGGGATGTGTGGCGGGTGGCGCTGCCTGTCATTACCGTATCCGACGTGAACGATGCCAATTTGTGGCAGGGGGGCGCAGTCACGGCCCCGCCAGATGAAACCAACGCCCGCGTGGTCGCCTTTGCTGACCCCGACAACTACTTCACCAACCCGGTCAACATCGCCACCATCACCGGGCACCAGCACGTCAAAGGCTATGATCCGCTTGAAATCAGCACATACGCCGACCTGGAAGGCGCAGCCGCGCAAAACCCCAATCATCCGCTCTATCGGCTGCTGGGCCTGCGCTACGTGTTTAGCTGGGAACCGCGCACAGACGAAGGCTGGGAACTCATCGGTGTGAACAACGACGCGACCTACTATGAACTGCCCGACCCATTCCCGCGGGTGTGGGTTGCCACAGATGCCACCCTCATCCCCGACCTGGACACGGCGCTCAGCCGCATGGCGGACGGTGAACTTGACCTGCGCACCACAGCGGTGCTGCACGCGCCGCTCGATTGTGAAACGGGCGGCGAAGCAGCATCAGCGCGCATCACGGCCTATCAGCCTAACACGGTGACGATTGAAACCGACGGCGATGGCGGCGTACTCGTGCTCAGTGACCAGTACTATCCTGGTTGGGTGGCCGCAATTGATGGCGAGGCAGCGTCAATCCAACGGGCATATACGGCCCTGCGGGCGGTATGCGTCCCGGCAGGTGAGTATACCGTAACGTTTCGCTATCGTCCGCTGTCGGTGATGGTAGGCGCGGTTGCCAGTGGGGTAAGCTGGTTGGTAATGGGCGGGCTGGCGGTGTTTGCGCGCCGCCAGACGTGATAATCTGCGTTTGTATACAGTGCAGCGGACGCGCCATTGCACGCCCCTACGGGACATGACGGGTTGTAGGGGTTTGGCGTGCCAAACCCTGCGAATCACGTTCACGGCAAGGTAAATAGATATAGAACGTTGTTAGCTACGCACCCTGCACAATCTGCACGATGTCATCCATGACCATGTGCTGGCCTGCTGCGTGAGCCTGCGTGTACCCGGCCCCCATCTTGTTTTTGAGCGCGTAACGCAGGTTTTCCAGCAGCGGCTTGACAAACAGATTCTTCTCCACATCCGCGAACTTTTCTACATAGCCAATGAGCCGCGCCGCGTGTTCGTCCATGCCACGCTCGGCCAAAATGACCGCCATCGACGCGATGACATACATCACGCCGCTCTGATGTTCCTCCGCCTTGACCAGTTCAATCGCCGTTTTGAAGTGGGGCAGCGCACGGTCGGGGTCGCCCGCTTCCAGCAGTTCAACGCCGCCCAAACCAATACACGCCAGCCCGCGAATCACCCGGTTGTTGAGCGCCTCTCCAATGGCGATCGCCTCCTCGTAGTAGGGGCGCGCTTCTGCACCGCGCCCTAGCATATACAGGCACATGCCCACTTCCGTCAGGCTTTGGCCGTACCCGGCCCGGTCACCGATCTCGCGGCGCAGTTCCATCGCATCGTGGAAGTACCGGTAGGCTGCTTCGTAGTCGTGTTCTACATAGATAGCCAGGTTACCCATCGCGCTCAGGCTGTGGCCCACCCCGGCGCGGTCACCGTTTTCGCGGTTGAGCCGGAACGCGCGTTGGTAATAGTCTTTGGCTTTTTCGTACTCGGCTTTGATTTGGTAAATGCCGCCGATGTTGTTCGTCGTAAAGGCCATACCCCGGCGCTGGTCAATTTCTTTGAACACCTCGTAAGCCTCGCGATAGAGGCCTTCGGCCTCGTCGTAGTGGCCCTTGGCCTGCATGATTTCACCCAGGTTGTTGCAGCCAAACGCGTAACCAATGGGGGACTTGTCGCGGGTGTACAGGCCGTCATTTTGCGTCAGGTCTTTGTAGATTGTTTGGGCTTCGTCGTAGTTACCTGCCAAATATTCAATGTAGCCCAGGTTGCCACGGCCAATCGCACTGTTGACTATGCTGCCGATGCGGTCGCCGATTTCGTAGGCGCTGCGCGCTGCGGTACGCGCCTCGTCATAGCGGCCCAGCATCATCAGGGCATAGGCTTGATTGTTGTTTGCATTGGCGACTTCTTCCGCGTTGGCCTGCGCTTCAAAGTAGGCCAGCACTTCCTGGCCAATCTGCTCAGAGCGGATGTAGTCTCCACGGCGGCCTAGCAGCGCTGCTTCGCGCCCGCGCCCGATCCAATAGGCGTTGGTGTCCTGGTGGCCTGCGGCGGCCAGCTTATCCGTCAACTCGGTGAGGGCTTGGCCGCCTTCGGTGAATGTGCTGGTGGCCATATAGTACTGGTATAGCGCGTCTACCATCTGCTCAAGCAGGTCTAAGTCCATTTGCATTAGCGCGATGCGCCACGCGTGCCGGATGTTCTCGAACTCTTCGGTGAGGGCGGCCACACGCTTAGGCACGTACTCAATGCTAAACACATCCCCGAACTGGTTGAGGTAGTCCGCGTAGTAGGCGGCGTATTGGTGCATCACCCGCGTTGTTTCGGTGCAGTGTTCACCAAAGCGGTCGTGGGCGTACTGGCGCAGCAGCTTGGGAATGGCGTAGCGTCCATCGGGGCGGCGGAACAGCAGCGACTTGTTCACCAGGGCGGCCAGCGTGCGCAGGGACGTGCCCATGATCTTTTGGGCGGCGGCCCGCTCAAAGCCACTGCGGAACAGCGACAGCTTCATGAAGGCGTCGCGCTCGTCTTCCGTCATCAGGTTCCAGGAGTGGTCGAACACGGCGCGTAGGCTGCGGTGCCGCTCCGGGATGTCACGGATGTCGGTTTCTAAAAAGTCCAGGCTTTTTTCGATTTCCCCGGCGATTTCGTCCAGGGGCAGCATTTCCAGCCAGCCTACAGCCAGTTCAACGCCGAGCGGCACGCCCTGCACCAGATTGACAATGCTGTTCACACAGTCGGCGTTGTCCTGGTTGAGTTCAAAGTCCGGCTGGTTGCGGCGGGCACTGTTCACAAACAGATGCATCACCGGGTATTCCGCCAGCAGCGTGACCGGGTCGAACAGGTCAGGCGGCGGGATTTTCATGCTGTCCACCTCATACACTTGCTCCCCGCGCAAACGCAGGCGCTCCCGCGAGGTGGCCAGCACCGTGACGTTAGGCATCTGGTTCAGGTTTTCGGCCATCAGCTGGGCACCTTCGGCAAGCTGCTCCAGGTTGTCCATCACCAGCATGACGTGCTTGGTGCGCAAGTAGGCTTTAGCCTGCTCAAATGGCGATTCGCTGCCCGCCAGTTGCATCTCCATCGCCTCAGCGATTTTGTTGGGCACCTGGCTCGCATCATCAACCGATTCCAGCGGCACGTAATACACGCCATCGGGGAAAAGGTGTTGATTGGCAGCAGCGGCGGCAATGGCCATGCGCGTTTTGCCCACCCCACCCGGCCCGACAATCGTAATCAGCCGCTGGTTTGGATCGGCAATGAGTTTGCTGAGGTCGTTCAGTTCGCGTTCACGGCCCACAAACGGAGTTGCATCTACCGGGAAGTTGTGCAGTCCACGCTGATGCACGCCACTGGTATTCATAATGGCGCTGGTGCTGATGCGCTTGGCCTCGGTGGTGGTGCGGAAGCGTGCATCGCCGTTGTTGGTGAGCAGGGCGGGCTGGTCAGCCCCTTGAATGATGGCTTCCAGTTCCGCACCTACCATGCGCACACTGCGGATGCGGGCGTTCGGGTCTTTTTCTAGCATGCGGTAAATCAGGTCAACCAGCGCGATGGGGATGTCTGGCCGCAGCGCTTCTAAGTCCGGAAGGGGTTGGGTGGTAATGGCGGCAATCAGCGCGGCCACGGCTTCGTCAGGGTAGGGCCGTTCCCCCGTGAGCAGTTCGTACAGCACAACGCCAAAAGCCCAGATGTCATGCCGTTCGTCAATGGGTTCGCCCAGCAGCGATTCTGGGCTGAGGTAGGCCAGTGTGCCCACCAGCGATCCCTCATCGGTCAGGTTAGACGCGCCCGTGCGCGCCACGCCAAAGTCGGTCAGGCGCGGGGTGCCGTCTGTGGCCAGCAGGATGTTGGCCGGTTTGATGTCCCGGTGCAGGATTTTAAGGCGATGGGCGCGGGTGAGCGCGTCGGCCAGGTCTAGCGCGACGTAAAGCGCCCGCTGCACAATGATTTTCGTCTGTTTGTCGAGCAGGTCGCGCAGGCTGCCCCCGCTCACGTACTCCATCACAATGAAGTGGTCGCTGTCGCACTTGCCCGCGTCCAGCATCTTGACGATGTTGGGGTGGTTTAACTCGCGCAGGGCCTCACCTTCACGCTGGAAGCGCTCCACGAGGAAGGGGTTGCTGTTCACCACGGAAGGCGCTAGATGTTTAATGGCGACGGGCTGCTGGCTGGTGATGTCTACGCCATGGTAGACGGTGCCCATGCCCCCGCGCCCGATAATGTTGCCGTGATCGTAGTCGAAGCGGTCGAAAATGCGTCTCATATGCGTAAATGTCCCCGGCTGTATTATGAAGTTTGACGCCGAACATACAGACAATTTTACCCGTTCTCTACACTTCTTACGTTAGAAATGCGAAAACGGGTGCAGGGGTTATGATATTTTAGGTGAGATGCAGCGGGGGTTGCGTTAGGGGTGGCATGCCTTAATCGGCAGTCATGTATTTCGTAGGGGTTTGATGCATCAAGCCCCTATTCCGGTTGGCGGGGACGGGCCACCAGCGTGTAGTTCACAAAGGCGCGGCCTTCCGGCACCGTAACCAGGATCGCCTGTCCCTCCGTCCCGGCAAGCATGGGCACCACCGTCGTGCCGCCGCACCCCAACCGCGTATCTGTGGGACTGCCCCAGCGCACCTGCTCAACGCCGTCACCACTGCACAGCAACGTCAACTCAAACTCGCGGAAGTTGTGCGGCGGGGTGTCAATCAAGTTGCTGGCGGCGAACAGAATCGCATCGGTGTTATCGCCACCCGGACTCGATATGCTCTCACCGAACTGGCCGCCGCTGTTGCGGTCTGCCGTGAACAGGTACGTCTCGCTGTCGATGGGGGCGACGGCCCGCGCCACCAGTACATAATCCAGGTAGCCGGGTGCACTGCCTTCTGGCAGCACAACGACGATTTGCTGCTGTGCCTGGGCCGTACTCAGGCTGAAGTGGGCCGTCTGCTGGCAGCGGAAGCGCGGGTTGTTGGCATCGCCCCAACGGAGCGCGTCGGCGTTGTCGCCCGTGCAGCGCATGAATACCTCAAAGTCCCGTTGCCGCTCGGTTGGCGCTTCCCCGAAGTCCTCCACGCGCAGCACATAGATGTCACTTGTGTCGCCCTCTGGATAGGAAATTGCCTGAGCCACGCGCCCGCCCCGGTCTTTTTGCAGCGCGAACAAAAATGCCTCGGCATCGGGGGCAGCGTAGGCACTGACGGCAACGTTGTAGGCCACTGACCCCGCCGGGCTGCCATCGGGCATCATCACGAGCAGTTGGCGCTGGGTGAGGTCGGCATTGAAGGTGGTGGTGGTGGCGTCGTTGCAGCGCAGCGACGGGCTTTCTGGGCTGCCCCAGCGCAGTGCCTCGGCACCGCTGCCTTCGCACGTCACACGGATGGTGTATTGGCGGTCACCATTGGGGGCGT
>CAWUJQ010000279.1:0-6320 GCA_963922445.1 uncultured bacterium
TGTTGTGATTACAGCGAGTCTGACGTGGTGACGATCTTCATGCCCTGCTTTTCGTAGTCCGCGTAGATGTCGCCTGCCAGTGCGTCAAAGTCAATGTCGGGGTGCTGCACGGCGGATGTACCGTCTTCAATCAGGTGAATCTTGCCGATAACATCCGGCTGGCCGCTGAAGTGGCGCACAAGCGACGTGGTGGTTTCCAGCACGCAGTGGCTTTTGGCCTGCCCGGTGATGTAAATGCGATCATACGACGCGATGTCGTCCACGAGGGCAGTGTTAAGCGTGCCCAGCGGGTGATCCGGAATTTTCACCTCCGGCTCCAGCATGGAGTAGTATTCTGTTTGGGGCAGCGTGCCCTTGGTCACCATCTGCGGGGACGACTGGCGGGCGGCGCTGTGATAGGCAATGGCTTCGTACAGGGCGGGCATGATGTTGTGACCGGGCGTGCCAATCAGCGTGTGGAAGGGCCAGATCATGAGCTGTTTTTTGGCGGTCTCTTCCAGTTCAGCCACATACCGCTTTGACCACGCCACATCGTAGACGGGCCGCCACTTGCCATCGGCCACTTCTTGAGCGGTAACGACGGTAAACGGGGCCGGGTGATTGCCGTCGGCATCTACCCACCACGGCGGCGAAAACACCTGATTCGGTGTGTGGCTATCCAGCGAGGCGATGATTTGGGTCACGCTGCCCGCATTGCGATAGAGCCAATCCACCGTGCGTTCAGTGTCTTCCACGGCACCGGGCACATACAGTGAGCCGTCCGGATGAATAAAGTCCACTTGACAGTCAATAAGCAGCAGCAGCGTCTTTTCGGTGTCGTCAGCGGCAGGCGCTAAACCGGCCTCGTTCCCGGCCTGGGTTGCTGCGCTGACGTCCGGGGTGTATAGCTCACTGACGCGGCCAGGATTGAAGAATGCGGGGGTGGTCATGGGGTTGGCCTTTCGATACATAATAAACAGGACAATATTTTCGTAGGGGCGAATCATGAGTTGCCCCTACTTTGCGTAGTTGTGGCAAAGTTACCAATCGACGCCGTCAACACGGGTCGTCAGGATGGGCTTGCCCTCTGTGATGACGACGGTGTGTTCGTATTGTGCGGACAGCGACCCGTCTTTGGTGATGAGCGCCCAACCGTCGTCTGCCTTGTAGATTTCGCCTTTACCTGTGTTCAGGAACGGCTCAATGGTGAGGACCTGCCCGTTTTTGAGCTTGCCGCGTGCGCGTTTGGTGTAATAGTGCGGGATGCTGTGCGGCGGTTCGTGCAGCTTGCGCCCCACACCGTGCCCCCCCAACTCCCGGATGATGGTGTAACCGCCTTTTTTGGCGACCGCACCGGACGCCTTGCCAATCACCCACAGCGGTTCCCCGGCTTTGGCGGCGTTGATGGCGGCAGCGAGGGCTTTTTTGGTGTAGTCGCACAGGCGCTGCACCTCGTCACTGACGGGCGGTACCGGGAAGCTGGCCCCGGTATCGCCGTAGTAGCCGTCCACAATGGCAGAAACGTCAATATTGACCAGGTCGCCCGGTTGAATCACGCGATTAGCAGAGGCGATGGCATGGGCGGCTTCGTCGTTGATGCTGATGCAGGTGGCGGCGGGGTATTTGTAGTCGTGGATGGGCGCGCTTAAAGCTCCGTTTTGGCGCAGGAAGCGGGCACCGATGTCGTCGAGTTCGGCAGTGGTCATGCCGGGGCGCATTTGCTGGGCCATGTGGACAACCGTGCGCCCAACAACGTTGCCTGCTTTGATGAGGCCAGCGAGTTCGGCTGGGTTTTTGACAATCATGCTGCTATCCGTTCGTCTTCGCTCTTTGGGTCGTGTGGGTGCCCATTATGGCCAAAGCCCGCCTTGAATGGAACCATCAGCGGCTGAATATCACGCCGATAATCTGCAAAACGGCAATCACAAGCACGATGTTCGCCAATACCATCACCGTTGTCACCCCCGCCGCCGGGATGACGCCCGTCAGCCACAGCGCATAACTGCCCACCGCCCAAAGCAGGTTCATGATAATCAGGCTCCACACCCAGGGGGCGGGCATTGGCAGCAAGGCCACGGTGATAAAGGCAATCGCAGAAACCCCTTGTAGCACAAGGCCCAGCGCAATAAACCACGGCGCAACCTCCAGGGCCGTTTGCGCGCTCAGGCCAATGGCAACCGGGCCTAAGCCGGGGCGCAGCATCAGCGTAATGCCCAGTAAGGCACACAGCACGAGGTCTGCGAAAATGGCCCCGGCTAACAGCGGTCGCTGAAGGACGGGATGTTTCATCTGTTGGGCGGTTTGCGTCATGGGTGCGGTTGTCCTTTTGTGGTGTGTTGGTGTTTTGGGCCAGTACCTCAGTTGAAAAAAACGCCCACAATGCGGTTGTGGGCGAGCTTAGTTTTTGTTAACGGCACGGGGTTGCACTATATCTCTTCGATGATTCGGCGGAATTCCTCGAAGCGGGGGATGGGCTTGTAGATGAGCCGGTCGGCCCCGGCCATCGCCATCGCTTCTTTTTCCTCTTTGGGGCTGAGCTTGTAGGCGGTTACCAGCACAATCTTGATGTCGTCCCCGATGTGCGGGCTTTGCCGCAGGCGCTCACCCACCATCAAACCGTTCACACTCCCCGGCAGGCGGATGTCGAGTAGGGCGACGGAGGGCAACTCACCGTGATAGTGGCCGTTGTCCACGTCTTCAATCCAATCGACTGCTTCTTCGCCGTCAACGAATGCCAAACCTTCTACACCGAAAGCCTCCAGCATCAACAGCAGAACCTCGTAAATATCTGGTTCGTCTTCTACTACCATCCATGTAGACATTGCTGGCAACTCCGCTGTTGGTTATAAATCAGGCTATTCCCCGTTATGCCACGATTTTGCACAGAGCGCCAGCGCTTTCAAGGCACAGTTGATGAAGAATTGTTCACGCATCCACCCGGTAGGGGTAGCGTTGAATGTAAGTTCCGTCTGTCGTGATGGTGACCAGGTTAAAGCTGGGGTCAGCGGCAAGCGTGTTAAAGGTGGTCATATCTTGGCCGGGCAGCGTGTCGAACTGCGTCCAACTGCTGTTGACGCTGCTGTACATCACGCCGTCCTGGTAGAACGTCATGTTTTGGTGAACGTGGCCGAAAAACACACCCCGGATGCGGTCGCTTGCGCCTGCCAGCACCGCATGGACGGCGTCCCCGTTGATCGTCATCATGTACTCGTCGAACCATGCAGACAGGTGCGTTTTGAGTAACGGGTGATGCACCGCAATCACAACAGGGTAGGCTTCATCCGCATTGAGTTGGGTGCGCAGCCAGTCGATTTGCTCATCGCTGACGTAGCCACGTGGCGGCTGCGCGTTGGGGTGGTTGGTATCCAGGTAAATAAAACGCACCCCCTGAATCAACTCTGTGCGGTATAGGGGCACTTGCACGGCTGTGCGGTTGAGCAGGTGAGTTTGCAACGTCGCGCTGTGGTCGTGGTTGCCGGGGATGTACGTTAGAGGGGCTTTGAACTCCCCAAACACCTGGGCAATCTCATCGTAGATTTCCGGATAGGGGTCATAGGCCACATCGCCCGTGTGCAGGATCAGGTCGGGCTGCGTGGCCAGACCGTTCACCTGAGCAACCAGGGCGCGCACGCCGTGGCGTGGATCAAAGCGCGAGGGCGGACGGTCATAGTCCGTGGGAGCGTAGTGTGTATCGCTAATGTGAACGAACCGAAGCAAAACGGCGGCCATGTGTGAACCCTATCCCGTGACATTCATTAAGGTGAACGCGGGATTGTACCGTAAATTCACTAAGTGGGCCTATTACAAATTTGAAACAACTACGTTTTGCTCGCATTTGAGCGGCAAATTAGGTCAATCGAACTATGAGCTGCCAGCGCATTCGTAAGAAGTTGCTGAGTGGCGCGGTCTGTTCATTGACAAATGGAACGCAGTCCGTTTATTGTTTGAGCATAAGTGGAACGCAGTCCGTTTAAGTTAAATTCAACCACACAACAGGAGCAAAACGATGGCAACCTACACAATCGACACCGCCCATTCTATGGCAGAGTTTTCCGTCCGTCACATGATGATTTCTACCATGCGCGGCGTATTCGATGACCTGACGGGCACGCTGGAATTCGACAAAGAAAACCCGGCAGCCAGCAGCATTGAAGCGGTTATCAAGACGGCAACGGTGAACACGCGCATGACCGACCGTGACAACCACCTGCGCGGTGCGGACTTCTTCGACGCAGAAACCTACCCGGAAATGACCTTCAAAAGCACCAAGGTTGAAGTGACGGGCGACAACACGGGCAAGGTCACGGGCGACCTGACCATCCGTGACACCACCAAGGAAGTCACTTTTGACGTGACCTACTTTGGCGAGATGCCCAACACCCCGTTTGGTGACGAGCGGGTTGGCTTCACGGGGACGGTTGTCATCAACCGCGAAGACTGGGGCCTGAACTGGAACCAGGCACTGGAAGCTGGCGGTTGGCTGGTGAGCAAGGAAGTGACCATCAACATTGAGTTGCAGGCAGCCACCCAGCCCGTGACGGCCTAACGTTATTCCTGTTTTATTTTAGAGCCGCCCAACCCGAATTGTAAGCAAATAGCCCTATCTGCTGACGGATGGGCGGCTCTTTCCCCAAGTCCTGCCGAATAAAAATGCTCAACAGAGCGCGAAATCAATCATTTCTTATAGCGCTTGAGAAAGTCGTCAGGAAGAGGACGCTCCAGACAGTAAATTGCGCCTATTGGCAAGCTATCCTCTTCCCAAAACGGAACATATAGGTCTGTCTGATTAGGGTCAGAACGGACATAATCCCTATTGGGTGACAAGTCTTCACCATCAAAATAGCGAACATACGGATGACTATCAACAAGATCGTGTCTAACGATAGGAAATTGGGTCAGAAACTCGAAACGTCCGCTGAGCAACCCTTTGACTTGATCCGGCTTTTGAATAATTTCAATTAACTCGCTGCCTACGGCTTCGATGTTTTCATAATAGTAGTCATCAACCAGTACCCCCGAATCGTAAAGATGTACACCGGTTCCTCGTCCCGCTGGATTCCGCTCGAACATAATGTGTGCAGCTTGACAGTTTATAGTTTGGGTGAGGTGTCCTATAAAATTCATCATGTGAAATAGAACTTCGCTGCTTGGGTCAGGTTTTTCTTCCAACTCAACTCTTAAGTCTTTCCTTCGGATGCGTCCGGATAAATAAACGTTGAGTCTAACAATTGAGTCAGCAATAACATGGAGGTTATTTCGCTGGGGATAATGTAGTATGCCGTGGCCGTACAATTCGGACATCAGCCCATCCTGAATGAGCCTCGCCCGTTTTGAATCTCCGTTGAATTGCTCAACGATTGCCCTGCCCAGTTTGAAGGGAACTAGCTCTTGATTGTCATTATACTTCAAGCCATAAAGCTTACCTTCAAGGGCAAGCCGAAACGATTCCTGAGCAGCTTTGAAGAAGGCTTCATCCGTAATTGAGTTCTCAAAGTAGACGATTGACCAATTAGCAGACAAAACATTTTCTCCATCCTAGCAGGCAATTTACCATCGGTATTGAGTTGCAGGCCGCTACCCAGCCCGTGACGGCCTAACGTTATTCCTGTTTTATCCGGGGGCGCATGTGATTTGCGCCCCTGTTTTATTCCTCGTTTGCGTACACCCCCGGATTCACGCAGTGGGGCAGGCGCTCGCCGTTTAGCCCCGCAATGATATTTTCCGCTGCCAGCACTGCAATACGTTCGCGCGAGGCAAAGCTGGCACTGCCGATGTGCGGCACCACGATGCAGTTGTCCAGCGTGAGCAGAGGGTGATTGGCGGGCAGCGGTTCGGGGTCGGTCACGTCGAGACCCGCCGCAAAGATCATTTTGGCGCGCAGGGCAACAAACAACGCGGATTGATCGACAATGCCGCCGCGTGCGGTGTTGACCAGCACAGCAGTTGATTGCATCAGGCCGAGTTCGCGTTCGCCAATCAGGTGATGCGTTTCGTCTGTGAGCGGCGTGTTGATGCTGATGAAGTCGCTTTCGCGCAGCAGGTCATCCAACTCACGGTACTCTGCGCCGAGTTCGGCTTCGGCGTCGGGTTTGCGGCTGCGGTTATGATAGATCAGGCGCATGTTAAACCCCAGTCCACGGCGCGCCACCGCCTGCCCAATGCGCCCAAACCCAATCACCCCCAGCGTTGCACCATGAATGTCCTGCCCTAGCCAACCAAGCGGTTCCCAGGTGTGCCACTGGCCGTCTTTCACGTCGCGCTGGGCTTCTGGCAGGCGGCGCGCTGCCGCCATCAGCAGCATCCAGGCCGTGTCTGCCGTGGATTCGGTCAGGACGCCGGGG
>CAWUJQ010000280.1:0-6318 GCA_963922445.1 uncultured bacterium
ACCGCGCTGAGCGGCTTCCCGGCGATTCCGTCGCCTGTAGGTGTGAACGCCGAGGGTGTGGTATTCAACGCGGTGAATGTGTACATGGTGCAGCCATCCGGGGGTGCTGGCGGCGGCGTGGTGAGCATCTGTAACAGCGAGATTGTGCCTGTGCAGATTGGCGTCACGCCAACGGTTGCGCCGCTGACGGCAGGTATTCAAGCACTGCTGGATTTCTCTACGAGTGAGTTTGGGCTGGCAGAGTTGAACAATCCGTTAGCGGCCACGAGCTTGACAATAGATGATATTTTGATCGTCAACGGTGAGGCAGTGATTACGCTCAACGGCACGTTGACAAGCGGTGGTGCCTGTGCCGACACGATCCTGCGCGCTCAGATGGAAGCGACGGCCTTGCAATATGCCACGGTCGATACCGTTTCCATATTTGTGAACGGCATCCCGATTCAGGACGTGTTGCAGTAGATTGAGCGGGTCGGTGGGGTGGGCGCGCTGCTCACCCCGCTTCAAGCATGATAGTTTACACGTCGTGTGGTAAGGGTAACGGCTCTTTACTGAGGTCGTTTGCTGCCTGCACAACGGCCATCCGCGCTACTATTTCGCTTGATCGGCTGGGCTGTAGCGGTCGAGTGCATCGGGGTGCTGTTCGTAGTCCACGCGGAAGCTGTATGCGCTAAGGCTGCTAAAGGTGGCATCGTAGACGCTGCCAAAATTGACCGCAATCCGCTGCTCTTGTGCAAGCGGAATCGCCACGATTGGAATCGACTCTTCCACGTGAAAAGCATAGATTTCCGCCATGCCTTCTTGCAGGTGGGCGTTGACGCCGATGTACTGGTTGATGCGAGATTGCAGTGGCATAGGGTTGCTCACGATGGTTGGTCATACGCTACAATCCATCATACATGAGATTGCGTAAGTACAAGGCCATGACGGACAAATTCATACTCCCGCGAAAAATCAAGCTGACGGCACACGGCCAAAGCAATGTGTTTACCAGGGGCGGCATTGAGCGCGAGACGCATGTACTAATGAAGGTGTTTATTTGGGCGCTGTATTTGCCCGATTACCCCGACCTGACGGTGGAGGTGCGGGTGGGTGACCGCTACAAGCCCGATGTGGTGTCAGTTGATGAGGCGGCGGGGATCAAGGACGCCAACGGTCGCTTTCGGTTTTGGGGAGAAAGTGGGCGTGTGGGGGAGGACAAAGTCGAGTCGCTCGTGAAGCGCTTCCCACAAACGCACCTTGTGATTGCCAAGTGGCAAAAGAGCCTGCTTCCGTTGGAGAAGATGGTGCGCGCTGCCATGACAAGCCAGCGCACCGCCCCAATTGATTTACTGCGCTTTCAGGACGGTGACGCTGAGCGGTTTATTGATGCTTCGGGTCAGGTGACGCTCACACACGACGATCTGTCGGATTGGGTGCGCATTGACCCTGAAACCTAGCTGACAGCCTGGTTCGTCTAACCGCAGGACGATGGGTCGGCGGCAGAATCGTAAGCCGGTGAGTCGCAATCGACTGAGCGCCAATAGTCAGGATGGAGCGTGTCGGTAAAGCGGGCCATGAAGCCATCGACGTCTGTGGTAGAACTCGCTGGAGTGCCATCTGGAAGTATGGTGGTGGCATCAATTTCGACTTCGTCACCAAATGTCACATCCGTCAGGTCAGCCTCTGTAAGATCGACCCCGCGCAAGTTGCTGAGTTCAATGGTGGCACCGTTCAGGTTGGCGAAGGCCAGGTTAACGTCCCTGAGGGTGGCAAGCGTTATGGTCGCGTTAGACAGATCGCTGTTAGATAGGTCGGCACCCGTCAGGGTTGAGCTTGTGGAAATGCTTGCCCCGGAGAGGTCTGCCATTTGCATGTTTGCCCGGTCAAGGGTTGCTGTGAAGAATTCGGCACCGCTAAGGTCAGCAGAGGTTAAGGTTGCCAGGGACAGGTCTGCCCGGTGGAATTGGCTGCCGGATAGATCGGCTTCGGTCAGGTCAACATTGGCGAAGTTAACGCCGGATAGGTCAGCGTCAGTCAGTGTTAGCGATTCAAGTTCACAGTCGAAGTACAAATCAAAGAGCTGGTTATTGCTCGTGTAGCGGATCAACGACGCAAGGCGCTCATCGGTCAGTTCATCGTAGGCTGCGGCGGTACTGTCCCGGCCTACGGTAACCGATTCGGCGCTAGTCATATCTTCTACGCTTTCGACTTCAGCGCTTTCACCGCTCATTACCATCGGCGTCAGGCAAAGGGGGCGGGCAACTAAGCTGGGGAAGTCATCGTTGCCCATCAATGCGGACATTTCATCAATGTAGGACTGAAGAAGGCCAGTTTCTGCGACGACTTCGTCCAGGAGCGCTGCTTGTTCTTCAAGGGCTGTTGCGTTTGCCTGTTCGCGTGCTGCCAGCGTCTGAAGCGCGACGATCATGATGATGACAACAACGAGCGGGGCCAGTAGCAAGTTCACCCAGTCCCATAGGGTTTTGCCACCGGGGAGTGATCGAGACCAGAGGGCTGCTCTTGGACGCCTTACTTTGCGAACGACCCGACGGGAAGATTGGCTGCTATCATAATTTGGTGCTTGGTCAGTCATGGGTTACTCCACGTATAGAAAGAATAGTTTAGCGTTACGGCGCGAATGTTTCGGATATGCTCACATCAGCTATGTGGCGTAGGCTTTGCGCCACCTACAGCACCACAATAGCAATAATGATGAGCACAACGGGGAGTAGTAGCAGACTGAGCCAATCCCACAGCGTTCTACCGAGCAGTTCGCGTGTGAAGAATGGTTTCCTCTCCACGCGTGCTTTGGTTCTGCGGACAACACGGCTGCTGCTTGTGGTTGAGGGTTGGTCGCTCATTGTTTAGGCTCCTTATGGGTGCTATGTAAGAATCGATGATCCAACCTCTATATGTTACCCTGTTTTTGCGGGTACTAGCCACATGTGATCGTATTTGTCCAGGGAAATTATCCCTTCGATGGCCACTTCGGTGTTTTTTGCTAGGTTAAGCGCCTTACCCGGCACCCGCCAGAACGATGTGATGTACCCCAAAACAACTTGCTGGGGCCGCTCGGAGAAGTTAAATAGGCACAGCACCTTATCACTGCGCACGAAGCCCAATACATGATCGTTGCCCGTTTCGACAAAAGTCGTGGCTACGCCACCGAAGGCGGGCGTGGTCTTGCGCATGTCGATCATATGCTTAAGCCGTGTGAAAATGACCCCACTCACGGCCATTGTGTCGTGACGGTAAATGGCGCGCTCCCATTTAAAGCGAGAGCGGTGTACCCAACGGTGGTCGTTCGCTTTGAGTGGGTCTTCTTGGTAGGTGTAGTCGTTGAGGGTAGCAATTTCATCGCCAATGTAAATGAGCGGAATGCCGCCGAGCGCGAGGATGATGCTGTGAATCATGAGGAAGCGCTCGATAGCGTCGGTGAGCATCATGGCGTCGTTTTGGTCGAGGGCTAGTTCGATGCCTGCCAGCGACGCGGCTGTGCCCGTGATGCGCATGTCTTCGTTGATGGGGTTATAACCAAAGCCCAGACCCTTCGCGAAACTGCTGGAGAAACGCCCAGTGTAAAAGCGGTTGAGGAATTGGCGATGGTCAAAGCCGTCAATGTGGAAGTGCGCTAAGTCGCTGTCGGCCATACTCCAACCGATGTCGTCGTGAACGCGCACATAGTTCACCCAGGCGCAGTCCGGGGGAAGTTGGTAGCGATGACGCATGGCATAGGTCAGCACATCGGCGCGGCGGGTAGCCAGGCCATCCCAAATCATGGCCATCAGCGTGGGGTTATACGAGATCGGGCACTCTTCGTAGTCAATGTAGCTGGCCACGTCGTCAGGATGAACAATGGCCTCGCTTTTGAACAACATGCCCGGTGCGGCAATCCGCACCAGGGAGTTGAGTGCCTGAATAATCATGTGGGCTTCGGGCAGGTTCTCGCTGGTGGTACCCATTTGCTTCCACACAAACGCAACTGCATCCAGGCGCAGGAAGTCCACGCCGACATTGGCCAAAAACAGCATTTCACCCATCATGGCAGTGAGGACTTCCGGGTTGGCGTAGTTTAAATCCCACTGGAAGTCGTAGAACGTCGTCCACACCCAGCCCTTTACATCATCGTTCCAGGTAAAGTTGCCCGGTGCCTGGTCTGGGAAGATTTCACGCAGCGACTCTTGATACTGATCGGGCAGCGTGCGGTCTGGGAAGATGAGGTAGAAGTCGCGGTAGCGTTCGTCGCCGTTGCGGGCGGCCAACGCCCAGTCATGCTCATTAGAGGTGTGGTTGAAGATGAAATCTAGCACAAGGTGAATGCCAGCTTCACGAAATTCTGCGGCAATAGCGCGCAGGTCGTCCATTGTGCCCAGGGCGGGGTTGGTTTCACGGTAGCTGCTGACGGCATAGCCGCCGTCGGAGTTTGTGACTGGTGTGCGGAATAGGGGCATCAGGTGCAAATAGGTAATGCCTAGCTCTTGCAGGTAGGGGAGTTTTTCTCGTAGGCCGTCGAAGTTATCCGCAAACAAATCAACATAGAGCGTGGCACCGACCATCGTTTCGCTTTGGTACCAACTGCGGTTGGTTTCGCGTTCGATGTCGCTGGTTCTGAGGTCGGCGGGCCGGCGCAGAAAAAACTCGGCTGCGGTGAACAGCATCCGCTCTAAATGATAGAAGAAGTCGTAACGGTGGCCGTACAGGTGCATCAGGTGCCCAAACATCTCTGGGAAGTGGTCGCGCACACGGCGGGTGAACAGGGCGCGGTCGCTTTCGTCCTCAATGACCTGTTCTAATCGGGGCAGCAGCCGTTCCAAGGTCAGTTGTTCTTGCCTGAGCAGCCATTTACCGTCTTGTTGCGGGTTCATGGTGTGTCTTTCCAGTTTGTGAGGTTATGTCTACCGTTAAATTTGACACACCCTGCGCTTCCACGCAAATGTCTAGGTTGGCGCGGGTGCATTCGAAATTGGGGGCGAAAACCAAGGTAGGGTAAATTAGAGGCAAAAAATGGATGGAGTGAGCGATGCGCCCGGACAAAAAACGCCTCAAAGACGAATTGCTAAAGGCATATGAAGAAAAGTTGGATCGGTTGTTTGAAGAGTTGGATCCACAGAATGAATTGCACCTGAACGAAATCGAAGAAGCGGCACTGGCATTGCGACAGGAGGTAGGTGAGGAAATCACGCAGGCATTGGTGAATGAACAAAGCCGAACCAAAACGCCCGACATCGTGTGTCCCAACTGTAATCAGCGTATGAAAAACAAAGGAAAAAAAGGGAAGCATCTCACCACCCGCAGCGGGGAGGTTGATGTGAAGCGTGATCACTATCACTGTTCCAATTGTGGAACAGGTTTTTTTCCCTCTGGATAAGCGATGGGACATTACCAGTCGCAGCACCAGCGATGGGGTGGCACAAGAAATGGTGCGCCTGACCGGGATGATGCCCTACACCCATGCGAGTCGGACGTTATCCCGACTGGCACAGATCGAGATACCTACCACGACATTATGGGAACACACGCAGCGAGAAGGCATCCGATTGCAAGCTATCCAGAACAAACGGAAATCGCAAACCGGTGTGGAACGCACGCGCTGGGAAAATGGACGATATGATGCCCGGTTATATCGTGCCATTTCAATGGATGGTGGCATGGTCAACATTCGTGGTGAAGGCTGGAAAGAGATGAAAGTGGGTTTGGTGAGTGGTATTCGTCACCAGTGGCAGCAAACCCATCACAAGATTAAGCTGATTGATATTGACTATACTGCGATCATCGGCGGTGTGGATCAATTCAAAGATGCCATGTGGGAATTGGCGGTCAGACATGACGTGATTTATGCGGGACGCAGTGCTGTGACAGCAGACGGGGCGCAGTGGATTTGGCGACTGGCATTTGATCTCTTTCCTGTCAGCACCCAGATTGTCGATTGGTATCATGCTCGCCAACATCTCTGGCAAGCGGCTCAAGCGATGCATGATGATGTCATCATTCAGAAACAATGGTACGAGAAAATGTCTAAAATTCTCTTTGCCGGTGAGGTCTGGAAAATTATTCATGCCCTCAAACAGGCTCATTGTGCGGATCAGATCACCTACTTTGTCTCCCATCAGCGACGAATGCAGTATGCTGCTTTCCGTGCTGATGGGTTTCCGATTGGCTCCGGTGGCGTTGAAAGTGGTATCAAACAGTTTAAGCAACGACTCTGTGGCGCAGGCATGCGCTGGTCTCGCTCCGGCGCTGAACGCATGGTTGTCATTCGTAACGCTGTTATGACCGACACTCTGGACGAGTTATGGCAATCCGCTGCCTAACCCACCCCAATATCCGATTGCACCC
>CAWUJQ010000281.1:0-6303 GCA_963922445.1 uncultured bacterium
CATGACGGGCGTGTGGAACATTATGGGCTATAACATCCTGTTTTACCTGGCCGGGTTGCAAAATGTGCCGGACGATTTGTTAGAGGCGGCTGCGATTGACGGTGCGAACGTGTTTGAGCGCTTCTTCCGCATTACGATACCGCTACTATCACCTATTACGTTCTTCCTTATTGTGACAAACACAACCTACGCCTTTTTCGATACGTTCGGCCTGATTGATTTCCTCACAGGCGGTGGTCCGGTCAACCGCACGACGACGATGATGTACGAGGTATATGAGGTGGGTGTGGTGGATCGCAACTTAGGCGAGGCAGCCGCAAGGTCGATGGTGTTGTTTCTGATTGTTATTGGCGTTACGATATTGCAGTTCCGTGCCAGCCGCAACCGAGTCAATTACGGAGGATAGCCCTATGACCACTGTTTCACGCGAGCAAACTCAGCCGGTTTCGGTTACGCGTCCGCAGCCGTCGCTGCTCAAGCGCATTGTGCCCAAGCGCTGGTACGCGCACCTCATTCTGACAGTTGCCGCTGTTCTGATGGGCATCCCGATGTTGTATGCAATCATTGTGTCTACACAGGGCAATGCAGAGGTTTTCGCCTACCAGTTTACCCCCGGTGACAAATTCGCACGTAACTTCGATGTGGTGTGGAACCAGCGTGACTTAGGCCGATACATGCTTAATAGCGTCTTCATCTCAGTTGTGATGACAACGGGCAAAGTGATTCTGTCGCTGTTGGCAGGGTTGGCCTTTGTGTACTTTCGCTTTCCGGGCAAGTGGCTGGTGTTCGGGTTCATCCTGCTGACGCTGATGATGCCGACGGAAGTGATGGCGATTGCGCTGTTCCGGTTGGTGAGTGGGATTGGCTGGGGGAGTACATATGCTTCCCTATTGGTGCCATTCTTCGCCAGCGCGACGGCGGTGTTTTTGTTCCGGCAGCACTTTATGAGCATCCCGGCGGAGCTATCCGAAGCAGCGCAGCTTGATGGCGCGAATCCGCTGCAATTTTTGTTGCGCGTGTTGATTCCGATTAGCTGGAACACGATTGCTGCGCTGTACGTGATTCAGTTCTTGTATGCCTGGAACCAGTACCTGTGGCCGCTGATGATTATGCAGGATCAGAACAAACAGGTGGTACAGGTGGGGCTGCGCGGGCTGGTTGGCGGGGTAGAGACGGGTGACAGCTTTGGCCCGTTGATGCTGGGCGCGGTGATTGCCAGCATCCCGCCGCTGCTGGTGTTTGTGTTTTTGCAAAAGCAGTTCATGAGCGGCTTCGCCCTCACGCGGGATAAGTAAGAGGAATCGATACGCATCAGAAAGGGTAGCTCACAGCATGCAGCGGCGGAATGAGTCACCACAAGCGGCACGGCAGCGCATCTACGCATGGTTAAACGCCATTTGCGAACATGCTGATGGATTTCGCTACGACGAAGTGCTAGAAGACGAGGTTGTTATCACGATTTTCTGCCCAGACGAGGAATTCGTGTACTCCCTCGCGGGGATGCCTCTGCTTAAGGCAGATTTTATCACGCTGTACCACACGCTAGACGACGATGAGGTGTGGTTCTAGTGTTATGCGGGCAGCGATGTTTGCTGCCCACTTCAAGAACGTGTTAGTCCGCGAGGGATTGTGTGTGCCTTCGGCCCGCGCCTGCCATGTGACCACCACCTCGTTGCTTATCGCTCACTTTCCTCATCTTTACCTCACAATTCACACATTCCTTACCCAATATTTACGTCTTGTTGCTTGTTAAGTGTGCATTAAAAATGTTAAGCTTGCTGACGTTGGTCATCAAGTAGAGCAGGTGGAGTCATACACTTATGCACATTTTGGGTATCGACATCGGCGGCAGCGGCATTAAGGGTGCGCTGGTTGATGTGAAGACGGGTGAATTGGTCACAGAGCGCCATCGCATCCCGACGCCGCAACCGGCTACCCCGGACGCTGTGGCGGAGGTCGTGGCGGAAATCGTGAAGCATTTTGACTATGACGGGCCGGTGGGGTGTACCTTCCCGGCAGTGGTCAAGGGCGGGGTGGCGCTGAGTGCTGCCAATGTAGACGACGCGTGGATTGGCATTGACGCCGAGGGGCTGTTCCAGGAGAAGGCAAACCAGCGCTTTTTAGTCATGAACGACGCGGACGCGGCTGGCATTGCTGAGTTTACGTTTGGCGCGGGGCACGGCCACGCCGGGACGGTGATTGTGCTGACGTTTGGCACGGGCATTGGCAGCGCGATTTTTGTGAACGGGCATCTGGTGCCGAATACCGAGTTCGGTCACATGGAACTGAAGGGCCAAGACGCCGAAGACTACGCGGCTGACCGCATCCGCAAGGACGAAGACCTATCGTGGAAGAAGTGGTCGAAGCGGGTGAGCAAGTTCCTGGCGGCAATGGATCAGTTGTTCTCGCCGGACCTATACATCATTGGTGGCGGCGTGAGCAAAAAGCATGAGAAGTTCTTCCACCGCTTGAAGACGGAAACACCCGTCGCGGCAGCGGCCCTCAAGAACGAGGCGGGTATTGTGGGGGCGGCGCTGGCCGCTGCTGACCTGCTCACAGATGCAGATACCCCCAACGTGATTGACGACCACGTTGAGCAGCAGTTGGTCGAGGTCACAGAGAAGCTGGCGTAGCGTATTGCCTTGGGGCACGGTGACGCCGTGCCCCAGATGATGCAGCAGTTTATCCATAAAGTACCTTCTTGGCCACGTTCCAGACCTGGCCGCCTACCCCGTTGAGCAGCATTTCCACCTTCATCTTGCTGGCGAAGTTGGCTGCAACCTGGCCGTACGTCGGGTAAGCGTGAATCGTGTTGGAGATGTCGCCCACGCCCCAGCCGTTGTTCATGGCAATGGCGTACTCGTTAATCATTTCTCCGGCGCGCTTGCTCACGACGGTTGCACCGAGAAGCGTTTTGCCCTTGTGCATAATCTTTACGAAGCCTTCAGCGTCGTCTTCCGCCTGAGCGCGGTCGCCTTCTTCCAGGCTGAAGATGCGCACTTCAAAGTCGTCGCCGTGTTCCTTGCGGGCGTCGGCTTCGGTCATACCCACATGCGCCGCTTCCGGCTCTGTGAACGTTACCCACGGCAGCACAGGCGTTAATCCCTTGGCCTTCACGGGGAATAGTGCGTTTTGCGTCGCAATAGCGCCCTGGAACCCGGCGAAGTGGGTGAACTGCGGGCCACCGTTCACATCACCAGCGGCGAAGATGTGCGGCTGGTTCGTGCGCAGGTGCTCGTCTACCTTGACGCCCTTGTTGTCGTATACGACCCCGGCCTTGTCTAAATCCAGGGAACTAATGCTAGGGCGGCGGCCAGCGGCCATCAGCAGCTTATCGCCCAGAATGCGCTCGTCGCCTGCTTCCACACAGATTTTGTCGCCCTCGTTGCTGACGCGGTCAACCTTGGCCATCACAAAACGGACGCCTTCGCGTTCGAGAACCTTTTGCAGCAGTTGGCCCACTTCGGGGTCGTCACGCATCATCACCTTCTCTGTGACGACCGTCACCTGCGCCCCTAGACGCGCATAAGCCTGTGACATCTCCATGCCGATAGGGCCACCCCCGATGACAATCATATGTTCTGGCAGCGTGTCATTGTCAAACAGCGTGAGGTTCGTGTCGTACTTTACATCCTCAATGCCCTCAATCGGCGGGGCCGATGGGTGAGCGCCGGTTGCAATGATAATCTTGTTGCCCTTGACCGTGCGTTCACCACCGTCGTTCAGGTCAACGTGCAGGGTGTGCGGGCCTGTAAAGCGGGCTGCCCCTAAAATGACATCCACGCCGCGTTCAGCAATCACCTCTGGCGTTTCGTGTTCGTAAACGCGGTGAATCGTGTTCTGGATGTAATCGCGCACCTTGGGCATGTCTACGGTAGGGGTACTGGTCATCACGCCGTACTTGCCCCCGATGCGGGCGGCGTGGGCCGTCTTCGCCACATGGAGCAGGGCTTTGCTAGGCACACAACCCACCCAAGTACAGTCCCCACCCAACACGGAGCGCTTTTCAATCATGGCGACTTTCAGGCCCAGGCGTCCAGCAAAACTGGAAGCGACTAGCCCGGCAGACCCGCTGCCAATTACAACGAGATCGTATTCTTGTTTCATGTGTTATCTCCCTCTCAAGTTGGAGTCGGTTTCGTCAAACGTTTACCAATCTAAGGCAATGGATGCGACCAAACCGTAGTCTTGCACACAATAAGAGAGGATATTTAGCGTTGGCTCATGTTGGTGGGTGGTCAGCTACGATGGATGGTTGGCCAGCCAGCGCTCAATGAGCCACTTTGTCGTCATAAAGGAGGTGGGCGGCAGGTCATCCGCAGTGAAGAACACCGCTTCGAGGGCGTCATCGGCGGCGGCAAGCTGCCCGCCCACGACATCCGCCCCATAAGCGATCATGATATCCGCAGTCGCATCACCAGGATTGGCGAACACGTCTAGCAGGCGCACGTTATTGACCAACAGCCCTGTTTCTTCGCGGATTTCGCGGGCGGCGGCGTGGGCTGGGTCTTCATCTGCATTGACGAAACCCGCTGGCAGCGCCCAATTGCCCTTTTCTGGCGCGACACCCCGCCGCACAAGCAGTACTGCGTCATCGTGAATCACGCGCATGACGACGGCGACTTTCGGGTCGTAGTAGACGGTGTAGTCGCAGTTGGGGCACACCGGGCGCACCTCACCTGTGCGTTGCATGTGAACCAGTTGCGTGCCGCACACCGGGCAGAACTTATACGCTTGGCGCTCACTCACGGGGCTGCCTTTTGCTGCGAATACGGACAACGGTGGTGGCGATGGCGAGCCCCAGCATCAGCAGGCCGAAGACAATCGCTACACCGCCCGCGATCAGGTCGGGGTCTATCATGACAACGGGCAGGGCAACGCCGGGTGGACCGTAAGCCGGTGTTGGGGCGGCCCGCGTTTGCACCGGAGCGGGCGTAAGTAGGTTGGCGATAATTGTGCCCGTTGGGTTGAGCAAACTGCGCGTTGATGGGGTGGCCGTCAGTGTTGGGCGCAACTCCGAGCGTTGCTGATTTGTGAGAGCCGTGGCCGTGGCGCTGATATCCTCGGTCTCTGTGACTTCGGTGTCGAGGGCGTCGGCGTCTACGGCCTCACCCGCAGCCCCGTCGCTCTGGATTTCGAAGGCAACGGGCGTAGCTGTCTGAGTCGGTTCGTTCGTCGGCTGCCGGGTCGGTGTGGAAAGCGGCTCATCACCTGCGATAGCGTCATCTGCTGGCGGGATGCTCTCTGGCGCAATGGCCTCTGCTCCAGCAGATTCTGCCGCTGCTGGTGGTGGCTCTTCTGCGGCTTCGTCTAGCGATTCGAACTCGACGGCGTCATCGGCTTCTTCTGCAAAGGCGTCAACCTCTGCTTCCTCGGTATCGGCTTCGGCGGCGTTTGCTTGCATCTGCGGCTCAACAAAGGCAGTCAGGACGATGCCGCTGGTGGGTTGCGGCTGCGCCCCTCCCAGCCCCCCGGTTGGAGGCGCGGTTTGTGTGGGTTGCGGTGTTGGCGAAGCTGTATTCACGGCAGTGACGGTGAGCACACGCGGAATCAGCGTGGCCGGGTCGAGACTGAATGCATCTGTGTCTGTCGGTTGAATGGCGACCCCGGCTGGCGGCTGATAGTCGGCGGAGTCGGTTGCGATTGGAGCCTGCGAGGCGATTGGCGGCGCACTGGCCTGAATGAACAGAATCACCACACCAAAAAGGATCAGGACGGTGGCGGCAGCGGCGCTCAGCGCACTGAACATGGCGGATGTGGGAAAGAGCAAGAACGTTGCGGCTTTGGGCAGGGGTTCTGGCTCTGGCACAGCGACCATATCTGCCGTGAGGGTAAAGTTGCGCGGCGCTTTGACGGGGGGCAAGGCGCGCACGGCCTGCACCACCACGCGCAGTTCGTTAAGTTCGCGTTGCAGCGCTGGCTCACGCTGGAGGCGTGATTCCAGGGAGGCGCGTTCAGCATCGCTAAGCGCGTCGTCAATGTAGGCGGAAAGCAGCTCAATATCCTGGCTGCTGGGTTGATTGGGTGAAACCATGAGTCCTATAAATCGCGTTAGTTATCACTATCTTGACGATAGGTGGCGGGCAAAAGTTCCCGAAAAGCTTGCAAACAATTACGCACAGACGCCCGTGCCCGGCTCAATCGAGATTTGACCGTGCCTAAGTTAATACCCACTGTGTCGGCAATTTCCTGATAGTTGTAGCCTTCCACATCGCACATGACCAAAATAATGCGCTGGTCGGGCTTGAGGGCGCTAATGCACCCCTGGATGGCATCGTTGAGTTCACTGCGCTGGGCGGCTTG
>CAWUJQ010000282.1:0-6291 GCA_963922445.1 uncultured bacterium
TCCCAGCGGGGCTGGCTGCCAATGGTTGCGTGGATGACCTGTAGCGACGAACTGGATGCGATGCCATAGGGAATGTCGCGTTCAATGACGTAGTCAACCATCTCAAACGCGCCCGGTTGGGCTTGTGACTCTGTTTTGATGAGACCAATGATTTCGCTCATTAGTTCGTCAACAAGCGCGTCAATGTCTTCATCAAGGCCATACGCCCCGGCAATACCTGGCATAAAATCTTCCATCCCCATACCAATGAATGGTGCGTGTTTTTCGTCACTGTACGCAACACCGCGTCGGGCGAGTAAGTTCGTCTCAGCAACCTTCCACAGGCGTTCGCTATCAACGAGCGTGCCGTCCATATCGAAAATAATGGCAGCGGGGGGACACGGAATGGTTGTCATAGTAAGGCAAATGCCTCCTCGAAGGTGCGACGTGTACTCTCGTCGCGAATGGTAAATAGGCGGGTGCGTGTAAGGGCAATGCCCTTGTCAAAGACGGCCTGGTGCGGGGTACCCACGCAGCGGGCGTATCCGCTAGGCCCGGCGGCCAGTGGGAGTATAGGGGCCAGTGACATCGCTTCTAGCCAAATGGGTGCGCCTGCCCGCACGTTATCGCGAGCCACAACCCCACCGAAGCCGACAAACAAGTCAACCCGCTCACTCGTTGCCAAGTCCGACGCGCCGTCGCCAATGAACAGGCGCTTACCAGTCAGATCACCGGCCAGTTCATCGACCACATCTGGTTTACCACTAGACACAGTAAGCGGCCCGTCGTAGTAGTCCATGAATTTCTGATTCGCCAATTGGGCCGAGTCATGATAACGCCACCACGCCCCAGAAAGCTCGTTAAACTTGAGTTCAACAGCCCGCACACGCTCCGGGGCAATCCCTAACCGGCGGGCAAAGCCGCGCACGGGTGCCGCAAGCCCGCCACTAATCACGAAAACGTGCTTGTTCAAAAAGTGCAGGGCAGCAACGACGGCAGCCGCATCGGGCACCATCGTTTCCCAATAGCGTTCTTCTACCCGTTTGAGCTGCGCTTTGGTGGGTTGAATCGCTTTGAGCCGCTCCCCATACACATCCGCCAAATCAAGCTCCCCGTTCATTGCCCGGTTCGTCAACTCAGCGACCTCGGCTTCCTTGCCTGCAAGCTTCGCAAGTTCGTCAATGCCTTCGATGGTCGAAAGGGTGCTATCACAGTCGAAAAAGATAAGGTCGTGGCTCAGCCAGGGGTGCATAATCTCTCCAATCGCCCAAAGCGCACGCATTTTACCGACGGCTTCGGCCTTTGTGAACCCGCTTGATGACAGGCGGTCTGGCTGGTAGAATCTAATTCATATTAGATTATTGTTGCTGTTCCCGGAAGGACAATACTGTGGCGCGCAAACCCGCCGATCAGTCTGTGAGTAAGGCGGATATTATTCAGGCTGCTGCCGAAGTGCTTCGGCAAAAAGGCTACGAAGCCACGACGATGAAGGACATCGCGGCGGAAGTTGACCTGACCGCTGCCAGCCTCTACCACCACTTCAAAAACAAAAATGCACTGATGTTAGCCGTACTTGAAGGCGGCATGGACTACGCCCTCAGTCATATTCAACCCATTGCCGAATCAAACTTGGCACCGGCTGAAAAGCTGCGCCAGATGATCCACATACACGTCGTTAGCCTGACCCAGCATACCGCCGTGGGTGCGGCAATGGTGTTTGAAATCGGCGCTCTCATTGGCGTCAAGACACCCGGTGAGGGCAGCAAGATGTCTGCAAAGGCGGTGCATGAGTTTGAGGAATGGCGTGAGCGCTTCTTTGACAGACGGGCCGCGTTTGAGGACTGTTTTCGACGTGTGGTGCAGGTCGGTGTCGAGGTGGGTGAGTTTCGGCAGGTGGATATACCCATTTTTGTCAAAACGGTGTTGGGAGCGAATAACTGGGTCAGCGTTTGGTATCGTCCGGGCGGTCGCTTGGATGGAGAAGGCATTGCAGAACAAATCACGGAGACATTTCTGCGCTCCCTGGAGCCTTGAATCTGACACGAAACGATGGGAACAGCATCCCGCGAATGGAAAGGACATATCCGATAGATGGCATACTCGATACAAAAAGCGGGTGTTGTTGGCGCTGGGACGATGGGCAGCGGCATTGCGGCACTGTTGGCCGGTGTTGGCGTTCAAACGATATTGCTGGACGTGCCCGCACCCGATACCACCCCTGACGATGACTTTCACACACGTAATGTCCCTGCCCTGGGCGCGTTAGGTCGGCTGAAAAAGTCACGTCCACCGGAGCTATATGCTACAAGTGACTTAGACAACATGACCGTTGGCAATACAGAAGACCATCTGAATTGGTTGGGCGACGCTGATTGGATCGTCGAAGTGGTGGTCGAAAAGCTAGACGTGAAACGGGCGCTGTTTGCGAAGCTCCAAGAAGTTGCCAGGCCGGATGCGATTCTGTCGACGAATACATCTGGCCTGCCCATTCAAGACATTGCAGCGGGCATGGGTGCGGACTTTACGCGGCGCTTTATGGGGACACATTTCTTTAACCCAGCCCGCTACTTACGTCTGCTCGAACTTATCCCGCACCCGGATGCAGACCCTGCCGCCGTCGAAGCCATGCAGCAGTTTTTGGAGGTGCGCCTGGGTAAAGGCGTGGTCATCGCCAAGGACGAGCCAAACTTCATCGGCAATCGTATGATGTCCATGACGTTGAGCCAGACGGTTAACTATGCCATCGACAATGGTATGACTGTTGACGAAATTGACAACCTCACCGGGCCACTCATTGGACGCCCTAAGACGGCTACTTTCCGCTTGAGTGACTTGGTGGGCAACGATGTCGCGTTGTACATCAACCGCAACCTGCACCCGGCAATCAAAGAGCAAGACCCGGACAGCCATGTTCTTACGCACGAGCGCACAACTGCTGTCTACGAGCATCTGCTGGCCGAAGGGCACTTAGGTAACAAGAGCGGACAGGGGTTTTACAAGCGCGTCACGGCAGAGGATGGCAGCAAGGCGTTCTGGCCGCTCAATTTGGAAACATTTGACTACGAACCGCCGCAAAAAGTTCACTTTGAGAGCGTAGGTGCCCATCGCAAGGTGGAAGACACGGGTGAACGCATCAAGCGTCTATTGGGCGAAGAAGACAAAGCCGCCCAATTCCTGTTCCATCACTTTGCGTTTTATCTGACGTATGCGTCTAAGCGTGTGCCAGAAATCACCGAAACCATCGTTGACCTGGATAATGCCCAGAAGTGGGGCTTTGCGCACCAGATGGGGCCATTTGAAATCTGGGATGCGTTGGGCGTTGCTGAGTGCGTGGCGCGGTTTGAGGATGCAGGCTACCACGCAGCAGATTGGGTCATCGCAATGTTGGCAAGTGGTGCGGAGACGTTCTATCAGCGCGCCGCTAACGGCAAAGTCACTGGCTATTACAGCCCGCAGCAGGGTGCTTACGTCCCGCTGGAAGATGATGCACGCGAAATCAAGATCGCCAACCTGAAAGCAGATGGCAAAATCGTCAAAAGCAACGACGGTGCCAATATCATCGACATGGGTGACGGTATTGCACTGTTGGAGATGACCACGCAGCACATGACCATCGACCAAGACTTCGTAGAGATGGGCTTCGAGGCCGTTGAGATGCTGAACAATGGCGACTTTGTTGGTTTGGTGATGAGCCACGACAATGAACGCTTTAGCATTGGTGCGAACTTGTTTCTGGTCATGATGGCTGTTCAAAGTGATGAACTTGACCAGTTAATCCGTTTAATCAAGGGCTTACAGGACTTCACGCTGGCAATGCGCTATGCCAATGGCCCCGTTATTACGGCCCCGTTCAATATGGCGTTGGGGGGCGGCGCGGAAGTTTTGATGGCGGGCGATGCAACCGTAGCGCACATGGAACTATATGCAGGGCTTGTCGAGTTTGGGGTTGGCTTAATCCCGGCAGGCAGCGGCACAAAAGAGTTGATGCGCCGCGCCCTCAACCCGGTAATGCAGACGAAGAATGCCGATGTGTTGCCCCACCTTCAGGTCATCTTTGAGCAGACGGCATTTGCCAAAGTGAGTGGCAGCGCAAAAGAAGCCCGCGAGATGCACTTCCTGCGACCAGACGACCGCATCATCATGAACCGCCCCCATTTGCTGGCAGAGGCTAAACGCACCGCTTCGCACATGGCTGCCGCGTACACCCCACCCAAACCGGAGCTAGTCTATGCGGCAGGCCGTGATGCCTATGCAGCGCTGCTTGTGGCCATTGACGGGTTGGTGCGCGGTCACTACGCCAGCGAGCACGATGCGCTGGTCGCCCAAAAGCTGGCTTATGTGATGACGGGTGGTGCAATCACCGAACCAAGTTGGGTCACTGAGCAATACATCCTTGACTTAGAGCGTGAGGTGTTTGTGGAACTCGCGAAGACGCCGAAAACGCTGGAACGAATTGGCCATATGCTGCAAACCAATAAACCCCTGCGAAACTAAAAGGAGTTCACGATGCGTGAAGCAGTCATTGTTGCCGCCGCCAGAACTGCGGTTGGCAAAGCAAAAAAAGGGACGACGCGCAACCTCCGCGCAGACGAAATGGCGGCTGCCGTCGTTCAGGATTTGCTGCGGCAAACTGATGGTAAGCTTGACCCGATGGAAATAGACGACCTGCTGTTGGGTTGTGCCATGCCTGAAGGTGAGCAAGGACTCAACTTCGCTCGCGCAGTTGCACTGCGGGCCGGGTTGCCCGTAGAGGTGCCCGCTGCAACGATTAACCGCTTTTGCTCAAGTGGGTTACAAACCATTGCCCAGGCAAGCGAGCGTATTATCGCCAATGGCGCGGATGTAATAATTGCAGGCGGAGCCGAGAGCATGTCTGGTGTGCCGATGACGGGCTTCCGTGTTAGTCCGAACCCGTATATGGCCGAACACATGCCAGAAGTGTATATGAGCATGGGCCTGACGGCAGAGCAAGTTGCCGATGAGTTCGACGTGACCCGTGAAGATATGGATGCGTTTGCCTATCACAGTCACATGAAAGCGGTTGCTGCGGTAGAGGAGGGGCGATTTGACGAGCAAATCGTGCCTGTCGAGTTTGAAGCGGTCGGTGTCAACGAAGCTGGTGAGCGTCTATCACAGCCGCGTGTATTCAATCAGGATGAAAATATCCGCCGAGACACGACCCCTGAGGCGCTCAGCACACTGAAGCCTTCTTTCCAGCAAAATGGACGCGTGACAGCAGGCAATTCCAGCCCACTGAGTGACGGTGCTGCGGCAGTGATTGTGGTGGAAGCGGAAAAAGCGTCTCAATTAGGTTTAGAGCCAATGGCGCGGTTCGTTGGGTTCGGTGTGGCGGGTGTGCGACCGGAAATCATGGGCGTTGGCCCGACGAAAGCGGTGCCGAAGGTGCTTAACCGACATGGCTTGACATTGGATGATATGGACTTAATTGAGTTCAACGAAGCATTTGCGGCGCAGGCCATAGCCGTCATGCGTGAATTGGACATGAATCCAGAGAAGACAAACGTCAATGGTGGAGCAATCGCGCTCGGGCATCCGTTAGGCTGCACTGGAGCGAAGTTAACCACGCAGTTGCTGTATGAGTTCAAAGAACGTGGCGGCAAATATGGGCTGGTGACCATGTGCATCGGCGGTGGTATGGGCGCGGCAGGTGTTTTTGAGAACTTGCTTGTTATGTGTAGGCATGGAAAATAGTTGAATACAAAGGAAAATAGTTGTGAACAAATAGGTAAAGTTGAATACAAACGCTATCTTTCATCTTTAAAATAGATGAATACAAAACTGGCTTTTGGGGCATTCTAGGGAAGACCAAAAATTTTTGCTGCTGCTTGGTCTTGAACGTGTCCCAAAAAGCTCTGCATCAGCGGCGTTATCTAGACATGCACGGCTCCGACTCCAATGATATTTGCTCGGTATAGCAGCACGCGTGTAGGTAGCATTGTAGGGATGGAGATAAAGCCCTACAAAGTTCCGATGACCACCACAAATGTCTGCTTAATGATTAACAAATCTGTAGGTGGCAGCTAGTCAAAAAGCATCCTTATTGGGTGCTTTTTGCTATAAGTTAGGATGGCTTACCTTGTTGCGAGTTTGCATGATAGCGCGGTCAATGAGTACATATCATCGTAGATGTGGAGCGTGATTAGCAGACTGCTAGTGAAAATGTTTACGTCCCAAAAGCAAGCGATCTTCTAGTGTACATCGGAATTCACATTGGAACACCTTTAGCAATTGTCCCAGTAGGGCAATCGCATATGGAAGCTAAAGGGAGGATAATGGTTTCCAAAAAGGTGC
>CAWUJQ010000283.1:0-6285 GCA_963922445.1 uncultured bacterium
GATTCCGCGTGGGCTGCCCGAACTCACGCTCGGCTTTGACTGGATGCACTGGCAGGCGCTGCTGGTCGGCGCTGTGGCGATTGCCTTCGTCGGCTTCATGGAAGACATTTCCACGGCCCGCTCCCTGCTTGACCAGCGCGAACAGGCGTTGGATGGCAATCAGGAGCTGCTGGCAATGGGGGCGGCGAACGTAGGCGCAGCGCTGACGGGCGGCCTACCCGTCACCACCTCGATTAGCCGCTCTGCGGTCAATCATGCGGCGGGGGCTAAAACGGGCGTGTCCTCAATGGTGGCGGCAGTGGTGCTGCTGCTGACCGTGCTGTTCCTGACGCCAATCTTCTACTACTTGCCGCGCTCGGTGCTGGCCGCCATTATCCTCACGTCCGTGGCCAGCCTCATCCGTCCGCAGGCCTTCATCAACCTGTGGCGCTACAGCCATACGGAAACGTTCATTGCCGTCGTCACTGTGATCGGTGTGTTCTTCTTTAGCATCCAGTTTGGCATTTTGACGGGCGTTGCCCTGATGGTCGCCCTGTATGTGTATCGCAGTGCGCGCCCGGCCATCGTAGAGTTGGGGCGGTTGGGCTATTCCACACAGTACGACGACGTGCGCCGCGAGGATGTGGTGCGTATTCCCGATGTGCTCATCCTCAAAATTGACGAGAGCCTGTACTTTGCCAATGCCCAATATCTCGATCAGTATTTGCGGGAGATGGTGGCCAAGCGCCACGGCGTCACCGATCTTGTGTTGGAGTGCAGCGCCATCAACACCATTGATGCGAGTGCGGCCCAACTGCTTGTCAACCTGGTGCAGGACTTCCGCAATGTGGACTTAGAGGTGTATTTTGTGGGGCTGAAAAGCCTGGTCTACAGCAAGTTGGAGGTAGGTGATTTGCGGTCGCGCATCGGTGAGGGGCGCTTTTTCACCACCACCCACGACGCGCTTATTGCCACCGGGCAACTGATTGACGACGAATTGCCCATTTAGCGTTGGGGTGCCGCTGTGCGCACAAAGTTGCTTCTGACCCCGATTTCAGCTATGATTACGCCGGGCTAAGTGTCGTTTGCCCTTTATTAGTCTGCATTCGATTACGTTCTGGATGGAACTAAGCCATGACAGCAGCACCCAACCAGGAAAAAACATACCGCATTCGGGGGCTAGAGCCGACAGACCGCAACTGGATTGCTGACAAGCTGGACGAGCATTGGGGGTCTACCCGTGTTGTGAGCCGAGGCCGGTTGCACTATGCCCACACGCTGCCGGGCTTTACCATTGTTGACCAAAACGAAGCGCCGCAGGGCCTGGTCACGTACAGCATTAAAGACCGTGAATGCGAAATCGTCACGCTCAACAGCTTCAACGAGGGGATTGGTGTGGGCAACGCGCTCATCCAGGCTGTGAAAGACGCCGCAGACTACGAAAAGTGCCGCCGTGTGTGGCTTATCACCACCAACGACAACACCCTCGCCCTGCGTTACTGGCAAAAGCGCGGCTTCCACATTGTCGCCATCCACCGTGGAGCCATTACCGAAGCGCGCCGCCTCAAACCAGAAATCCCGCTGCTTGGCATTGATAACATTCCCATTCGCCACGAAATTGAGCTAGAACTGCCCCTCAGGCAGCGTTAACTGCATCTTTACGGGTGCAGGCAACATAGCACATGAACCCTCAAATCACACTCCCCCTGACCGAAATCCGTACATACTGCGAACGTTGGCACATCAGCGAGTTCGCCGTGTTTGGGTCCGTATTGCGGTCGGACTTTACCGCAAAAAGTGATATTGATGTGCTGGTGACGTTTGCCGAGGATGTGCGCTATACGCTGTTTGATCTGGTACACATGGCCGACGAACTTGAGGCCATTTTGGGGCGTCCGGTCGACTTACTGGATCGAAAAGCCGTTGAAACCAGTGCGAACTACATTCGTCGCGAGGAAATCCTGGGAACAGCGGAGATCATCTATGTCACGCAAGGCCACTTGCCGTAGCGCATAACTGTAACCCTACCGACTACAGATGCATTTAGTCAGGCATCCATAATCATGTTTCGGGTTACCGTGCAGCGGACGCAGCAGGCTGCGTCCCTACGGTTCACAGTGGGTCGTAGGGGTTTGGCGTGCCAAACCCTATCCCATACAAAGCGATGCATTCACGGCAAGGTGAATAGGTACCTGTAGATGCCTTCCACCAGTCATCACCCTTAGCTACACACGCTGCCCGCTATTACATCAAACGTCCCCACCGCGCTAACCTGCTCACCGCCCGCCGTCAGCAGCGTGATGTCAAAGCTGCCCTGTACCGCATCACCAGCAGCCGATGGGGCTGCGTTCAGCGTGAAAATGCCGAAGTACTCGCTAACCTCGCCTACTTCATCGGCCAGCACCGCCACCGTTACTGTCGCGTCGTTACTATCGACCGTGATTTCACCTGGTACGGTGCCCGGTTGCAGTCCGAATACCATCACACTGGCCGGGTCAGTCACACTGAGCTGCTCCACACCGTTGACGCAGCCATATCCCCCGGAGCCAGCAAATAACCCCTCAGCCGCGCCACTCAACGTCACACTCATGAAGCCGCCCGCTGGCTCTCCCAGTTGCAATTCATCGGCCAAATCCGCACTATCCCCCTCTACCACTTCGGGCGTTGCCGTTACCGGAACAACCGTCGGCAGGGCAGGCGCAGGGCCGCAAGCCGCCAGCGCTGCACAACAAACAACCCATAGGATTAAACGTAGGGTCATGGTTACACCTCACTGTGAATGAGCGTGCCCACAGAAAGATCGCCCTGCACCGCTTTCGTCAGCGCCGCCTCTGCCCAAAAGTCCAGCACCAGCACGGGCATGTCGTTCTCCTGGCACAGCGTGAAGGCCGTCATGTCCATCACACGTAAGTTTTGCGCCAGCACATCGCGGTAGGTGATGCGCTCGTAGCGCACCGCGTCAGGATACACTTTCGGGTCTGCACTGTAAACGCCATCCACCTTGGTGGCCTTAATCACAATGTCTGCGCCGATTTCTGCGGCGCGCAAGGCGGCGGCTGTATCCGTAGTGAAGTACGGGTTGCCCGTGCCACCTGCGATAATTACTACACGCCCCTTCGTCATGTGGCTGATGGCCCGCAGCCGGATGTACGGCTCGGCCACGGCGTTCATCTGCACAGCGGTTTGCACACGGGTGGGCACCCCCTGCCGTTCCAGCGCGTCTTGCAGGGCCAGCCCGTTCATCACCGTGGCGATCATACCCATATGGTCGGCAGTGGCCTGTTCCATGCCGCGTTCTACGCCGGTGGCCCCCCGCCAAAGGTTGCCCGCGCCGATCACAATTGCGATTTCCACCCCCATATCGTGGACGGTTTTCGTCTTGCGGGCGATGTCTTCTGCGCAGTCTGGATCAATGCCCAGTTTGCCGCCTGTGGGGGCCAGTGCCTCCCCGCTGAACTTGAGTACAACCCGCTTATACGTCGGGCCATTCGGTGATGTTGTCATGGTTTAAGCCTCCTGTGTGTGGTGTGTACAGTTGTATTACCGTCGCGTAGACGGCCAACAAGCAACAAAAAAGGGAATTAGCGCCAGTGCTAATTCCCTTCTGGTTTACGTCAGTCGTATGAAGTTGGTGAGTGGCTTACGCTTGTGCCTACTCGTCACCGTCTTCCTCGTCGTCTGCGGCCTCTCCAATGGCAAAACGTGCCATACGCTTGACCTCGGCCCCGGCTTCTTTCACCAGTTGGCCAACGGTCTTGCTGTCGTCCTTCAGGAACGGCTGCTCGACCAGCACGATTTCCTCGTAGAACTTACCCATGCGGCCCTGAACGACCTTTTCCGCAATGTGTTCCGGCTTGCCTTCTTCGATGGCGCGGTTGAGCTGTACCTGACGCTCATGCTCCACCTTTTCGGCAGGCACTTCGTCACGGGTGACGTGTTCTGGCTTCAGGTTGCTGATGTGCATGGCCACGTCATAGCCCACGTCGCCCGCGTCCTTGTCCAGTTCCACCATTGCACCGATGAGCTTGTTAAAGTGCTGGTAGATGTCCACCTGACCGCCATCCGGGGCCTCGAAGCGGGCAAAGTTGCCGATTTGCACCTTTTCCCCGATGTCGGCGATGGTTTCCTTCAGCATCTCTTCCAGCGTCTTGCTTTCGTCCTTGTAGAACGCCTGCCCCATCAACTCGTCTACGTCAGCCGGGTTTTTGTGAGCGACGTGTTCTACCACGTCCTGCGCGAACTGCTGGAAAATCTCGTTGCTGCTGACGAAGTCCGTCTCACAGTTGACCTCGGCCAGCGCGCCCAACTTCTTGTCCTCACTCTGGAACATGGTGACCAGGCCCTCGTTCATGGCGCGGTCTTTGCCCAGCTTCTTGTTGGCGCTGGCGATGCCCTTTTCACGCAGGTAGTCGATAGCCGCCTGCATGTCGCCGTCGGTTGCCTGGAGTGCTTTCTTGCAGTCCATTGGGCCTGCACCCGTGGCTGCACGCAACTCCTTCACCATTTGCGCGGTGATCTGTGCCATTTACTCTCTCATCCTCTCCGTGTTTTGGTTAGTCTTCGTCTTCTTCGTCGTCATCATCATCATCAACGGACAGACGCTGGCTGCGAACCTTCTTCAGGGTAGACTCCCCCAGGTATTTTTCGTCGTTGCCATCGTCCTCGTCATCGTCGCCGCTATCATCATACCGTGCGAAGTCGACATCATCCATTGTTTCGATGTCACTATCGTCCCCATCGTCACCCTTGCGCATGGCGTGGCCCGCCAGCACTGCGTCGGCAATGGCACTCACCATCAGCTTGATGGCGCGCATCGCGTCATCGTTGGCGGGCAGGATGTAGTCCACCTCGTCCGGGTCGCTGTTGCTATCAACCAGCGCCACCACGGGGATGTTCAGAATGTTGCATTCCTTCACAGCCGTGTCTTCACGAACAGTATCCACAATGAACACCAACTCCGGCGGGCGCTTCATGTTGCGGATACCGCCCAGGCGCAGTTGCAGCTTGGCGATTTCCCGCTCCAGTTGCAGCGCTTCCTTCTTCGTCAGGCGGTCAAACTCGCCCTTATCGCGGCGCTCTTCCAGCTTTTTGAGTTGGTCAATGCGCTTGCGGATCGTCGTCCAGTTGGTGAGCGTACCGCCCAGCCAACGGTGATTCACGTAGGGCATGCCGCAGCGGTTGGCTTCCTGACGGATCGTTTCGGCTGCTTGGCGCTTGGTGCCCACGAACAGCACCACGCCGCCGCCCGCGACCAAATCGCGGATCATGTCGTGGTAGTTGTTCAGGTTTTTGATGGTTTGTTGCAAATCGAGGATGTGAATCCCGTTGCGCGAGGTAAAGATGTAGTTATCCATCTTCGGGTTCCACTTTTGGGTACGGTGCCCAAAGTGAACCCCCACCTCAAGCAAGTTCTTGAGTGATACTTGGGAGGGCATATTATCTCCTGTTGTCCCTGTGTTTTTGGCTTCCACACCCTTCGTCCCCGGTTGACATCTCGCTCAGGCGAGACAACACGCACCGGGTCCAGGCGTGTGATAGTTGAATTGGCCGTTAGGCCGCGCAGGATGATAGCACAGCGTGACCGGCAAAGTAAAGCGCAAACAAACGCGCTAAGCCCACCTACACCGCGTCGAAGTCCCGCTTGTAGCCGTACATCTCAAAGTCCACCGCGTATAGGCGGTCTACAATGCGCTTGACCCGTGGCGAGTAGAACTTTTTGAGCTTATCTGCCGCCCCGGTGGGCGTGGGGTGGTTTTGGCCCAGCGTAATCTCCGGGTCCAGGCCCAGGTGATCGCGCACCTTCTCAAAGTCCTCGTTTACGCTTTCAAACCGGCCCACGAAGTGCAGGTCAACATCCCCGGCGAACAGGTCGTTGTAGCAGGGGCGGTAGTGTTCGTTCATGTCGGTTACGCTCTCGAACGTATCCAGCACGCGCACGAAGTCCTCAAAGCTCACCGGCGCGTCGTTAATACCCAGGTTGTCCCGCGCCATTTGGTGAATTTCCTTCGATACGCTGGACTGCAACCGCTTAACGCGATCCAAATAGCAGGAGAGCACCCGCGAGTAGGGATGCCGCACAAACGCAAAGCGATAGTAGTCGTCCGAGTAGAAGGCCCGGTACATCAGCTCGCTTTCCAGCGGCACTTGAAAGCCAGAGAGGAGCGGCCCGTACAGCGCATTGTGCATCACGCCGAAGTTGTCCGTAATCATATTGCGCTGGTAGGAGGGCAGCTCTGCACTGAACAGCGCGTGCTTAATCGAGGAATTGGCGACAAAGTACTTGCTTGATCAGCAGTCGTAATTTCG
>CAWUJQ010000284.1:0-6283 GCA_963922445.1 uncultured bacterium
CTTGACCTGAAGGACTTCACGCTGATGGTGCATGACTTCGGCGGGCCAATTGGTATGGCCTACGCCGTTGACCATCCTGACAATGTGCGTCAACTCATCGTGATGAACTCATGGATGTGGTCGCTAGCGTCATACCGGGATAAGGCGATTATCGGTCGGGTGCTGGGTGGCCCCGTGGGGCGCTTCCTGTACAAGCGCATGAACTTGGAGTTCAGCGTTATCGTGCCGAGCGTGTACGCCGACCGCAGCAAGTTAACCCCGGCCATCCTTGCCCACTACAAAGGGCCATTTGAGCATCCCCTGGCAACCGAAATCGCCTGGATTTACGCCCGCGAACTGCTTGGTTCCACAGACTGGTATGACGAGATGTGGTCAAAGCGCGAGGCCATTCAAGACACCCCAGCCCTGCTGCTTTGGGGGATGCAGGACGCCGCGTTTGGCCCCGTCTACCTGGAACGCTGGCAAACCGTATTCACGCAAGTGGAAACGCATACCTTCTCCAACAGCGGTCACTTCGTGCAGGAAGAAGCCTGGGAGGACGCCCTACCTGTAATCAGGGCCTTTTTGACGCGCTGAGGGGCAAACGCAGCTTAAGCATCGTCGTCGTCTTCAGGGGTGGGGGTACCCGGCAGCGCGACGTTTTCCGGGTCGCACCGCACCAAATCGGTAAAGCTAGTGTGGAAGATGTACACATCATCTTCCACCGCCAGCACAATGCGATAGCCATCAACCTCGCCGTCGGGGTAGGTCAAATCGGGCAGTGGACAGCCCAGGCCACCGTCCGGCCAGCGGTAAGGCTCAACCGTCTCGACCTCAATGGCATCTGTAGCGTCTAACTCCGCCAACAGGGCTACCCGCTGCCGTGCCAGCAGCAGCAGTTCCGCCGCCACCGGATCAAGGTCATTGTCACTGGATGGCGTCATGGGGACGGGCGTGGCCGTTTGTAGCAAGTCGTTCGGATCAATGCGCGGGGGCGTAGTCGCCGTTGGCACGGTCGGCGTTGGCGTGGGGGTTGTCGTCGCTGGGATAAGCGTAATGGTTGGGGCAGGGGTTGGGGTTGGCACAGTGGGGGCGCTGCATGCCCCACCCACAAAACTTACGCCAATCCACACCAGGATTAGCGCACGCCTGCAAATATGAGTCGGGTTGTGGGGTGCATGATAGGTGCCATGCACGCCCCACGGCTTCGGTCGCATCAGTTACCTACGGTCAGGCTACGCCTCTCGCAGCTTCGCCTCGATGTCTGCAACGGTTACCCCCTCAATGCTGATGAGCTTTTCGCGGCCTTCGTAGCCCGCTACGATCTCAATTTTGTTCGTCGGCACTTCCAGGAATTCTGCCAACAGCCCAATCAGTTCATCGTTGGCAGCCGGGTCACCTGCCGGGGCAGACTGCAACCGCACGCGCAGGATGTCCTCATCCACGCCTACAATTTCAGCCTCAACCGCCCGCGTGGTCACACGAACCGGGAAGGCCGCACCGCTCTTGGCATCGGTGATTTCAAACTTGCGCTCTGTCATCGTCTTTTCTCCAGTGATTCATGCAACCGTGCTGATGGTCTATTGCCAAGCACGGAAAGGCTTCGTTGTTACTATCCTGCCGCCGAATTATAGCACGGGCTGCATTTTGCGCGCAACGCAACCCGCAAGATTGCTAAACGAGCAGCCGCGCCAACAGTTGAATCCCGACCAGCACAATCATCGGGCTAAAGTCGATGCCGCCTGCCGGGGGCAGGGCGTTGCGGACGGGTGCCAGCACCGGCTCGGTGATGTCGTGGATGAACTGCACAATGCTGTTGATCGTCGGGTTCGAGCGGTCAAGCGGAATCCAACTCATCAGCACACGGGCCAGCATCACCAGGCTATAAAGTTGCAAAAGCTGTACAATGATAAACATCAGGTCTCCTTGCTTACACGTCTGTTTTTTGTGATCGGGTTATCGGTGAATAGTTTAGTCTCGTTCACCGAAGATGGCGCGCCCAACACGCACAAGGGTCGCCCCCTCTTCGATGGCAAGTGGATAGTCGTCCGTCATGCCCATACTTAAATCGGGCAGGGTAACACCAAACACTTGCTCGACCTCTGCTTTAAGCTCCGCTAAAGATGCGAACACAGCCCGCAACTCAGCGTCTGGGGCACCATAAGGTGCCATCGTCATCAGGCCGCGCGTTTGGAGCGCGTCTAGCGCCAGCACCTGACCGATTTCCGCCATCAGCGCTTCGCGCACTGCCGGGTCATGCTGCCAGTTGGCCCCTGCAAAACCGTACTTCTGATCCTCACCGGCAACGTTCACCTGAATGAACACATCTGGGGGCGTTAGGCCGTCCTCTGCCACAATCCGAGCGATTTTTTCGGCCAGCTTCACACTATCCAGCGAGTGAATCACCGGGAACAGCGGCAGCACATCTTTCGTCTTACGGCTTTGGATGTGCCCAACCATGTGCCACACGGGTTGGGGGCCATCCCCTAGCCGTTCCATCACCGCTGGAATCTTCTCTTGTGACGCTTCTACGCGGTTTTCGCCAAAATGTTGCACACCCGCGTCCATCGCTGCCAGCACAGCCGCTATCGGCTTGCGCTTGCTCACCGCAACGAGTGTGATCTCAGCCGGGTCGCGGTTGGCACGGGCACAGGCGGCATCAATTGCCTGCTGCACCTGCTGGACGTTATCAGCAATCGTCGTCATAGGCTTATGACGGCAACAAAACGGCCCGTCTTTCCCTTTTCTGCCCGGTGTGAATGAAATTCTTGCGTATTGGTGTAGGTGCAAATCTCGGCTATGTCGATGTGTTCCACCCCGTTGCGCCGCAGGTCGCGTTCATTGGCCGCCCACAGGTTTAAGTATGCGGTTCCGTCGGCGGGGTCACACTTTATCAGGCCATCGGTTGTGCCAAAGTGCGCTTCGACGGCTTCCACCACTTCTTCGCCCACCTGATAGCAGTCCGGGCCAATGCTAGGGCCAATCCCCGCCCGGATGTCACCCGGACGGCTGCCAAATGCATCCACCATCACCTGCACCACGCTCATCCCAGCACCCTGCACCGTACCGCGCCAGCCCGCATGAGCAATACCAATCACACCCTGAACCGGGTCATGGAACAGCAGCGGCACACAGTCAGCATAGCGCATCACCAGCGGCGTATCGGCCTGATTCGTGACCATGCCGTCGGCCTTGTCCACCCAGCGGCGTCCTGGCACAGGCTCAGTTACGATCACGGTGTCTGCCGAATGCACCTGCCACACCGAACAGGCGCGCTCTGCATTGACGGCCAGCGCATCGTACACACGCCGGTAATTTTCGGTCACGGCCACCGGGTCGTCGCCTACGTTGCCGCCCAAATTCAGCGGGCCATACGGCGCTAAACTCGCCCCGCCCAACCGCGTGAACACACCATGCGTGACATCGGCCAGGTGGGTGAATTGATAGTGGGCCAAGTCACCTGTTGTAATGCGCTCCAACTTTATTCCTTTACATTACGTGCGTCTGCGTGCATATTGTATCCGCTGACAGATCGTTGAGAAGCACCCATTTGCCGCCAGCAGATTTTGTTATCTAAATCTAAGCCAATGGCTGGGTACTATGGTACCATCGTATGCGGGAGATGTTTGTACGGGCAGCGATCAATCAGCCAGCAACCAGCGCAGAGGAGCTACACAATGCCACCCAGCGACGCAACCAAGAACAACACTGTGATTGTTGTTGAAGATCACCCCATCTATCGCGATGGAATTGTCTCAAGCCTGAAGCTGTACCAAGACCTCGACCTGATTGACGCCGTCCCAGACGGGGGTGAGGGGCTGAAAGCCTTGCGCCAACACACGCCAGACATCGCCATCATGGACGTGAACCTGCCCACCATCAACGGGCTGCAAATCGTGCGGCAAATACGCTCAGAAAACATACCCACCCGCGTTATCGTCCTTACGGGCCATCACGACCGCGAACAAACCCTGCACGTTATCAAAAGCGGCGCGCAAGCCTATGCGTCCAAAGACATTCCCCCCACACAGCTTATCACGATGATCCGTCAGGTATTGCAGGGGCTGTACGTCATCAACGGTGAAGTGATGTCGTCTACACAGGCGCGCAATTGGGTTGCCAGCGAAATTGGCGATATGAGTACGCAAATCGTAGAAGACGGCAATGAATACTATACCCCGCTCAGCACCCGCGAGATGCAAATCCTGACATGTGTTGCCCACGGCAAAAGCAACAAAGAAATCGCCCAGGAACTCAAAATCAGCCAGCAAACCGTCAAAAATCACATGACATCAATCTTGCGAAAACTGAATGTCGAAGACCGCACACAGGCGGCTGTCACGGCCATTCGTCATGGCTGGGTGCGCGTCAACGATTGACGCCGCCACCCCATCAACTTGACGTTTTCGCCAATGTCTCCTATACATACATTAAGCCCACACTGCCGAATCATATAAACTGGAGCATTTGCGATGACCGACGCCATATACGATAACCCAACAGATGAGCTATTAGGTATCATCAACGAAGAAATTCGAAGCCTGAAGCAGCGCCTGCAAGAAATTGACGGCCAGATTGAACAGTACGAGCAAATGGTGCGCCGTGAAGACCAGCGCAACGCCGACGTAGCCACCACCCTGCAAGTCATGCGCGACAACATCGAAACCATGCCGCGCGAAGACATCCAAACGCGCTACGACGAAGCGATGGACGTACGCTTCCGGCTAGCGACCATGCGTGGCCAGTTGGAACAGTACAAATCCACGCGTGACTTCATCCAGGGGGAGCGTCAACTGCTCAGCGACATCCTGGCCCGCGTTCAAGGTGGCATTCAGCTTTCTGCTGAGGACGGCGGAAATGACGAAGCCAATTCCAGCACCCTCAACTTTGTCCGCATTATCCAGGCCCAGGAAGATGAGCGCCGCCGCCTTGCAAACCAGATTCACGACGGCCCGGCCCAATCCCTGACCAACTTCGTACTCCAGGCGGAGATCGTGCAGCGTATGTTTGACCGCGACCAGGAAACGGCCAAAGAAGAGCTGCAAAACCTGAAAGAGTCCGCCAGCCTTACCTTCCAGCGCGTGCGCGACTTTATCACCGAACTGCGCCCGATGATGCTAGACGACCTGGGTGTCATCCCCACCGCACGCCGTCACATCGAAGCCTTTAGCAACAAAAGCGACATCAACGTGACCGAGGACATCAAGGGCAGTGAAGAGCGCCGCCTTGAACGATACCAGGAAGTGATGCTCTTTCGCGGATTGCAAGACTTGATGGCCCACGCGCGTGACTTTGCCGAAGCCGCCGAAATTGAAGTGCGCATGAACATCGGCGGAGATTCCGCCTACATCATGGTGACAGACAACGGACGCGCCTTTGACGCTGAAGAAGAGCTTTCCAGCGAACATACGGACGACCCCCGCGCCAGGGGCATCCAAATGCTGCGTGAGCGCTTCAAGCTGGTCAATGGCGACTTGACGGTTTCTGGCGGGGAAGGGGAACGCACGCAGGTTCGCATCGAAATGCCAGTCAACGAGCAGTAGGCACATCACCGCGAGTGGGTGAACCAACGCAGACACAACGGCATTCTAATGGCAAGTGAGCCATCCCATTACATGCATTTATTTGACGTGGTGTCTGCCTTGGCCTAAACTATTTGAAGGGGGCTGACCCCTCATGGTTTTCAAAGCGCCATCCAACGATCAACCCAATAGACATCGTGGGTGCGCACCAACGCAAATAAAGTGGAGAAGCTAATGAACGGACGCGTGCTTATCGTCGTCGGCATCATCCTACTGCTGGTTGTGGTGCTGGGCTTCGTATTTATTACCCAGTTTGGCGGCGACGGGGGCGGGCCTCAACCCACCCAAAGCGCATTCCAAACCACGCCGGACAATGATGACGGTGCAGACCCAACCCCAACCAGTGATCTACCCACACCTACCCCGCTCGCGCTCGTTCAAATTGTGATCGCAGTGCAAGAACTGCCGCGTGGCTTCCGCATTCCATCCAACGCTGTAGCGCTGCGCGAGTGGCCTGAGCAATCCGTTCCGTTCAACGCCGTCCTCGACATTGAGGACGTTGTCGGCAAAATCGCTCGTACCGACATCTACCGCGAACAGCCGATCCTGTCTAACCTGCTGGTGGACGACTTCGAGAACCTGGCCAATGACCTGGCGCGTGTCGGCTCAGACGCCGCCGCTGTACTGCCAGAAACACTCGTGGCCATCTCCATGCCAATTGACCGGCTCACCAGCGTTGCCTACGCTGTTCAAGACGGCGACCGGGTGGACGTGATCGTGTC
>CAWUJQ010000285.1:0-6264 GCA_963922445.1 uncultured bacterium
CGCTGGTAACGTAGCCCCGTCAACCCTACGGATTGGTGGCTGAGGCTGGTCAACGGGTGGCTCTTCAGGCGACTTTCAGTCGCTTTCCAAGCCACCAGCTTCTAGCTGGTGGTCGTTGACAGGGGATGGTGCCTCCGATGAAGGGGTTCGTTGTATGGCCGTATGCTATGCGCTGCGGTCGTTGGGGGCGTGAACCTGGCGTGAAGGTTTCATGAACATCGGGGATGGGGCGAACACAACGCCCCATTATTCTTCGTTTCTAGTTATATGATTCTACATTACCGCCGTAGTACGTGTCCTTGAAGATAGACTCTAGCTCGGCGGCCTCGCTTGGGCGCTCTGCTTCACCCGCTACGAGCGGCTTGGGTACCGGCTGGTCTGCAACCAGTCCACCGTCACGCAGCATAATCAGGCGCTTGGTATGCCGAGCCGTCCACGGGTCGTGCGTGACGAACACGACCGTAATGCCCTGCTCTTCGTTAAGCCGCTGGAAGATTTGCAGCACTTCGGTGCCGCTTTTGCTGTCCAGGTTACCTGTTGCCTCATCTGCCAAGATCATGGCTGGCTCATTGACGAGGGCGCGGGCAATCGCTACGCGCTGTTGCTGACCGCCGGAAAGCTCTGTGGGCAGGTGATCCATACGCCGCTCCAGGCCAACCGCTTCAAGCGCGGCCTGCGCCCGTGCGGTGCGGTTCGATACGCCCGCATAGATGAGCGGTAGTTCGACCTGGCGCAGCGCGGTCGTGCGCTTAAGCAGGTTGTAGTTCTGGAAGACAAAGCCGATTTTCTTGTTACGGATGCGGGCGAGGTCGCGTTCGCCCAATTTCGATACGTCAACGCCGTCCAAAAGGTATTCGCCATGTGTTGGTTGGTCCAGCGCGCCGAGGATGTTCATAAACGTCGATTTCCCCGACCCGGACGGCCCCATGATGGATACAAACTCGCCTTCGTAGATTTTAAGGCTTACATCACGTAGGGCGTGAACTTCAACTTCGCCCATCTGGTACACCTTGCTGATGTTGCGCACATCAATGATGACCTTTTGGCCGGTATCGTCGCGATTTTCTTGTTCGCCTGCTGCGGCGTTGCGCCCATTAAATAGCTTGACCATGCTTGTTCTCCTAATTGCTAACGTGGGTTATCCACCGAGGACATCGCTGGCCTCGCCTAAGCCTGCTGCATCGCGTGGAACCAGAACGACCCGCTGCCCGGGTTCCACACCGGATGTGATTTCACTGACTTCATTGTTGCGTTCGCCTAGCGTAACGGGGATTTCCTCGAAGCGCCCCTCGCTGCGCTGCACAGTGACAAACGCTTGCTGCGTCTCACGATCAATACGGATAAAGCGATTCGGAATCACCAACACGTCCTGAAGTTCCTGGGTAGTAATCGTAGCAGTGGTGCTCATCCCGACGCGGACGTTTGCCTCTGTCGGGGCTACTGCCACGCGTGCTCGATAGACCACTGTTTCGCTATCGGGGTTTGGTGTAATCGCAATCCGTTGAATCGTCCCCGTGATCTCGGCTTCTGGCAATGCGTCCAAGCGCAGCGACACAGCCTGCCCGATTTCGATGTCCACAACATCGTTCTCGTCAATCGCGAGTTCTACGTAAAAAGTGCTGTTGTCCACAACCTGAATGGCCGGGTCGGTGGTGGGTGGGTTTTCACCCACCGTTAAGTTGTTTTGGGCGACCACGCCATCGAACGGAGCCAGGAGTTCGGCTTGTTTCAAGGCAACTCGGGCGCGCTCCACGGCAAGTTCGGCCTCGTCCAATTGAATTTGGAACCGCAGCAGGTCGATCTCATCGGGGCCATTGAGCAGGTCTTCCAGGGCGATTTGGGCCTGCACGAGCTGCTGTTCAGCACTGGCAATCGCCCCCAGACCCCCACCCTGCTGCTCTAGCACCCGGATGTTCGTATCTGCAATTTGGACGTCTGTTTCCGCATTGAATACACCGGATTCCGTCAGGATGATGTCCGGCAGGCCACCGCGAAACTGCGGATCGAGGGCGTCTTTGTTGTCCCGATTGAGCTGCGATTGCCACAGGGCATTGCGGGCGAGTTCGGCCTGCACACGCGCGATTTCGATTTGCTGCGAAGTCGGCCCGGTTCCTGCTGCGGGAATTGCCGCCTCTGCCGCGACAACTGCGGCCTCTGCTGCGGCCACTTCAACCTGACGAGGCGGCTCAATCAGCGCTTCCAGGGCAAGCTGCTGCAACTCTAGTGCAATTTCGGCCTCGCGCAGGGCGGCCTCCAGGTCGTCTGCACTCAGGCGCGCCATGACCTCACCACTCTGAACGGAGTCACCTTCTTGAACGATGATTTCTGCTACGGGTGCAGAGGTTTCAAAGCCCATATCAACGGAGCGTTCCGGTTCAATGACCCCCGTGGCAGTAACAGTGACCACGATGGAATCTGGCTCAACCGTGAATTCATCAATGATTTCGCTCTCTGAGTTTTGCTGGGCGTGTGCTGAAAGTGGTGTGAGGGCCACCATAAGCATGAGTCCCAGCAAGGCCGTTAGGTGTAATTTATGCATTGTTAGCCTCCGAATAGGCTGGCCTGATTGCCGCTCAAGTCTGCACGGATGACATCACCCGCATTAAGGCCGCTTGTCACCTCACTAAAGGATTCACCCCGCAAGCCCAATACGATAGACACTTCTTCAAATTGCTGCGTTTCTGGGTTTTGCACTTCTACAAAGGCGTCATTAGTGCGCCGATCTAGCCGAATGTATGCGTTGGGCACGCGGATAACGTCCTGGCGTTGGTTGACGATAATGTTCGCTTCAGCCGTCATGCCAACCCGCACTTGCGGGCTAACCTCAAGCAGTTCGATTTCCGCATCATAGTTCACAATGCCAGCGGCAGTTTGCGTGCCCACCAATGCAACCTTTGCGAGGCGCGCAGGCAATCGTTGATCGGAAAGCGCATCCACTTCGACGTTGGCAGGCATTCCCGGCTCAATCTGGCCAATGTCGATCTCGTCCACCTCAACGGTCACGCTGAGCGGGTCAACATCCACCATTTGCAACACTGTTTGTCCTGGCGTGACGAGGGCACCGGGTTCGACATCGATCCGGGAGACGTACCCCTCGAACGGAGCGCGAATCTGTGTTTTTGACAGGGTGGTTTCGGCACTGTCCAGCCGGGCTTCTGCCTGACGAACGCGAACCTGCTGCTGCTCAATCTCCAGGTCAGTCGGGCCAGCCAGCACCTCTTCAAGTTGGGCTTCTGCCTGCAAAAAGGATAAGAACGCCGCGTTTGCCCCGGCGTAGTCACCCGTTTGCAAGTCCTCCAACTGCAAGCGCGCAATTTCTATGTTGAACGACGCCTGCCCGATTTGTGCGTCTGCCAGGTCAACTTGCTCCTGACGGTCGAATTCACCACCGATGATGCGCCGCTCAACAGCCGCGTCGAAATCACGTTGGGCCTTCTCAATTTCCAGTTGGGCCGCTTCGAGTTCTGCCGGGTTAGCCGTGAAGGAAGCTCCCCGGTAGGCACCCAATGCCGCCTCTACGTTGGCTTCAGCTAACCGGATGTCGTCTCTATCCACCGGGCCTTCAAGTTCATCCAGGTCGATTTCCTGCCGCTCAAGGTTTAGCACGGCCTCATCGTAAGCAATCCGCTCGGTGTCGTTTTCCACGCGCATCAGCAGGTTGCCCTCAGCGATGTAGTCCGTCTCCTTGACGAATACCTCCGCAATGCGACCGCCAACTGTGAAACTCAAATCGACTGTTTCATCTGCTTCGATTTCACCCACTGCGGATACGACCTCAGCAACATCACCGTTTTCGACGATGAAGAACTCATAGCTCGGCTGGTCGCCGGGCCGCCCGCCGCCACCGGGAGGTCGGTTGGATTGCATAAAGAAAAACGCTAGTGGAACAACGACCGCGACCACTGCGAAAACGATCAGCGTGCGTCTAATTGGCATGTGACTCCCTTCCTACCTGTTGCCGGGTCGCATTCTCCGACCCTATCACAAGCGTACAGTCGATTGACAGCAAAACCCAGATGTCGAGTGTCACAATCGGGTTGCATTCTATCGGTCATTACGCGTCGTTCAGCTTTTAGGTTGCGCACTAAAGCATGAAATTACACTGTAGACTTCTATGCTAGGCTTGCAAGCGTTAACGTGTCAACGCAATACATTATGAACAAACCGACCACAATCAGCGAAGTTTAGCCGCATAATGAGCGGCTGTTAAGTCAACCTCGTGATTTATCATTGATGAATGGTGAGGCGGTACGTGATTTGGGACAGGGCACCTGGGTGCGTGTGAATGCAGAAGCCTTCGACTGGGGAGACTGGCGAACCAGCGTGTTTCTCGCCCGGAATCTGCTCCAACGGGTGCGTGTGAGCGGGCCTTAAGGCGAGAAAACATCGTCAACAGGCGGCGTCAGTCGGTTACAGAGTAACGCCGCAAAAATGCACCTGAATGCCCATCGCGTTGAACATAGCGGCCTTGGCTGCCATCGCGTGATCTGCTTCTGCTGCTGATGGGGCGTAGACCACGTTCAGGTGATTGGCTTTGTGGCGCGCCATCATCTGGTCACGCGTAACGCCGTGTAATACCGCGTGCATAATGGGCCACTGCGGCGTCGTCGCTTGCCAACGGCGTTCGGTCTCCTCCATCGGGAGTTCAACAACCGTTGCGCGGCCCATGTCAGCATGCAGCGCACTATTCATCACGTAAACGCGGCTCCATACAATTTCACCCGGTTTGCTGATGCCCTTTAACGTGCCACCACCAAACGGAAAGTACATCGGCACCTGACGTTCACTGGTTGCGCCAGCGTAACCGTCAATAAAGTGCGATGCAGGTGCTGCCCCCGAAATCAGGAATACCCACACGAAATCATCCACACCATTCCCAGTGAAGTGTTCGCCCCAACGAATGTCATGCAGCGTGGTTGCGGGATCGAAGTCAAGGGCTGTCCAGATTCGGTTGGTCACCAGGGCATCTACAGCCGCACCCTCATCCACCTCGTTGAAATGCGGCACCGCCTGCCCCGCGAACAATTCTGTTTTGTCCAGGGGGTGATACACAGGCGGGCGCTCAACGTTGTTTAACAGCCCTTCAACAAGGTCAGATGCGGGGGTCATATCCTTCAAGCCTTGTTGATATTGGATGCCAATGGCGGCACAGCCAAACTCGTGCGCAATTCGCACGGCTGCAATATACATCTTTAACTGCTCGTGGATTTGGCCGTTCGTGAGTTCGGTAGCTTCGTCCGTGCCGATGACAAACGTCACGCCCTTTTCATCCAGCCAGCGGCGGCAGGCCTGCGCCTCTTCGTCACTGACTTGTCGCATACCAGCAACAAGTGCAGATTGGCTCAAGCGTTCTTTGTAGATGCCGGTTGGGTTGAGCAGTTCATCGTCAATAATGGCGTTGTACATGCCCATGCAGCCCTCGTCAAACACACCAAGAATCGCCTTGTCCTGTTGAAGTTGTGCCGCGAGTAACTGACCTAACTCAATGGCATCGACTGGAAGTTGTGCCAGCACCAGATTATGCACATGGGATGTGTCGTGTGTCACCTTGCTGTCTTTTATCCACTGGCGAATACCATCGCGAAAGTAGTCGTCAGTGAAGTCTTTGCTCCACAGGGTGCTGTAACGAATGCCCGCCTTTGTCATGGAACCGTTCAGGTTGAGCATCCCCACGAGGCCCGGCCACTGTCCACTCCAGTTGGCAACAGTAAGAATTGGCCCACGATGCGAGCGTAGGCCAGCAAGGACGTGATGGCTGTACTGCCACACCGACTCAGCCACGATAAGCGGGGCATCAGGGTGAATTTCTTTGAATACGTCCATGCCCATGCGCTGACTGTCGATGAAACCATGTTCTTTTTCTGCGTCGAACGAGTGAGCGCGCCTGATCGTCCATCCCTCGGCCTCAAACGCGGCTGTCAAGCGCTGTTCCATGTCGTGTTGTGTGGGCCAGCACACCTGGTTAGCGGCTAAACGTGAGTCGCCACTGGCAACGAGGATCGCTTCATTTGCGGTGGGCGGTGTATGAGGGTTAGCTGCCATGAGTCTAAATTCTCCTAATGTATGTTGCGCCTAATTAGCATTGGTCTATTGGGGCTATGATAGCGCCAAGCCATATGATGAGCATAGCGTAACTAAGCCAGACTTCAGGGGAAAACAAAAACAGCCACTGCGATATATCGCAGTGGCTGTAACTGTAATGCATATGGAGGTGTTGCATGTCGTGTCTCGGAACTCACAGCCGTGAGTACCCGCAGGGGTGAA
>CAWUJQ010000286.1:0-6252 GCA_963922445.1 uncultured bacterium
CCGTCGCAGCCGAGCCGATTGACCCTGCGCCCGATGTGACTGAAGAAGCCGAGGTCGCTGAGGTGCCAGAGGTTGCAGAAGCCCCCGAAGTCGCTGAAGTGCCAGACGCGCCCGTCGCGGCGGTTGGCCCTGCAACGTCTGACTTTGCCAATGCAATTCGGGAGCGCGGTACGATTCGCATTGCGACAAATGGGTCAATCCCGGCGTTTTCGTTCGTTGAAGATGACGAGTGGAGCGGTTTTGAGATTGACCTCAGCCGGGAGGTTGTGCGCCGCTTGTTCGGTGAGGATGTCACGATTGAGTGGCAGCAAACCCGCTCGCGTGATCGTGAAACTGTGCTGGTCAACGGGGACGCTGACCTGATGGTGCGTAATACCGCATTCACCACAGAGCGGGCCGCATGGGGCGAATGGACGGAATCGTTCTACTTTGTGAACGGCCAGCGCTACATGGTAACAGCGGGCAGTGACATCAATTTCACTGACGACTTGCCAGGGCGGGCGGTACTCGTCCAGGCAGACACGCCCGAACAAATTGCCCTGGAGGGCGCGGCCAGTGACATCGGGTTGGTGGTTGTACCGCAGCGCGGCACCTTGCTGGCGCTGGTTGAGGATTTGGACGCCGGGGCTGTAGATGCCATTTCAGCAGATTGGCTATCACTCGAATCGGTGCGGCAGGCCGTGGACGACCCAGGCGCGTACCGGGTCATTGGCGATCCAATCACTATCGAACCGTGGAATATGGCTGTGCCCCCCGGTGAAATCGCCTTCCGTGATGAGGTAGACGCCGCCCTGCTGAATATGGTGGAAGACGGCACATGGCAAACGATTTACAGCGAGTGGTTTGCAGACCCGCTGCCCCCCTCACTCGTGTTGGTGTTTGAACCGGGTGTGGCAACTTTGGAACTGCCCGACCTGCCAGATGAGGTTGTGAGCGGTGAGGTTGCGGCTGCGCCAACCCCTGTTCCAGCAGAGCCAGTCGCTCCGGGCGAAGGGGAGGACAGCGCAGACACGGACGGTGATGAAGCCGACGACGGCGATGAGGGGAACGACGAAAACGACGAAGATGAGGGCGATGATGAAGCAGAACCTGAACCCACCGCCGTCCCAGAGAATGCCCCACCGATCACGGGTGAAATCTCGGTGAACATCTTCACCACGCCAGCCCAGCAGCGCACCATGCGCATCACGCCTAATGCTGACGGCTCCTACTTTGTGGAACTGATTCGGGGTGGGCGCATCGTCTATGAGGCGCGCTATCAGTTCTACGAGTCATCTGGGCGATATGAAAATGTGCGCAACAGCTTTGAATACATGATCTTCAGCGATACGGCTGGCGATACATCGCTGGGCTGCAACCGTGATCCGGACATCGAAGGCTTCTTTAACGGGGCGGCGTTCCAGGCACGGGTGGGCTGCTAACGCATCTACGCCGTACCCTGTAGCAGGGGCCGTCACATTGGGCGGCCCCTACAAGCCCGTTTGAATCGGTAGGCGCGTACCGACGTGTGCGGCCATCACGGATTTCCCATGTCAATTACTATACGGCCAGTCCCTCATCAACGAAGTACTTGGCGCATACCGGAATATCTTCTTTTTGCATCATTTCGATGATGAGGCGCGGGTGATGGTCCAGCGCTTGCAGTGCCTTAAATACGCTGTGCCAACGGATTTGTCCCTGGCCAGCAGCCCAGTGACGATCATACATGCCGTCCGTGTCTTGCAGGTGGACGTGGCCGAGTAGGTCACCTGCTCGGCGAATCCACACATCGGGGGGTGCGCCATATTGCAGTGAGGTGATATAGGCATGGCCGGTGTCTATGCTTACACGTACAAAATTGGATTCCACACCGCGCACCATCTCGGCGTGCCAGTCTGGGCGGTAACCGAAAATGTTCTCGACCATCAGGGTGCAGTTGGCTTGCTGTGCAAATGGAACCACCTCCGCCAGCGTCTCTTGCATCCGAGACATCGTACTCTTCGGTTTATTCACCGGCTGCCCCAGGTATGTGACCGGGCTGTGAATGACCATGTGCGTCCCGCCGATTTCCGCAGCGAACTCCAACCCCTGCTTGAGCCGATCAACCACCAACTGCTGCAATTTGGGGTCTTGCGGGGCAATCGTCAGCGTGAGGAAGGGGCCGTGAATGCCCCGACGCCCGGTGTGGCCGTCCAGTGCGTCGTTGACCGCTGCCGCGTTTGCTTTCCAATCGCCGTCTAGCACTTCGGGGCTAATCGCGTCCTGGATTTCAACATCGCGCTGTTTTTCTAACAGCCAGTCGCGGTAGGTCGGCAAATCAATTGAGCGCATGGCAGCGCCCACCACTAACGGAGCCGTATCAGTCATTTTTGTCCCTTTGGTTGTCGGAAAATAAAGCATCAACGCTACCAGATTGGCCCACACAGGCTGGATTTGCAACCGAATCCGGTTAGAGCCGCATTGGGCAGTGCCTAACCCCCACAAACTGGGTGCCGCCTGAGCCTCGTCATTTTGGCTATAATTCGTGGCAAATCGCGTTGATGAACCAAGGAACCTGCTGATGAAATACGAGATATCTGGAAGTGTGATGCCTGTCGTGGAAATTTCGCTGGAACCGGGCGAAGCGGTATTTACCGAGTCTGGCGGTATGGCGTGGATGGACGATGGCATTACGATGGAAACGAACAGTCGGGGCGGGATTGGCAAGATGCTGGGCCGTGCGCTGAGCGGTGAATCGCTGTTTATGACGACCTACACCGCGCAGGCTGCCGCTAATATGGGCTTCACGCCGGAGGTTCCGGGTAACGTGGTGGCGATGCAACTCGCCCAGGGTGAGGAGATTATCGCGCAGCGCAACGCGTTTATGTTTGCCGAAAACACGGTTGACCTCGAAGTCCACTTCCGGCGGAAGGTGGGCGCGGGCTTCTTCGGTGGCGAGGGTTTCATCATGCAGAAGGTCAGCGGGCCGGGGATGGCGTTTTTCGAGTTGGGCGGCGAGATCATCGAACGGACGCTGGAACCGGGCCAGGTGTTGAAGGTTGATCCCGGTCATGTGGCAATGCACGACCCGTCTGTGGACTACGACCTGGAGATGGTCAAGGGCGTGGCCAACATCTTCATGGGTGGCGAGGGCTTGTTCCTGGCGAAGCTGACCGGGCCGGGACGTGTGTGGCTGCAAACCATGCCGCTGATTAACTTTGCTCGCTCGCTAATCCCGTATTTGCCGTCGAGCCGGGGGTAAATCTCACTGTGGGTCGGCACATTGGCCGACCCCTACAGGTGATGTCGGATTAATCTCGACCTATAACAACATCTGACCCATGTTGTGCAAACGCGGGCGCAAGCCGCTGTACCGCTCCGCGACTTTGTTGTTGTTCACAGCGATGCTCACCGCTTGATCCATGCCTACCAGCACGACCATCTTGCGGGCGCGGGTGATGGCCGTGTAAATCAGGTTGCGCTGCAACATCACGTAGTGCTGGTTCATGATGGGCACGACGACAACCGGGTACTCACTGCCCTGGCTGCGGTGAATGCTGATGCAGTAAGCCAACACCAACTGCTCAATCTCGTTAAACGTGTAGTCAATGCGCTGGCCGTCCATCCACACGTCTACCTGACCTTCTTGCTTGTCAATCGCGTGGATACGCCCGCTGTCGCCGTTGAACACGTTTTTGTCGTAGTTGTTGCGCGTCTGCATGACCTTGTCGCCCACACGGTACGTGCGCCCATTGACGGTCACTTGCGCCTGACTGCCCCCACCATTGAGCGCGTCTTGCAGTTGGCTGTTGAGCGCATTGACCCCCACTGGCCCCTTATACATCGGTGCCAGCACTTGAATGTCGTTAACGGGGTGAAAGCCGAACTTGCTCGGCACGCGGTTGACCACCACATCCACCACCATCTGACCGGCATCCTGGGGGGCGTTCTGCCGGAAGAAGAAGAAGTCGTTGCTGTCATTGCCCAAATACGGCATATTGCCGGTATTAATCGCGTGCGCGTTCGACACAATGTGGCTGCGCGCATCCTGGCGGAAGATGGTACTCAGGCGCGTGACATGAGCCACCCCACTGTCGATCACATCACGCAGCACGTTACCTGCGCCTACACTCGGCAACTGATCCACATCACCCACAAGCATCAGGTGGGCGCGCACAGGCAGCGCCTTGAGCACGTTGTAGAACAGCACCAGGTCAAGCATTGACGTTTCGTCCAGCACCAGCATGTCGATTTCGAGCGGGTTATCGTCGTTGAAATCGTAGTTGTTTTCCCCCGGTTGGAAGCCCAACAGCCGATGAATCGTGCTGGCGTAGCGCTCCGTTGTCTCGGATAGGCGCTTGGCGGCGCGTCCGGTGGGGGCAGCCAGCGCGACCACCCTGTCTAGCCCCTCTACCGCGTCAATCACCATTTTGAGTGTCGTCGTCTTGCCGGTGCCGGGGCCGCCCGTCAGCACCGTGATTTTGTGCGTCAGCGCGGCTTTAACGGCGCTTTGCTGCTGGTCGGTGAGGTCAACTTGGCTCTTTTTCATCAGCTTTGCCACATAAGCGTCGCTGTCGGCGGCTTGCGGTTTGGCTAGGGTGAGCGTCGGGCTGGCAGCGAGCATCTGGCGCAGGACCTTCACTGCGCCGCGCTCGGAGTGGAAATACATCGGTTGGTAAATCGCCTCGACCGAGTCGCCATCTATGCTTAGCGTCTCGGATTTAATCAGTCCTTCGCGCAGGCGCTGCTCAACCACCATATCCACGAGTGCCAAGTCGTCCAGGCCAAGCAGATTGTTGGCTGTTTCGACGAGTACCTCACGCGGGGCGTAGGTGTGACCGTCCTGGGCCAAGCGGGTGAGCGCAAACGACAGGCCCGCACTGACGCGCTCGGCGCTGTCCAGCTTCATGCCCATTTCCTGCGCGATTTCGTCCGCTTTGATGAAGCCCACACCGTACAATTCATCGGCCAGTTGATACGGGTTCTTCTGCACGACCGTGATGGTCTCGTCGCCGTATTCGCCGAAGATGCGCCGGGCGAAGCGCGCACTCACGCCGTAACCCTGCAAAAAGATGATTGCATCCCGTTCGGCGTAGTTCTCGCGCCACTGGTCGATTAGCTTTTGCGCTTTGGCCTCCTGCAAACCGGGCACATCGAACAGGTCATCCGGGCTGCGGTTGAGCACATCGAGTGTTTCTGTGCCGAAGTGGTCTACGATTTTCTCGGCGGTTTTGGGGCCAATGCCGCTGACGATTTCCGACAGGTAGCGGGTGATGCCGCGTTTGCTCGTGGGCAGGATGGGCCGCACCTGGGTTGCTTTGAACTGCATGCCCCACTTGGGGTCTTCGCGCCACTCACCGCCGAACTCAGCGGCCTCACCGGGGTTGAGTTCGGGCAGCACGCCGACGACAGCAACCGTACCGTCACGGGCCACGGCGTCATGGCGTGCTTTATCCGCGATGATCTTGAGCACGCTATAGCCGTTTTCTGGATTAAAGTAAGTGACGCGCTCAATCACGCCACTGAGGGTGTCTGGAGTTGGGTTGTTATTCATGGTGAAATTGTACACGATTTGTGGGGGGAACGTGATGCGGGATAGCCTGAACGCTATCCCGCACCGCGAATTGCTCAGGCCTCATGGATGACGGCGATGGCATCAATCTCGACCAGTAGATCGGGGCGGGCCAGCGACTGCACGCCCAGCAGCGTATTCGCCGGAGGTGCATCTGTGCCCACGTATTGGGTGAGCGCTGCCGCAACCGTTTCACGCATGTCCGGCGTATAGTTGACGACGTAAATCGTCAGCTTGGTTACATCTGCCAGGGTACCGCCCACAGCCGCCAGCGCTATTTTGACGTTCTCAAACGCCTGCGCCAGTTGTCCGGCCAAATCACCGGGCGCGACGGTGTTGCCATCGGCGTCCCAGGCCACCTGACCTGCAATGAAGATCAAGCGCCCGCCGCTGGTTTCAACGACGGGGGTGTAAAACGGCGGGGCGGATAGCCCCTGTGGGCGAATGTGCTTTTTCAAGCGATTGCCTCGCTGCTCTACTTTTTCTTGCGGCGCGGAAAGCGGCTGATTACGCTGCCCATCTGCGGCACGGGCAGACGATCCCCGATTTTGAGGTCGCTACTGCCGGACGTGGCCTTGAAGCCGCCTGCAAATACGCCGATGGCCGTGCCTTCGGCGGCAGCGGTCTGTTTGAGGTAAGCCAGCCCAAGCTGGTAGCCGTCGGCATCTGGCGTGCAGCTTGTGACCAACCCCACTACGCGCCCACGATGATCCACGACGGGG
>CAWUJQ010000287.1:0-6194 GCA_963922445.1 uncultured bacterium
ATTTTTGCTATAATGAAAGTAATGAACAGTAACAACCTTTAACCTGATGGAGGCGCGCTATGGCCGTCATGAATCCAGTTACAATCAATGCACACCACGATGTCTACGGTGAGCTACTCCAGCAACATTATAGCCTTGTGCCCGCGTCCGCATGGGATATGCCGCCTGAGCTAATGGTATCCTGGCAGCAGCTTCAAGCGGAATACGCCAACCTTCCCAAGGACGAGTTCCTACCGGGCAAAGGGGCCTATCGCTTCCGCCGCTACGACAGCTTCCGCTTCATTCCCGATATGGGCACACTTGAGCTATTGCCCCACAAAACGTACTTCCAGGGCACCGATATTAATCACGTGACAGGTGGGATTGTGCGGGAGTTCGCACCGTTGACGCCGACCATTGCCAATAACCGCTTTTTGCACGAACTCATTCGCTACGACTACGCCCAATTCCCGATTACCGAACCCCGCCCGTCAGACGAGTGGCGCGTTGATGTTCATCTGATTCGTGTCATCGCACAGGCAGGCAAAGTCAGTCAGCCAACACCAGAAGGCGTACACCGCGATGGGGCCGAGTTTGTAACGGTACACCTGGCCGAGCTTGACAACGTAAGCGGCGGTGAGGTCAGCATTTACGACGATAACAAGCAGCATATTACCAGCTTTACGCTGCAAAACGTGCTGAATAGTTATCTGTTCCGCGATGAGGTATTGTGGCACGGCGTCACGCCGATTCGTCCCACTATAGGTGCAGAAGGCGTTCGCAGCATCCTCACGTTTGACTATCACGTTGTGGGCTAACCCTCCTCTCATTGCTTTCATGCATCAAGCCGACGTAACTGCGACATACTGTTAATCTTAAAGTATTTGACAAGCATGGCGAGTGCTTCCCGCATATATGAAAGGAAAACTCAATGTCGCAGTTCCTATACACCATTCTGCTCAGCGACGTGTTTCTCTTCATCGTTTTAATGGTATCGTTCCTGTTCTAAACCCGTTGGGCCATCGGCAAGCGCAACTATTATCAGAGCTATGGCCTGGGCTGGCTGATCGGCATCCTGCTGATGCTGGCAACGGGCGCTGTGCTCGGCACCACACCCAATGAAGTGAATCCGCCAACGGATTTGCCGACGGCGGTTAACCTGGGTGTTGGCCAAGTGATTTTTTCAATCTTCCTGGGATTTGTGGTGAGTGGCGTGGGGATGGTAACGTCACTCCTATGGCGTGACAACAGCTTACGTGAGGCACTGCAAGTTGCCGCCTCCACGGGGATATTTGTTTACGTGCTGTTCCTGATGTTGATCGCGGGGCAAGGGGTGCGTTACAGCGCGGGCGTCTTCACGCTGACGGTACTGATTGTGTTTTTGACGGGCAAAATCGTTCAGGATCGTGCGCCCATTGCCTCAAGTCGCAACGACTACCCCGCTGAAGCTGATCCGTATGCAGCACCGACTAACGACCCTACAGCAGAGATAGACGGGCAAGCATCAACTCAGCCGCCCTATCGTAACCGCGTGCAACAAATTCGTGATAGAATGCGGCGCGGCTAAATCAATCGGACAGAAAGTCAACCTCATGGAACTGCGCCCTCTCGGTAAAACGGGCCTCAACGTTACACCCATCGGACTCGGTCTCGCTGCGCTTGGCAGGCCGGGTTACATCAACCTGGGCCACAAAGAAGACATCCCCAATACCGAAGTCGAGGCGATGCAGCGGCGGGCCTATTATGTGTTAGACACCGCCTGGGAGTTCGGGGTGCGTTACTTCGACGCGGCCCGCAGCTATGGCAAAGCCGAGGAATTTCTGGGGTCTTGGCTGAATGAGCAGGGCGTCAAATCGGATGAGGTCACGGTGGGGTCAAAGTGGGGCTATACCTACACTGCCGATTGGCAAATCGAGGCTGAAAAGCACGAAGTCAAAGAGCATTCCATTGATGTATTGACCCGTCAGTGGGGTGAAACCCAGGCGAATATTGGCAGCTACCTGAGTGTGTATCAAGTTCACTCTGCCACGCAGTCCAGCGGCATTTTGGAAAATGACGCCGTGATTGAGGAGCTATTTCGACTCAAGCGCGAAGGCACACTGATTGGATTGTCACTCAGCGGCACCGAACAAGGTGAGACGCTGCGCCTCGCAATGGAGGTTAAAGACAACGGTGAGCGCCTGTTTGATACGGTACAAGCCACCTGGAACGTTTTAGAGCCATCCGCCGGGGAAGCACTTCAAGAGGCGCACGAGACGGGAATGGGCATTATCGTCAAGGAGGCGGTTGCTAACGGACGCCTGACAATGCGCAACGCCCAAAATCCTGACTTTGCAGATCAATACGGTATCCTCGTCGCGGAGGCAGCGCGGTTAGGCACCGCCGTTGATGCGCTTGCAATCGCGGCGGTGTTATACCAGCCGTGGGCAGATGTGGTGCTGAGCGGCGCGTCGACTCGCGTTCACCTGATTAGCAACATCGCCGCGCTCAACGTCAACTTTGACGACCGTGCCATGCAAGCGTTGGCCGAGATTGCCGAAGCCCCCAGCGATTACTGGCAGACCCGCAGCGACCTCGCCTGGAACTAACTACTCGTCGTCGGCTTTGTCGGCACCATTGCCGTTGAAGTTGATGTACAACCGTGCCGACGCCGTGTGCGATAGGTCGCGCAGCGTTTCCAGTTCAAGCAGGCGCAGCAGTGCCGGATGTTCGGTGTAGGCGGTGGCCGCCTTCTCGCGCTCACGCAAGTTGCGGATTTCAGCATCAGTTTTGACCTCAGTCGCCTGCGCTTCGGATTCCGCCAGTTGCCGATTTGACTGCGCCTGTGTTTCAGCCTGCAAGCGCTCGCGTTCGGCCTGCGTTTGCGCTTCGATGCGGCTTACTTCGGCTTTCGCACGCGCCTGAATCACCTGCGCCTCGGCCATGCGCTCGGCGCTCAACACCTGATTCATGATCTGCTGCAAATTACCCGGAAAGATCAAATCCTTCACATCAGCGCGACCAATCAAAACGCCGTAACTCGCTGCCGATTCGGTTACATCCGCCAAAATAGCCTCGCTGAGTTCGTTGCGGTTCGTCAGGATGGATTCCAGGTTCATTGATGCCAATGACCGCCGCGCAGCAAGCTGCACATCCGTGTAGATGCGGTCTTCGTAGCTGTCCACCTCCTGCACAGCAGCAACCGGGTCAGTCACACGAAAGCGAACGACAATGCTTACCCGGATAGCGACCTTATCCGCTGTGAGAATCTCCTGACCCTTAATCGTCAGGTCGCGCTCACGCATATCCACGTAGTAAATATCGACCTCTGGCAAGCTGACCCAGGGCATAAAACGCTGGTACCACGTTTTGTGGGGTAGTTCATAACGGCCCGGTTCCAGCGTGCGCTGGTAGGCACCGTCCTCGTACCACAGGCCGCGATGCGTTTGTGAAACGATAATTTCGTATGATTTGAGACTCACGCCATCACCTCGCTAATGGGTAGGGAAGCGCCGCTTGTGGCACTTCCCCTTTTGGGGTCTCGAAGCGCTGTCGATTTGAACGACAAGCCGGACAGATTGATAAGATCTGAGAACCAGTTTTTACAGTGTAACCTGGCAAGTTACCGTAGTCGGCTTGATTCTGATGCGCTAAGACGCTTACAGTCTACACTAGCTTACAGCGCAAAATAAAGGGTCAGGGGAGTTCAACACAACGCGCTATCAAAATAGAGACAAATAGGCGCACACATGGTTCTGTTATGAGGGTTGGGGTGTGGTATGTTGGGTGTGGCTAGCGGGGATAACCGCTGTATTTAAGGCGCGAGATCAAAGTAATCGCAGTGGGCAGGGCGGAAGATTGAGAAATCACGCCGATCAAATGTGAGGATTGTCGTGATATTGAGCCGCTCTGCCATTGCCATGATGCAGCAATCCACAAGATCAAACTCTGCTGTAGCGTATTGGTTCATGATTTCGCCTGCCCTCGCAACATCAACTACATCCAATCCAACGAGTGGCAGATTTGCGGCGGGGAATTCCTTCATAAACGTGACTACGCTGTGATGCCCGAAGTCGCGGACAAAAAGAAAGCTAACTTCAGGCAACACGACGGGAGGAACAAGGATAGATACCGTATTTTCCAGAGCGTACTGTGTTATCTCTGTGCGCCGGACATCCTTCTTGTTGAAAATTGAGTAAAGAACGCTTGTATCAATCAGTGCTTGCGTCGTCATTGTGTTCCATGCGGCTCTTAAGATAATCTGCAAATTCCCCGTGTAAGATTTCACGACTACGGATTGATGTGTCTACAGCATCTGTGGCACCTAAATTTGTACGCTCTGCGACCTCTATCAAAGCATCCAGGGTTCCCGGCGCAGCCACAGTTCCGGGTACCTCTGACGTGTGAGCCTCCACTTCTGCAAGCAGATCGCCCAGCAAATCCGCTGGCGTTTGACCTTTGCGGGCTGCTATCGCGTGAATTCTTTGAACGAGTGATTCAGGAAGTTCTATAGTCATGGGATTACCCTTTTTCATCGGCAGCGGGCGAGGCGTGCCTCGCCCCTACGATTCTATACGATTGCTGTGATTTACCCTACTACCCCGACGGGGTCCATCGCACCAAGTGCGTCCATCAGCTTGTGGAACTCAGGGATGCTCAACTGCTGCTTGGCGTCACTCATGGCGACGGGCGGGTTTGGGTGCGTCTCGAACATCAGCCCGTCTGCACCGACTGCGCGGCTGGCCCGTGCCAACGGAATCGCAATATCGCGGCGGCCAGCAGAGTGCGAAATATCCACGACGATAGGCAGATGCGTCTCCTTCTTGAGTACCGGCACAGCGCTGATGTCGAGCGTGTTGCGCGTCCAGTTTTCAAAGGTGCGGATACCGCGTTCCATCAAGACGACGTTGGGGTTGCCGCTGCTAATGATGTACTCGGCAGCGAACATTGTTTCTTTCATGGTTGCGCCAAAGCTCCGCTTGAGCAGCACGGGCTGCTTGACCTTACCCAGCGCCCGCAGCAGGAAGCTGTTTTGCATGTTGCGCGCACCCACCCAGAAGAGGTCAACATAGTCGGACATCATCGGGATTAGGGACGCGTCCAGGATTTCTGACGTGAGGGCGAACCCGTACTTGTTGCAAACCTGACGCGCAATTTGCAGGCCCGGCTCCCCCAGCCCCTGGAAGTCATAGGGCGAGGTACGCGGCTTGTAGGCCATCCCACGCATGATCTTAACGCCGCGCTCGGCCAGGGCCGCCCCGACCTGATCCATCTGCTCCAGGCTTTCAACGGCGCATGGGCCGCTAATGACGGTGAAGCTACCATCACCGATGACCGCGCCATTTTCGAACTCGATAATCGTGCTGTCGTCAGGACTCTTACGCTCTACGAGGTACTTCTGACGATGTTCCTGCTCTTCCATAGCCAGCGTCGCCCGAAAGATTTCCCGGAACAGGGTCTTGATGGTTTCATTGCTGAACGGCCCTTCGTTCACGCGCTGCAACTCCGTCAGCATGTTCGCTTCGCGCTCCGGGTCATAGAACTCGGTTCCCATTTTCGAGCGCACATTCCCAATCTCAGAGGCAATTGCGGCCCGCCTGTTCAGCAGCTCCAGCAGTTGCATATTGATGTCATCAATTTGTGAGCGAAGTTCCTGTAAGTTATTTTCCGCCATGAGGTGTTTCCCCTTGTCTGGTATAGTTCATAAAATAGAGTCGCCATAGTGTACCGCAGTTAGGCAAAAAGTTTAGGGAGCGGATTATGCCGATCAAGCGCACGCAGCCCTTGTGCTGGTGGTGCAGCCACTTTGACCCCTATGCCCACAAAGTTCAAAAGGTGTGGCGTTGTGCTGCGTTCCCCGAAAAAATCCCTGGTGCCATCATCAACGGGGAGTATGACCACCGCGAACCCCACCCCGACGACAACGGCACGCAATTCCAACAGCAGCCAGCGACCATGCTAACCGTGCGTGATGTGTTTATGCACTACACGCCAGACGCCATCGAAACGGCGTTGTACGATGCCATTTTATTGCTAGAAATGGGTCGTGCGCTGGGTGGAATCCAACCGCCGCTTGAGGACGACCCCGAATAGCGACCACAGGCGAACGCGTGTATGGTTGTCATATAACCTTACCCTGGCTCAATCAAAGGAGTCATTACAATGCGTACTGCAATCTACCTGTTGCAAAAGTGGCTGCTTATCGCCGCTGCTGTGCTGTTCACGGCTACTATCAT
>CAWUJQ010000288.1:0-6153 GCA_963922445.1 uncultured bacterium
GGGATCACCCGCACGATTTCCGTAAAGCGCTGAACCACATAGTCAATCCAGCCGCCAAAGTAACCCGCTATACCGCCAATCACCAAGGACAGCACAAACGCAATCACCACGCCCAAAACACCGATTGAAAGCGATGTGCGTGTAGCAATCATCGTGCGGCTGAAGATGTCACGGCCAAGTTCATCTGTGCCAAAAATGTGAAGCGTTCCCTCGGATACGCCAAAAAAGTGCAGATCGCTGGTAAATAGGCCGCCCAGCACCTCATATTCTTCTCCGCGCACAAAAAACTGAATGTAACGTCGTACCGATGGATCAACCACGGCAATCGACCGCAGTGTGACGGGGTCACGTTCGGTCGAAGTGCCAAATACAAACGGTCGCAAGGAAAAGCCAGCCTCGTCCCAAAAGCGGGGAACCTGCGGCGGGCCAAGGATGTAGGTGTTATCACGGGTGGTGCCACTGTACGGCGCGAAGAACTCGGCAAACGTACTCGTCACCGCCATGAACAGCAGCACAAACGCCGCAATCACGCCAGAGCGATGCCGCCGAAAGCGCCACCAGATTAACTGCCACTGCGTCGCGGAATAGTAGCGTAGCGCTGCTTCGGACTCTTTATGCTCAATTGTACCCGTGCCGAGCGTGGGATTTTTGGGGACAGCAGTCGTCATGATCTAAGTCCTCATCAGGCGCACGCGCGGGTCGAGCGCAACCAGCAAAATGTCACTAACAAAGTTCATAAACACAATCATGAACGTCAAAATAAGCAAGATCGCGCCCGCAACGAACATATCCGCATCAATGTAAGATCGAATCAGCAGCTCACCCAGCTCCGGGATGCTCAACACCAAGGCCACAATGGGCAATTCAGAGAAAATGCGGTTAATGTCGAAGCCAATCGTGCTGACCACCGGGTTAATGGCCAAACGCGCCGGATATTTTATCATCACGCGGGCTTCGCTAATGCCGCGTGCCCGTGCCGCCGTTACCGATAGCTTGTTGATCTCGTCTAACATCGTGGCGCGCACCGTTTGCAATTGGAATGCCGTTGCCGACCATGCCAACACTGCCGCTGCCGGGAACAAATGCTTCAGCATGTCCCACAACTTGGCCATACTAAACGGGGCGTCCTCAAACTCCGGTGACAGTAACCCGCCCACGCTGGTGTCGAACACCGTCACGGAAATGTAGAGCAGCACCAGCGCTAACAGGAAGTTTGGCAACGCTAGTCCCAGGTAGCTAAACACCGTCAGCGAGTAGTCTGCGGTTGAACTGCGATTGATAGCCGCAAAAATTCCAATCGGAATGGCGACGAGGTACGTTATCAGCAGCGTGCCAAACAAAATCGCAAGCGTTAACCAGATGCGCTGCCCCAACACCGCATTGACCGACGTTTCAAACGCAAACGCATCGCCAAAATCACCCCGAAAGATAATACCCGTGATCCAGTCGATATAGCGTGCTGTCGGCGGCTTATCCAGGCCAAGCTCAACCCGGATGTTCTGAATATCAGCTTCAGTTACCGTTGCACCACCACCAGAGAATTTGCGGAAGGCATAGCGCTCCGCGTAGTCACCGGGGGGCAGTTCCATAATCACAAAAACCATGACCGAAACGGCTAACATGGTTAGTACGAAACCCAAAAAGCGCTGGATGATAAATTTAATCATAGGGGAACGTCCTGCACAACTGACAGAAAGTGGGGGCACCACCTATTGTGACAGTGCCCCCGGTCTTGTGGGATGTCGAGAGACCCCAAACGGCGTTATTGCAACTTATTCGCTCAGGAACCACTGTACCGGACGGTACGGGTAAGACCAGTAGTAGTCGTAGGACTTGGCGCTGAACGTCGGGAAGTTGCCCAGGTTGTTATGGTGTACAACCGGAACCGGAATGCTGCCAACAACACCGATCTTCCACAGGTTGTCGACGTGGATGTCCACGATTTCAGTGCCGATTTCGTTGCTGCGCTCACTGCCCAGCGGGAACTGTGTAAACTCGTTGGACAGTTCAACCACGCGCAGGATGTCTTCCGGCGGCTCAACACCTTCGGCACCATCAGTTGCAATCCAGCTTGCCCACTCAAAGCCCGTGCCAGGGTTGAAGAAGTCACCGAACGGCGGCACCAAAGACTGCGTGTCAGACACGATGAACGGGCCGGTGGTACCGTCGTTCTGCCAGGTGGTTACGTCCAGGTTGTTGTTGTTCCCCTCTTCACGATACTCGTCAGAGGTCACTTCGCGGGCTTCTACCTGGATGCCAACGGCTTCCCAGTAGCTTTCAACCAGTTCGTGCAGGCGTACCGGGCCACCCTGGTTGGAGAACACCAACTGAACCACGAGTGAGGAACCGTCCAGTCGATCACGGAAACCGTCGCCATCGGCGTCAACAAGACCCATTTCGTCCAGCAGGCTGTTAGCCAGTTCAGGATCGAACTCAACAAAGGCATTCAGGTGATCTTCCGTCACGAAGGAAACCGTGCTTGGCTCTGCCGGAACAGACTGCTGCGGCGTGCCCTGGCCCAGGTAAACAATCTCGTTGACTTCGTCACGGTTGATGGCCACAGACATCGCCTGACGGAAGCGCAGGTCGCTGAAAATTTCGCGCAGACCTTCGTCCTTGTGGTTTACGTTGAAGCTGTAGAACACGCTCGTTCCCAGGCCCGGTACCAGTTCCACGGTGTAGTCGCCGTTTTCCTGGTTCTCAGCATACAGCGGGAAGTCTGCAATGAACACGTTTTGGCTCTTGTAGTCCACTTCGCCGTTGGTGATGCGCAGGTTGCGTACTTCTGCGTCTGGAATGTAGTCTTCGTTGATCTCGTTGATGTAGGGGAGTTGGTTGCCCTGCGTGTCCACGATGTGGAAGTACGGGTTGGCAACCAGGTTACGGCCTTCGGTGGTCTCTTCAACCAGGATGTAAGCTTCCAGGGTCGGAGCAACAACGTCACTAGCACCATCCAGCAGCGGGGACGGTACGTCCTTCCAGTCGGAACCGCGATAGTAAATGTCAGCAACTTCAGCGATGCTGATACCACGCGCTTCGGCCTCAGCCTCAAAGAAGGCCTTCGGCTGGAACGGCTGGGCGTAGGTTGTTGCAAAGTTGGAGAGGTAGTTCGGAGCAGCGACCGGCATCTCGAACAAGACGGTGGTCTCGTCAACGGCGGTTACGGTCATCGGCTCACCAGAAACCAACCACAGACTGGGGGTGGTTTCATAAACATCGGTGTTCAGGATGATTTCGTTGTACCAGAACTCAACGTCAGCAGCCGTGAATGGCGCACCGTTGGACCACTTGTGACCTTCACGCAAAAAGATGGTCAATGCGGTGAAGTCGTCGTTCCACTCCCAACCCCGGGCGATATTCGGAACGATGGTCTGCAAGTCACTCGCGTAAGTTACAAAGTTAACGTGACGAACACTCAACAGGTCAGACGTGCCCGACTCCGTCGCGTTGGACAGGCCGTCCAGGACGCCACCGTAGGTACCGATCTGTTCAAACGGCTGGTAAACGAGCGCCTCGGCGGGCAGGCGCTCTGCTACTGCCGGAAGCTCCGGGTTGCCAGCGATTTGGGCGTTCAGGTCTGCAATTTCAGGGTTTTCACCAAATGTGAGCGTGCAACCAGTGGCTGCTTCGTATTCGGCCACTTCAAACTGAAGCGGCCACTCGCCCGGGGCCACCCCGGCGGGGTCAGCAACAGTTGATACCGGGCAGTCCTGCGCGCCAACAGTGGCGACGGAGAATGCCAACAGCATCACGACGGATGCCACAATAGCTGAGGTCTTGCGCATAGGTACTCTCTCCTCACTAAAACAACTATGGTAAATACTTGCAGGGCAGATCAGATGACTGCCCTGCGCATTTTTACTGCGCTGTTTTTAAATATAAATTAAGAGACATTCGCTTAATTTTTAAGTTCGGTCATAAATGCCGGCACTAAATGCCCGTTCGGTCATTGATGTGGTATGCTATGCGGAATTTAGTCAAACTTATCCCCACATTGAAGGAGGCCACTTGCAACTGCAACCCAAACGACTCTACACACCCGGGCCACTCACCACCAGCACAACGGTGAAGGCTGAACAGCAACGCGATCTTGGCTCACGTGACGCAACCTTCATCGAAACCGTGGCCGATATTCGTAGGCGTATCGTTGGCTTGGCAACATCCACTGCGCAAGCCCCATACACTGCCGTTCTTATGCAGGGCAGCGGCACCTTTGGCGTGGAATCGGTCATTTCTTCTGTGCCAGCCCCACAAGACCACTTACTCATCGTTGTGAACGGCGCTTATGGACGGCGTATTGTACAAATGGCGCAGGTATACGGCATCTCCCACCAGGTGCTAACCTATCCAGAGGACACGCAACCCTTTGTAAACGATATAAACGCCACGCTGGGCAACAACCCCGCTATTACTGCCGTAGTGGTGGTTCATTGTGAAACGACCACGGGCATCTTGAATCCGCTGGCACAAATTGCGGAAGTTGTGAATGCCCACAGGCGCACCCTCATCGTAGACGCAATGAGCAGCTTTGGTGGCGTGCCAATAAACGTCGCTGAACTCAACATAACCTATCTTATATCGTCATCAAATAAGTGCATTCAAGGCGTACCGGGGTTTTCCTTCGTTGTGGCCAATGTTGATGCGCTCCGCAGCACGGCAGGCAATGCACGCACCCTCAGCTTGGACCTATACGCACAGTGGCAAACGCTAGAAAAAACCGGGCAGTTTCGCTACACACCCCCCGTGCAAAGTATGTTGGCGTTTTCCACTGCCCTCCAAGAACTCGAAGCCGAGGGCGGCGTGCCCGGTCGGGCGCAGCGCTACCAACAAAACCACGCCACCCTCAACAATGCCCTGGCAGCAATTGGCTTGCGTCCGTACCTGCCGCCGTCGGTGCAAAGCCACATCATCACAACATATCACTACCCCGATGACCCGAACTTCGACTTTGAGGGCTTCTACAGCCGCCTCAGCGACCGTGGCTTCGTGATATATCCCGGCAAACTCACCGACGCTGACTGCTTTCGCATTGGCAACATTGGGCACCTCTTCCCGCAAGACATGACCGACCTTGCTAACGCCATTCGTGAGGCACTTGGTGACATGAACGTCACTCTGCCAGGAACAGTCACCACCCCAGAGGCAAACTAACCATGCACTATCGCTACCAACGCAAATACACGGGGCCGTTGCAGGCAGCCGTCCTGGACTGGGCGGGCACCACGGTGGACTATGGCTGCTTTGCCCCGACGATGGTCTTTGTTAAGGGATTTAAAGCACACAGGGTAGAGGTCACCATAGCGGAAGCGCGCAAACCGATGGGCCTTTACAAGCGCGATCACATTGCAACGGTGATGGCCATGCCTGCCGTCACTGAACGTTGGATCGCCCAGCATGGCCAGAACCCCACCGATGCCGATGTAGACACCATCTTTCAGGAATTCATCCCGCGCCAGCTTGCGACAATCGCCAACCACAACACGCTCATTCCCGGTGTCGTGGACGCCATTGCTGCCATGCGTCAACGCGGCCTCAAAATCGGTTCCTCTACCGGATACACCGCTGAGATGATGGCCAAGGTCACACCGGCTGCTGCTGAACAGGGTTACGCCCCGGATTGCCTCGTCACGTCCGATAAAGTGAGCAAGGGCCGTCCTGCACCGTGGCTCATCTACAGCAACATGGAGCAGCTTAGCGTGTATCCGGTAAACAGTGTTGTCAAAATTGGTGACACCGTTGCCGACATCGAAGCGGGGCTGAATGCAGGCACCTGGACAATTGGCATCGCAAAAACAGGCAATGAACTCGGCCTGACGCAGCAGCAAGTTGAGGCGCTAACCGACAACGAATTGCAACAAAGTTTAGCCCCAATCTATGACAAGCTCTACCGAGCCGGGGCACACTACGTCGTGAATTCGCTGACCGACGTGCCCGCCGTGGTTGATGCCATCAACATACGCCTTGCTGCCGGGGAAAATCCCCTTTAGAGCAAGTGGGGGGGAAATGCGGTCATTAGCCATGCGAATGTTGTCCTAACATGAAATAATCAATCGGTTGCGGTAAGCAGCACCGCCCGCATCGCCGCCGTCACGCGTTCGGGCTGCTCCATTGTACTCAGGTGGCCACAGTCCGGGACGATGCGCAAAACGGCAT
>CAWUJQ010000289.1:0-6134 GCA_963922445.1 uncultured bacterium
AGCTTGTAAGAGTGCCAGGAGCAACATAAACACGATGGCCAGGTCATTAACGAAGTAGCTGTTGTCTACCAGGCCGTGAGCCAGCACATTGACCATAGCACCGCTGACGCCGATCAGAATTAAGCGTTGAGTTGGCTGTGGAGGCTGCTGCATTAGTTCAGAAATGCGTCGCCAGAAGAACGCTTGCAAAGCGAAGAACAATATCATTCCGAGGGCACCCAAGCGAATCCAGAAGTCGAGGATGAAGTTGTGAGGGTGGCTTAGATTCGGTTCTTGCCACGCATCCGGCAGGATGTAATGCCCGCGAAACGCATAAAGAAACTGATCTAACCCCAACCCGGTCAATGGATAGTCGCGCACGATGTTGATGCCACTTTGCCACACCCGCAAGCGCCGGAAGTTCGTCCCCGTTGTGAAGTCCAGCACGCCGCCGAAGCGCGGGAAGCGTGACAGGTAAGCAAATAGCAGGCCGCCAACCAAGATTGAGACAACAATCGGGGCTAGCGCCTTCCGCCGGAGTGCCAATAGTGTTACAACCACGAATGCGGCAGGGACGCCGATAAACAAGCCGCCAACGCTCTGCGTTAGGGCGAAGGCCGGCAGTGAAATAGCCAGCGTGCCAATACCTAGCCGACGAGTGAGTCTATCGTCTGGCAGCAGCGCATAGGCCAGGGCAAACGGCAGCACCCGCCCCAGGAATAGCGCTAGGTTATTCGGTGAGCCGTAAATACCCGCCAGCCGACGGGCACCACCTTCGGCAGTGATGACATTTTCGTTGATGATGAACAATATGATACTGACTACCGAAACGATGATTCCGGTCATGAGCAGGGTATTGGCCAGCATTTTCGCGTCAGTCGGGGTGCGCATGATGGATCGTGTGATGATATAGAACATCACTGGCTCAACGATAAGCGTCCGCATTTCGGTTAATGCAGGGTCGCGATACGTCGTCCACACTAGTGAAAGGGTTGCGAGTATGACAAGACCCACGGCAAAGCCATCAATGGCATTTAGACTCATGGTGGGCAAAGTTGTGTAAGCTTGCCCTTTGTAGCGGGCCGCCCATCCCATGACCAGTCGTAAGGCCCATGCACCAAAGGTGAGCAGCAGGACAACCTCAGCAACAGGGAATGCAAACAAATACAACTGAACCGGAAACAAAAAGAACGGCGTCCACAATACGGTTAGGATTAACCCAACATCGAGATGATTGAAGATAAGCACAAACAGCACGACAAGTGCGACCAACACGATGACGAAGGGTGGCTGAAGGTAGATCACACCGGCTGTGAGCAAGGCAGCAAGTAAGGTGGGTTCTGTACGGCGGAGTAAAGCAGGTGTGCCATCTCCCCACGTCATGAACATGCCCAACAGCAATATCAGCGATGTTACCGCGCCTACGATGAGCCGGGTTGATCGTTCCAAGCGGTGACTGAGGCGCTGGATTGGCCGTGTGAGCCAACCCCATTGCACTTGCCAGCCGCTTATGATTACGCCAGTTAACGCGACAGCCGCCGTCAGCCATGCAATACGAATTTGACGATCATATGGCGCGGTTAGGTCACCCGAACTGACGCCATACCCAACAAGCGCCCACTGATCCGAGCCTCTATCTGCCGTGGCTTCGAGTGTATGGGTGCCTGGTGGCAGGTTGCGCGCAAGTGGGACGGCCTGGGTTTCGGTTTCTAACGTATCACTGGTCAGGATGAGATAGGCGTTGCCAGCGGCGTCGCGGGGGAGTCGATTGGCGGGGGTGTCGTTAATCTTGGGGTAAAGATAGGCGATGTAATCTCCCTGACGGACGAGCAGGGACACATCTGTGCCGGAAAAAGTGAAGGCGAGTCGGCTATCGTCCAGCCAACCGACATCTGCACCAAAATCGCTGAAGGTCCATACGCCGCTGTATTCGGAATGGGGACTTTGTGGTGGGTACAATCCATTCGATGCCAAATCAGAGGCAGGTCGGCTTTGGAGCGCATTAAGCAGTGCTGTCGGGTCACCCGTGGGGTCAATCAGGGCAAATCCCCAAATCGGGTCGTCAAGGACGGCAACGGGCTGCCAGTGGAACAGCGTCATCCCAGCCATCCAGGGCCACTCGCGGTCGGCACGGTCTAGCGCTGCTTGTGTGTACTCGACCTGCTCAGTGACGCTCACATTCCCCCAGATAGACGCTTCACCTTGCCAATTTGTCGGTAGGCTATTCCAGCCCCAGTTACTCGCCCAGATTGGTTTGTGACCAAGGCCGCGCTGCTCCATGATTTCGCGCAGCCGAACAACTCGCGAAAAATTAAGCACCCCTTCTGCAACAGTGCGGTCTTGTGCGCTTGCGTCAAAGCCGTAAGGTTTGCTGCCTACCGCATCAAAATAATTGTCTGCGCCAAGGTCAAGTAAAGCTTCCAGATAGCGCCAATCGCTGATGTTATGTGGGCCGATTTCGGTTGTGGGTGCTAAAGCACCTGCAATTACAGTTGCATCGGCGTCTGCGCTGTGAATCGCTGAATAGCTTGCTTGCAGCAAAGCAGCATACTCAGGGGCTTTTGGGTCGAGGTTGCCCCAGGCTTCGCGTAAATTCGGTTCATCCCATATTTGGTAGTAGTCCAACTGAGTGCCGTACCGACCTGCGAATGCGGCAGCGAATTGGGCAAATCGGTCGGGTGAGGCAGGCGGCGCGGTAGGATGCTCAATCGCAGCTTCCACGCGCGCCCATTCAGGGACACCATACAAGACGGCAATCAACTCTATGTTGGGACGCTCAGCCACTTGCTCAATGATGCGATCCCATCGCTCCCAGTCGAAGTCGCCGTCAATAGGCTCGATGTCGGCCCAGGAAACAATCTGGCGAACCCATCTGATATTTGCGCTTTCCATGAGGTTAAGCTGTGCCTCAAGCTGCTCAGGAGCGTATTGCTCAAGAGAGGCATTTACGCCAAGGTGCGGTAGGGCGTATGGCAGCTCAGTTGTTTGCGTGGCATCAACGTAGCCGCGTAATTGTGTGTCGCGGTATTCACGAGTTGCAAGAGCAGCAACCACGCTCCCTGTGAGCGCCACTAGCATAACGATAAAAATGACAAGTGAGCGCATTAGCGCGTCCAATAGGGTACAGAAGCGCCACCGTCCAAGGTGAGTTGGTGAACGGCTTCGGTTTCAACATCAATCATCCACAAATTACCCTGATAGACTAACGCGATACGCCTGCCTTCTGGCCCCCACACAAATTCACGAGCAGTAATGCCGGTGTCACGCTCATTTGCTGGGAACAAGCGCCGAGCATTGCTGCCATCGCGGTCAGCAACGTAGAGATCGTACTCCCCATTGATGCTGTTAAATGGATCACGCGACTTCAAGTAGGCCAGATAATCACTATCGGTCGTTGAGAACTGCGGGGTAGACCAGATGCCGCTATTTTCGACGACTCTCGCGATAAAAGCACCATCACTCGACACAACCGACGCGGTAAAGGCTGGACTCGTTTCTGGTGGGTAATTACCGATGGGCACATGCAGCGTTGTGGCCAGCAAGTCCCCGTTTGCTTCCCAAGAAATTGTTGAGCGCCACGACCAGGACTGCCGGGTATTAAACACGGGAAACTCAACAATCGTGGTGTTTTCCTCAGTTTCGAGGTTGAACAGGCCGATTGCGTCAGCGCGAACCCAGGCCAATTGATCGCCGTCGGGTGACCAGATGTAACGGGTGCCCCACCAGCTATACAACCCAAATGAGGACGGGGCAATAACCTGCTCAATGTTGAGTGCTTCACCCGTTGTTGGGTTGATGCGCATTGCCCACAGATCGTTAAGTGCGCGCCAACCCGGAGCCGTCTCGCTCGAATCGGCAGTGGAGTAACTAATCGTATCCGTTAGGCCGGGTATCCAATGGGCTTGCAGCGTGTTTTGGGGCACCAGCTTAATGGGCTGAGGGTTTTCCAGGTTGATATTGCCGATGAGCCAAAGCTCGTTTTCAAACACATCTTCGCTGCCAAGGTTGCGCGTATAAAGCAGCTTTTCACCATCATCCGACACGGCAAACACGAATTCGTCCAAGTCACTCGTTGTTGTCACGAGCCGCTTGTTGGTGCTGCTGCCCCGAATAACCCATGCGTTGCCGTTGCTAATATAAGCCAGCGTACCTGGAACCGGAATGGGGTCTACCGTGCCAGATGGCCCTACGTAGACAATTTCATCTTGCGGTGACCGCAACTCCGTGCGACTGATTTCCACAGGCTGCTGACGCATACCATCCTCGATGCGGATGCGGTAGCAAACCTGCTCAGCACCGTTCCTGCCGGACTGCCCGATACGCTCTTCACCCGGCGCGAGTCCCTCGTTGAGTACGGTGCGTTGCCGATATGGAATTTCAGCATCTTCGCACTCTGTCTCTTCAAGAACTCGGACGACCGTAACGACCATGCCATTCGTGATTTGCGTGAATGGCTGAGGGTTTACACGGTCAAGTTCGCTGACCTCGACGTTGGCGTCTCGCAGCAAATCATTGACTGTTACTGGCAGGTCGTAAGCAAATGAGCGCTCCTGGCCATCCACAACCAGCGAAACAAGCAGTTCAGGTTCAACCGTTGTAGGAGCACACCCTGCAATTAACATAGCGGTGACGACAGCCACCAAGTAAAAGGATTTCATGGGCGACATCCTATCATGACCATTGTGGGGTGGAAAGTTGGAAGTCACCGCCGCACGTCGAAACATGCAGCGGTGTGCACAATAGCTATGGGGTTGGCTTGAAAATGGGTTGTACATCCGAACCCGGTGTATTGGTCAAACGCGTTGGATTGTTGCCGTTCGCGTCCATTACATAGATTTCACGGTCGCCGCCATCACGTTGTGAGACAAAAACGATCCGGTTATTGTCTGCCGACCATGACGGTTGCGTATCGGTATTAGGTGAGTTTGTCAGTCGGGTGACATTTTCACCGTTTGCGTTCATCACAAAGATCTCTTGATTGTTGTCATTCCGGTCAGAGGCAAAGGCGATTTGCGCGCCATTACGCGACCACGCGGGTTGCACATCGCGGGCGTCATCTTGCGTGATACGTGTCTCCTCACCATTGTTCAGGTTGTAGACGTAAATCTCGAATTGGCCGTCACGCTCTGTGCTGAACGCAATTTGGTTGCCATCGGGTGACCAGGATGGATGTTGATCTTGCCCCTGGGCTGTTGTGAGTTGGGTCAGATTGGCACCGTTGGCGTCAATGACGTACAGATCGCTATTGTTGTCATCTTGCTCAACTACAAATGCGATGCGGGTGCCGTCTGGCGACCAAGCTGGCTGTATTCCTCCAACGAAAGTTGCTCCGCCATCTGCCGAAACAGGCCGGACGTTACTGCCATCAATGCCAATAATAGTTAGCTGGTCGTCCTGTAAGTAGACAATTTCGTTATTTGCTGACCACGATGGGAATTCTGCTGTGCCGCCGGTATCGGTCAGGCGGGTAACGTTACTACCATCGGCATCCATGAGGTAGATTTGACGATTCCCTTCACGGTCGGACGCAAACACGATGGCCGGGTTTGCGGGCGGTGGCGGAGCATCATTTACGGTCACAAGTACAGACGCCTGACTACTTTGACCGCCGATACTCATCAACGTAAGCGTAACGGTGTACTCGCCGCCCTGCTCGTAGGCAAGCATAGGCATCGGCTCATTGCTTGTGAGGCCATTTCCGAAATCCCAACTAAATGTTGAAATGTCACCTGTTGAGCCACTTGCATCAAACGTAATTTGTTGCCCCGCGTTTGCTGGGTTCGGATTGGCCACGAATGCTGCTTGGAGGGCAGTCGCTATGGTTACCACGTTCGTCGCTTCGTTCTGGTTGACCCCATCGCTAACCACCAAGCGCACCGTGTACTCCCCGCCTGCGGCGTAAGCATGGGTGGGGTTGGCCTGATCGCTGGTGGCCCCGTCGCCGAAGTCCCAACTGTAGCTGGTGATGGCTCCGGTGGATGAGCTACTGTCAAACGCGATCGGCTGATTCACACTCGCCGCGTTGGGATTGGCGGTGAACGCCGCTTGCAGCGGAGCGGCCACACTGACGACGTTCGTGGCTTCGCTCTGGTTGACCCCGTCGCTAACCACCAAGCGCACCGTGTACTCCCCGCCTGCGGCGTAAGCATGGGTGG
>CAWUJQ010000290.1:0-6130 GCA_963922445.1 uncultured bacterium
CGTCGGTCACGTCGTAGGTGCGGTTGACCAACTGCGTGAGCGTACTTTTGCCGCTGCCCGTTTGCCCGACAATCGCCACCGTTTGGCCCGGTTCAATTTCAAAACTGATGTCAGAAAGCACCGTGCTGCGCTCGTCGTAGCCAAAGGTGACGTTTTCAAACTGAATGCGCCCGTCAACAGTTGCCGTGTGGCCGTCTGCGTTTTCGTCAAGTTGTGTTTCTGCATTTACAATCGCCAGGATGCGATCTGCACTGGCTACACCCAACTGAAGCAGCGCCAGCGCAAACAACGAGATAAACGTCGGGAAGCGCAGCAGTGCCATCAGGCCCATGACGGCGACAATGTCTCCCAGGTCAATCACGTCTGCACGGAAAAGATACATCGCATGGGCGAACATCAGGCCAAAGGCGATGCCATAGGCCAGCAGCGGCATGTAAAACGCCTCAATGCGACCCTGCTCCACAAAGTAGTCACGAAATTGCGTGGCACTGCGCCGGAACTTGAAGCGCTCAAACATCTCCTGCGAGGCTGCCTTAACAACTTCAATTCCGGTGATCGTTTCTTCCAGGCCAGCGTTCATCTTGCCGAACAGCGCCCGCTGCTGCGTTACAACCGGGCTGAGGCGGTTCACGTAACTTCTGACTAGCACCGCATAGATGGCGATAAACAAGATGGGGACCAGTACAAGCTGCCAGTTCACCGTGGCAATGAAAATAGTAGGCACTGTAAAGCCGAATATCAGGTCAACGATGATGAACAGCAGCCCCGGCGACACCATCGTGCTAAGCGACTGCGTGTCATCCGTTGCCCGCGCCATAATGTCGCCCACCCGCTGGCGGTCATGGAAGGTTTGGCTTTTGCCCAGCAGGCTGGTAAACAGTTCGTCGCGTGCATCGCGCTCAAAACGCTTGGCCAGCGCTTCATTGAACAAGGCACCTACCAGCGATAACACGCCATCTACGACAAGCAGGCCAAGCACACCCAGGCTCAGCCATAAAATAGCGTTACCTCCACTCGGCTCTGCGATTTCGTCGGCGGCTTCTCCGATCAAGATACGCCCGTAAGCAAATGCGTTCCATGCAACAAGGTAAGCCGCGATCATGCCCAGCAATACAAACTTGTAGCGCAATATGTGCGATACAATCCAGCGAAATGCGTTGGATGTGTTATATGGGTAGACGTTTGCGGCCACGAATTCACTATTGGTGTTCAATGTACATTCCTTTGTGTGCGTTCGCGTTTGGCAAGTGTACACCAAAATTAGAAAATTTGTGCAATCCACTTATGCGCCAATCATGTTTGAAGCGATTGGTCATCTAAATGATAGTTGTGGACATAGACGAGCGGGGTACAACGGCTCACCGATGCGTAGTATCTGGTGCGTCATCCTGAGCAAGCAGTAATGATGAACGTCTTAGCCTCGAAAAGAATCACCCATCGACCTCATCACAATCAGGTTAGGCTATCGCCGCCAGAGCGCAGCATTTGCCCTAGCTGGACAAGCGCATATTCTTGTGGAATGTGTTCCTGCTCCATGCGTAAGTTATGTTCCAGAACGTGCTGCGCAACGATAGCTTCAGCTTCCGTTAAACCGTCAAAGCGATCCCCTCGCACCCGGTTTCCCTCCACAACATACCCAGCGTGATCGTCTAGGGTTTGCTGATCCATCATCACAGAGCGCACATGTGGGAACAGTTGACGCAGGTCGGATAGGATCTGAAAGCCATGCGCGTCAATATCGCCCCAGTAGATGACCCGACACTGATGCAGCCACCTGACATCTGCCAGTAACTGCACAGCGAAGCCGCGCCCGAACAACCCCACACCGTTCGGCGTTTGGGGCAGCGTGAGGAAGTTCATCAGATTTTCTGCAATGATGACCGTTTTGGGTTGGATGTGTTCGGTTAGCAGGTGCGCGAGTTGGTCAACAGGTAGCGTGAGGTCATCCAGGCGCAAGCCATACTGCCAATCAAGCTGTTCTTCCAACAGCCTTATACGCATCGTTGGCGGGAGTGTCTTCAACCCAAATCGCTGACTAAAATCGTTGGCGGCGGTTGTGATTGCATCAGCAGGTAGCAGCGTATCCAACAACTCGCGCAGGATGCGGCTGTGCTGTTCTATAAATTTTGTGTGTACCGGAATGGGCAGTTCGCGGATGTACATATTCGGGCGGGGGTGCTTCACGAAATAGTCGCACACCTCCAGTAGATAGCCCCACTCACCGCTGTTATCCAAAATGCTCTTGGTATTGGTGTGTATCCAGTTTTCCAATTGCGGGAAGTGCCGCCTGATTTTATCGACATCGGCAGTAAAGCGATCAAATTGAGTGCGCTTGCGGGTTAGCCCAAGGTAATCATCCAGCGTTTCGATGATGACGCGCTTAGGAATGGTTTGCTGACCGAGGCGCCGCTTGTTAACTTTATCCCAGTCAATGACGTAGCCGCTGCCCGTCTGCTCCTTCGAACGTTCGCGCAGCTCATCGAAGTATTGGCGGCGCTTGGCGAGGTCTAATGGCACTTTTCCCACTGGAAACTCCATCGGAAACACATTCTCACCCGTGAGGTGTGCTCGCAGCACATCTTTGTATTTGCGCTCTGCCTTCTTGACGATTTCCGCCGGGCTAATCATGCCCGCTGGCCCTGCGCCTGGAACTCACGGCGGCGTTCACGGTATTCTGCCTGGGTGAGGTTGAACAGGCGTGAGTAGCTGCCCGTGTCGTTGTTGACCACGACATGATAGGCATGCACAAAATCCTCAATGATGTGAAGCTGCTGCATGGGTGTGACGACAAGGAGTTGCAGCCCTAATTGATCGAACAACTTCATGGCAAAGCGGGCGTTGTCGTCGTCTAATTTGCTGAACGCCTCATCAATGACAACCAGCCGGAACGAACGATCCCCGGTGGCCGTGTCTTGTAGGCCGTACTGGTAGGCAATGGCAGATGCCAGGATCGTGTAGGCCAGCTTTGCTTTTTGACCGCCCGATTTGCCCGACGAGTCGCTGTAGTAATCCACTTGCTGCCCCTCAGTGTCGATCTGTTCGGCCCCGAACACGCGCCAGCGCCGCACGTCAATCACCCGTTTCATCCAGTTCGGATCGTTGTCGAAGCGTTCGATCAGGTCTTTAATGCGGGTATACGCTCGTTCGAGTTCTTCTGGAGAATCGTCACCCGCATCGGGAATGCAGGCTTTGAGTTCACGTTGAAAGTCGTTGATTTCGACATCAGGCGAACGTTCAGCAAGCAGGCGGATGATTGACCCGCTGCCGTAGTCTACCTGTGCCAGGGAGTCGTTTAACTCGCCAATGCTGCGGTCAATTTCGCGCTCCTGTTCCGTCAGGCTGGAGTAGAACGCCATCACACCGCGTGTCACGGTTCGGTCTAGCATGTGTTTGAAGCGTTCTTCGTACTTCGGCAGGTCGTCCGTAGCCAGCCGCTCGTGGATGGCCTCGAACGCAGCTAGCGAGGTAATATCTGCCGTTAGTGACGCACCTTCATCCGGGTATTCGCGCCGGAAGGCGTGCATCGCACTTTCAATTTTTGTTTTGGCTGTGTTTTGATAGCCGCGAAAGCCAGTGATGCTGCGCTGTAGCGACACCACAAGCTGCTCTGGACGGCTGTCCACGGTGTTAATCGTGAGCGGTTCTTTGTCCACATCCTCCAGCACACTACCGACCTGCTCCCACAGACGTGCGTACTCATCCGTCCACGCGGCCTGATGGCGTTCGACTTCCTTCAACTGGCGCTCAAAGCCGTTGATCTGATTGTCTAACGTGGTAATTTTCCGGTTGATGTCGTCGCGCCGCTGATTGGTTTCGTGTATTTGTTTTTGCAACCCATCGCGCTGCTTTTCTAAGCGTTGAAGCTGCTGGGACTGCTGGTTGAGGTCAGCCAGTTCACGTTCCAGCCGATCAACCTCTGCTTGACGGGTGCGCCAGTCGATTTCGGTAAAGGTTTCGACGGTGAGCAGTGCGCCCAATATTTGTATATCGCGGCGGCGGCGCTCTAGCTGGTCGTGAATGGCCTGCTGCTGCTCGTTGAGTTTCGTTACACGTCGCTGCAAGTCGTCCAATTCGGTTTCAAGCTGGCGCAGCTTGTCGCGGTTATCCCAGCCTAGCACGTAATAGCGCCTGTTGTTGATGTCGCGGCGGTCATCCTTCTCATGGCGCGAGGTGTTGTGTTTGATTTGCCCCTGCTGAGTGATGCCACGCTCGGCCCGATTGAAGTCGTCCATGCTTTCACAGCACACATAATCAAAGCGCCGAATTAACTGCCCTGCCAGCCAATCCACGTAGGGCGTATCCTGTTTGATGTCCAGTTTTTTGTAAGCCATGATGCCGGAGACATCGCCTTCGCCCTGCTTGCGCGGCCTCGCGACCTGTGCGGGGTCAACGCGCCGATAGACCAACCGCCCACGCAGATTGTTGGCATTTACATAGGCGCTCACCTGTTGGTAGTGCGTTTCTGGCACAATTAAATCCTGGGCGAAGCTGTTCAGCAGGCGCTCTAACACGCCTTCCCATGCGCTTTCTCCGTCACGCACCTTGAGTAGTTCGCCCACAAACGGCAGGTCATCCAGCGGTAAATCCAGGTCAGCGCTAATTTGCTGGCGTATTTTAGCGACGTGCTCCGGGATGTTGCTGGGATTCTTGCGCAGATAGTCAATCTCGCGGTCGAGTTCTTTACCGCGCTTTACTTCATCGCGCAGTTCAAGTTGAATCTCGCTGCGCTCACCCTCCAGGGACTCAATAGCTGCTTTGGATTCCTGCTGCATCTGTGCGGCGCGGGTGCGATTCTCGTAGAACGTCTCTTCGCTTTGGTAGGTGGGTAGTTCGATATGACGTGCGTTTTCGTCGTAGCGGTCGGCAGCACGGCGCAGGGTTTGCGTTTCACGCTGAAGCAGCGGCAGCTTGCCTTCGATCTCTCGTTTGGCCTGCCCCACACTGTCCTGGGCAATCGCAATTTTGACGCGCTCAAGGTCGCCGCGCAGGGTCTCTAGTTCGGTATCCACAGTTTGCAGGCGACTCTGTTGCGCCTCGCGCTGACTGCTGACTTCCGCAATTGCCGTCTCTAGCAAGTCCTGCGCCTTCCCTGCAACGTAGAACGGCACCAGTGATTTTGCAGCTTCATACCGCGCCATTTGTTCCTCATAGCGCCGATACTCACTCCCCGCCTCTACCAGTGGGTCGAGAATGTGAAGTTGGCGTCCGGCCCGCTGAATGGCGGCGTGGGCATCGTTGAGTTCGCGGTACTGTGCCCGCAATCCATCTACACGCGCTTCGGGGTCGCCTTTATCCAGCATATGATCGCGCACAAAGCTGTTCAGGCTGGGGATGTCCTTCACGGCAACGGTTTCGTTGAACAGATCAAGTGCCTTTGGCCTGCCGCCTAGTCCCAAGGCCTTGCGCGCCGCCCCGATATAGTCCTTAAACGTATTGCCAAACGCCTGCACATCTTTGGGCAAATCGCGGGCGTTGACGTGCCGCTGTGGGAAGTGCTTCTCGATGCTCAACTCGCAAGCCCCGACGTAATACCGCTTTTCCACCCGGTCAGCATTGCTAATCCACAACACCTGTGCCAGGGACACCGTGCGTGCTTGCGAGTCATCATAGAAGACCGCCAGCAGGACGCTGTGGGCGTCGGTGCCACGCAGCGTGTTCGCCGTCGATTCATATGCTGTTTCCCCGCGTGATCGGCTGTACTGCCCGCGCACATAGGTTCGCTCAGAGCGTTCACGGCTGCTGCCCGCCCCGGATGCCAGATTGTAGTTTCGCTGACGGTTTTCTACCAACAGGGTTAGCAGTGCGTCCACAACGGTTGACTTACCCGACCCGTTCTGCCCCGTTAACACGGCAGTCGCGCCGTCCGTCGTCATCGTCCAGATGTGCCCGTCGAACGTGCCCCAGTTGTACAGTTCCAACCGCTTTAGCCGGAAGCCGCTTTCTTCGCCAAATAGATTATTCATCGTCGTCACCATCCATTTCACCGTGTTGCGTAACATACGTGACTAACCGCGCCTTGATGCCTTCTAGCTCGTCTGCGTTGATTTTGGCACGGATGAGCGCGCGCACGCTGTAGCGCCCGTCGCTGCGCTTGGTCAAGAAGCCATAGCGCACCAGTCGATTGACGCTA
>CAWUJQ010000291.1:0-6123 GCA_963922445.1 uncultured bacterium
ACGCTAAACCCCTACATCCCGTCATGACCCCGTAGGGACGCGCAACGGCGCGTCCGCCGCAAAAAATTACCGCAAGGTGAATGAATAGATACGCGTCCGATGGACACCAACGCAAACCATTCTCACGGATACATGAACAGATATACGCCCGCAGACGCGCCATTGCACACCCCTACTCATCACTGTTGGTTTGGGGCGCGACCCCCCGCCGGAAGAACGCAACAATGTGGTCAATCAGGTCAGTGGAGGACAGGCTGAAGTCCTCCATGATCTCTGGCCCGCGTAAAATCGACAGCGAGGCAAACATCACCCCCACCACCACCATATTCGCCATCTCCGGGCGGATGTGGCCGTCGGCTTTGGCCTGGTCAATGTGGGTGTACAGCGTTTCGGTCACGCGCTGCTGAATCTCTCGCATTTCGGTGCGGTTGCGCGTCAGGTGTTGCAGCGTTATACCGCCGTCGCGCACAATCGCCACTGACAGGCCATCCGGGTCGGTGTGCGAGTCCATCATGTAGCGCATGACGTTTTCTAGCTTGTCAATGGCACGCTGACCGGGCACCTGCTGCAAGTAGGCTTCCATTTCGCGCATGGTTTGCACCATCGTGCGGGCCACCATGTCGTCTTTGCCTTTGAAGTGCTGATAGAGCGTGGGCTTGCTAATGCCCACTTCCTCGGCCAGTTCGTCCATGTTCAGGTTGATGTAGCCGTGATCGCGAATCATGCGGGCAGCCGTTTTTAAGATGTCCTGCTCACGTCTCAGTCGGGCACGTTCTTTGTAGGAGAGCTTTGTCATTGGGCGGGGCGTACCTTTTCCGGTCATGACGGCCAGATGCTGCTTTGTAACCGCGTCAGACAGAAGTATACCCGATGTTGCAAACCCAATGCGCACCCCACTCGCAAAACGCTTATGTGTTTGTGGCCTGCGCGTCCGCCCAAAACGGGTGAGCGGGACTATTGCCCGCGCCGCTGCTGTTGGTACGCGAACGATTCCGGCATTTCGGAGCGCCAGTAGTTGGGATGGGCGGGATCGGTGAATTTGGTCAGGTCGATGTCGGGCCGCCAATTACTCTTATCGGGCAGTTGTGTGTTTTCATCAAATTGCGCCCGGTCTAACTTAGCATGAGACAGGTCAGCCTCTGACAGCAGCGTGCCACGCAGGTCTGCTGCCACTAAGTCAGCAAAGCGCAGGTTCGCGCCCGTCAGCACCGCCCCGCTAAAGTTCACGCCACTCATATCCGCCCGCTCCATATTGGCAAAAAACAGGTGGCCGCCGCTCAAATTGCTAAAGTCCATACGCGCACCGCGTAAATCCACGCGGCCCAGGCGCACCCCTTGCAGGTTAGACTCTTCCAGGTTGGCATTGGCCAGTGAGCCGTCCTTGAGCGCGTTGAGGGCGCGCAGGTCTTCGACGGCTTGCAGCGCAATACCGTTCACCTTATTGCCCATCTGCCGGATGAGACGCGCCTTTTCCTCTTCTTTTTGGCGGCGCTGGTTCAGCCGGTCGATAATCAACACCGTGATGGCCACACTGCCCAACTCCGAGCTAATATTTGCGTAGAATTCTCTCAAAAATTCTTGTGGGTCGAAGCCGTCATGTGTGGCTGTAAAGCCAAAGATGCCAATCGTCAGGGACATGATGACCAGCACGATGCCCACGTTGCCGACGGTAAATACCCTGGATGCATTGCGACTGATGCGGCCCCACACAATGTCCCAGCGGCTTTCGGTTGTTTTTTGCGTTGTTATGGTCATGATCTTTTTCTTCCCAACAGTGGTAGACGGCCTGAGGTTTGTTTGTGGCAATCCTAGTCGCTTAATGGGAAATTGTCAAAGGCCATGAGGGGTCACAGCGGGGCCATCACATAAATAAACTGAAGAGAATCACAGTCCCATGAACGCAATCACCAATCCGGCTACGGTTGCGGCCACGGCTGGCCCCCAATGCACGCCATCAAATGAGAAGTGATAGCCGCCCTCGGCCTGGGCTGCCTCCCATGCGGACCAGCCCGTGCGCTCACGTTCGCCAATTTGCTGAATGAACCGGGTTGAAATGGGGCGGCGTTCGGGCACGGCGTCGGGTACAAAGTGGGCAAACAGGTCGAGCGTGGGCACGTTGTAAGCACCGGCGGCGGCCTGCGCGATGGCGTTGTACTGGCGCATGGCGGCCACTGCTGCCGGGTTGGCTTCGATGGGGGGCAGGGCTACATAGGTGTGAATGTGATTTACCTGCAACTCGCTGAGTATCTGGCGGTATGCCGTGCGAAACGCATCTGGGCTGACGAAGCCGTTGGGTAGCTGCATGGATTTGCGGTAGTAGGGGCGTGTATCTGGCTGGCTGTAGCTGACGGCATCGTTGCCGCCCACCATCATGAAGACGGCGTTTGGGTTGTGAGCCAGTACGTCGGCGTCTAAGCGCCGCTCCAGGTTAACGGCGGTGTTGCCGCCAACGCCCGCATTGATGAGCGTGTGGCGCTCGCCCACACGCTCCCGGATGGTACCCACGTAGTCACCGCCGTAGCCGCCCCACGTCAGGCTATCACCAAAAAAGACGACCTTCATCAGGCGTGACGGCGCTTACCAGCGCTTGCGCTCTGGCAGTTCTTCATTGGACTGGGGCAACACGTGCAGCAGCATCTCTCGCTTGATAACCACACTCTCGCCGTTTACATCCTGAAGCACAATGTGGACGTTTTTGGCCGTCTCGAACTTCTTCATTTCGGTATTGTAGGCGCGGCGGCTGGCAAAGCACACGTTAATAACGAACCGCTCACCTGTGTGGGTAATCATCGAAAACGTGGCCCAAAAGTCTTCTTCTGGCTCTTCCTCGTCTTCGATGGGGCCTTCTGCCCGGCGCGGGAACTTTTGGTGAGGCCGGGGGACTTCGCGCAGGCGGCTGAGGATATCGACCTCGAAGTCGCTCTTGTCGCTGTCGGGCTTATTCGGGTTTTTTTCGGGGTTACCGCTATCGTTGGACGCATCGGACATGGCGGGGTCGCTCTCAAATCGGCGTTCAATAGGCACATTATAGCGTGATTAACGCACAAGGCCACGCATAGATCGTGCAAAAAGCGCGTCTGCGGGCGGGTTACCCCAGCAACCGCGCATCATTCATGGGTTGCCCTGGGCGATTCGTCGGGAGCCAACTATGATACCGTGATGGCTGCGCGGTCTATCTTATGACGAGGCCGACGGCAATTTAGACGGCTAACCCATCATACGATGCTTGCTCACACGGAGGCCCCATGACTGTTCCTTTCACTGAAATCCACAAGGACGACGCCCCGGTTGTCACTGCCGCTGATGGGTCTACCGTGCGCATCCTGAGTAAGACGCACATGGCCAGCAGCATTCACGTCGTCATTGAGGGTACCTCCAACCCCATCTATCACCACAGCCGCGACGAAGTGTGGTACGTCATCAGCGGCGAGGGCGAAATGTGGCGGCGCTCTGCCATGCGTGAGGCACACACCATTAAGCTCACACCAGGGATGTCGTTCACCATCCCCAAGCAAACGACATTCCAGTACCGCAGCACGGGCGGCGGCCCACTGGAAGCTGTGTGCGTGACGATTCCGCCGTGGCCGCAACCCGACGCGGACGAAGTGGTTGCCAGTGCGGGGATTTGGTAGCCTGCACAACGCTACGCTGATACTTCATCCTCTGACCCAACCAAACCCAGGGGCAAGTATGCGCTACATATGTACAATTAAAGTAGTTTTCTTTCACCTCAGTGAGTAGATCGGGCTAAACTCGCCTTTATGCCATGGGTTTGGACAAAATATGGCTAAGATTTCCGTCAAAAATACCCTCTCTCTTTCAAACTTTAAACATTTTCGTGGAAATAACGAAAAATACACCATGTGAGTAGGTTGTTTGGAAACTATGAATGTCTCTATGTTACATGTCAGGCTGTCTTTTTGTCACAACCCATGAAAAAGACCATTTTATGCAAACCTATTTTGTGTATTTGACTGTCTGAGACATCTATTTCTGTCATTGACTGAATGTATTACTCATTTTGCGAAAATTTGTGCTTTGTTAAATGGATTGGGTTAGTGAAATTGTGAGACTATGCAATTATGCACATAAATATGGTTCTTTCACAAAGGGTGGTTTTTCATTTCCTTTCGCCTTTTGTAAATATGCCAAATATGGACATTATTGTGAAAAATTTTACTTACAATCAACGTAAAAACATTCATAGAATTCAGCACAGACAATATTAATGCTTGGCGAAGATGATTTGTTCGTGTACTATGTTCTATAGTTCAGCGCGCATGTGCGATTCGCTTCACGAAAACGTACATATTGCGTTCTGAGCGGTACATTTCGCTTGTCGACAAGGTCAAAGGAGCAAGATTTGCACGAGGAGGAGAAAAACGAGGGATCCATTTTTAGTGAGTTATTCGTGGATCGTGAGCGACCTGACTTGAATCAACTCTTGAGAATCGCAAAGCCGTTTTTGCGTCTTGACGGAGTTTCCAAACGGGTCATTCACACAAAGGCTTGGTCAGCATTGAACAACCCATCAAAGATACTCACACACCTCATTGGCATGAAGATATTACACATTGAGGGTGTTGTGGATATAGAAGGTTTGACTGCAACCGAGATCGGCGATGCAACTGGCATCAACTCAAATAGTGTCCGGCCTACTCTTGGTAGACTCTTGGACGCCAACATGGTAACTACGGATGCCGACAAAAGGTACTTCGTGCCCAACTATCAAATGAACGCAATAGAAGAGGATCTAAAATGATCTCAGTACCCCACAAAGACCCAGAAGACGTTGTATACGATGCAGTTGACCGAGCAATTCGGGGTGGCGTTTCACCGACGGCCTTAGTGAAAGTCATTGACGCAATTGTGGAAGATCGTGTAGCTCCGCCAGTACGTCAATTTGGAACTGCTGTGCTCCCCGCGAACAATAATCCGCTGGAGTTTCCACGTACCCTAGCCGAGGAAGCCCTTGACTATGAGTTGAGCGGCCATATCGAAAAGACAATCTTCGCAGGCGTAAATCTGAAATCGCGTGATGGGCTGGTCGAGTTCGACTATAGCGACATTAAACAATTCTACGGGAAGCTTCGCTGGAAACAATCAGCGAATATGTCGGATGTACTCAATCGGGCTGCAAGTAAGCTATATATTGCGCCGGCAGGTGAGGACAACGAGACAGGGCGTCAGCTTTGGCATGTGACGCAAACGGGTTACAAGCATCTAATGACGCTTCGGAAGGAGACAAACAATGATTGAAGGCGAAGACCAAAACCAACAGGTTCGGGTGCGATACAAAATCGGAGACCGTGAGGTTGAAATTGAGGGACCACAGCACTATGTGGACGAACGAACTGCGTTTTTCCTCGCGAAATTTGGGAGTGGCGGCAGTGATGTTTCCGGTGCAAATGGGATATCACTACCACCAAGCGACTCAGAGGGACTGCTTGTAGGCAGCACCTCGAACCGAGATGAGGTAGATCAGAGTACCAGTCCGATCTCACCAAACATCGACTTGGTTACATTCTACAGGAGCAAACGGCCTAAAGGCCAGACGGAAGAGGTACTTACGATAGCATACTGGTACCAGATACATCAGGGTTATCAGGATACGGGTGTGGAGGACTTTGAAGCGGGATACAACGAACTTCGAATTCTGGCTGTAAATCCCCCCGGAAGCGTTCAAAGCTCAATCAGCAACGTTCTCAAGCGAACTGACTATCTCTTTAGTATGGAGCGTGGTCGATATGCCTTGACAATTCCTGGCAAGGAGCACGTTGAGAGCCTTCCTCACCGGGAAGCTAACGAGTAATCTGACTCAGATGGCTCCTACACATCGTAGGAGCCTTTCTTATTGTGTGTGCGTTAGTGCTATACTGCTGACTGAAGAATACCAAGGCACAAGGAACGCCCATTGCAACCTGACCGCGACGCCCCCCTGTTTGACCGCACCACGCTCATCGCCCTCGCCGCTGTGATCGGGGTGGCGCTGGTTGCGCATACGTTGCCTACCCCCCGCAACGTGGACGACAGCTTTATCACGTTTCGCTACGCCCGCAACATCACGGACGGCCTCGGCTTTGTCTACAATCCGGGTGTGCGCACGCTGGGCACGACCACGCC
>CAWUJQ010000292.1:0-6070 GCA_963922445.1 uncultured bacterium
AGCCGCGTGTGATGCTGCTCACCTACACCGAGTGGATGGACCTTACACTCATGGAGCCGGTTCCCGTGCCACTGCCGAAAGAGTTGGACTTGGGTCTGAGCGGTGGTTGAACGCTGTACAGCCAAAACGGAAAGCCTACAACGCGCCCGCGCTTCTCGCGTATAATGGTCAGGTACAACACTGACTTTTGACGACGAAATTGTGCGGGGTAGACGCAAATGCGCGTAAGACGACGGAATATGGTATGGCTGGGCATCTTGGGGGCGCTGGCCGGGGTCGCGATCTTGTCGCAGGGAGTGACCTCCGGGGTATCGCTGCTGCTGCTGGCCTCAATGGGGGTTGCCGCTGGCGTCTCCCTGTTTGATATGGAACCCCGACGCCTCATCAAAGCCGTACAAGACCGCTCCCCCATTGGCGGGCGCATCTCTGCTGATGCGCGAGAGGCGGCAGAGCGGGCGCGGGCGCGTGGGGCCTACCTGCCGAGGGATATGGATTTACTGGACGTGGGTTTAATCGCCATGCGTGAGCGTTACAGCGGCATGGTGATGCAGCGCACGCGCAATCTATCCCTGGACGACGAGAGCGCCCGCCCCTATGTGACGTTGCAGGTGCCGCCGCTCGAAGCCGACCGCCGTGCAACCGTCCGCTTTGACATGGAAGACGGCCACGGCGACCTGGTCTATTCCCATGAGCAGCAGGTGTACCTGCGCGACGGCAAAATGGACATCCTGGCGGGCAATCAGATGCCGTTGTTCAACAGCACCATGAACCTGAACACCGGCGACGGCGACCTGCGCGTTTACATTGATGATCGGCTGGTTGGCGTGCTGGGCTTTGCGCTGTCCCCCTCCACGAGTGATCGGTGGGCAGGGCGGCGCGCAGAACGCGGCGAACAGGCGGCCAATCGCCTGCAAGACCGCGACGGCGAAACCTCTGCTGCCATCCAAGGCGAAGAAGCCCCACCGATTTCCCTGGAAGACCTGTTGCGGCAGCAAAACACAAGCGACTAGTCCAAATCACCGCTTGTTGGGGGGCATGGCCTTCATTCCAGGAGATAGAATAGTGATAGGCGCGGCGCATGGTTGTGTAGGGGCGTGATGTATCAAGCCCCTGCGAAATACCTGTGCGTCCAGAGGTGAATGCGCCCCAACCCGATACGCGATTGCATACGAGAGCAGAGCGATACATATCTTATGAACAGGCGCACGCTACAAGTTATATTCGGCATTGGTGGGGTCATTGCGGGCTTAGCCATGCTCATTGATGGGAACTTCGTTGGGGTTCCGCTGATTGCGGGTAGCGGCTGGGTGCTGGCGCGCCAATTTGAAGAGACGCGCAACAACCGCGAACGTGAACGTCAGGCGGAAATGGCCTACGAGCGCTGGCAAAACGACCGCCGCAGCCGAGGCGAACGCTACAACGACAACCGCGACGCCGACCGCACTGATGTGCCACAAATCTACCCGCACGCCATCCGTGCAGTAGCAAACGCAGGCCACCAGACGAAAGACATGCCCGTGCTGCCCGTGGACATCGGCGTGTTGGCGCACCGGGGCGACGAGCCGCCGCGCCTGTACCGCACCCGTGACGTGCCCAACGACGTGGACTATGTGCAGCCCTACATCCAGCTTCGCATCCCCTCGCGGGCCAAGGGCACCATCACCTTTGAACTCCAGGACGACCACGGCGAGTTGGTGTTCTACCGGGAAGAGGAACACAAACTTGAGCAGGGGTTAAACCTCATCGTGCCGGGACGCCGCCTGCCTGTACACGACGCGCTGGACATGGACGAGGGCGAATGGACGCTGCGCGTTAGCGCGGAGGGCAGTCTGCTGGCAGTGCATGGCTTTGGCTGGCGCGAGGAAACCGAGAGTATCGTCACGGGGCACCTGACGGACGACGGGGAGATTAGCACAGAACTGCGGGCAGCGATGGCAGAAACACGCTTGGAATCCATGAGTTTAGATGACCTGCTGTCCTTCCAGAACGAAGACCCCGCCCCTCAGCAGCGGTCACGGTCAGCGCGGGGCTAACCTGTGAGCCACTCCCCCCAACAAACGCGTCCAGCAACGCGGGCAGACTGGCGCGTTTCCCCCATGCCCGAAGATGCCGTTGTGGTTCCGCTGCACCGCATCCATCTAGCGCCGCAGCAGGTGGCCAACATCCGCATGGGAGATGTCCCCCAGGACGCGGGTGATTTGTGGTTTTTGTACTGTGAGGGGGATACGCTCTACATCCACCGTAGCCGGACGGGGCACTGCGTCTATGCAACAGACCTTATTGCGCTGGCCGATGGCCATTACCTCGTGGACTCATTTCGGGCACATCCGCACGTTGGCCCGCAAGACCCTGGTGAACGGTTGGAACTGTTCCATGATCTGTTGGGGTGGCTGGCAGGGCTGTAATACCAATCCTGTTAGCGAGAATGTATGAGTTTGCATATGATAGTGTGGCAGGCCGCATCAGTCATCGGTGCTTGGCCCTGATATTTGTCTGTCAGTCCCCTCTGGGAGTCCGTCCCATGCCCAACCGAGACTACACGCTCAACTTTATCCTGGCTGCCGGGATGATTGCGCTGTGCGCGTTTTTTTTGCGCGGGGCCTTCACCGATTGGGGGGTGATGGTACTGGTGGCTGTCGGGTGGTTTTTGATCTCGGCTAACCGCTGGCTAGAACCGCTCTACCGTTGGCGCGAACGCTTCGCTGCGCCGCCGCGCCAGCACGCCACCCACGCGATGAAACAAGCGGAGTGGGGCGCAGTAAGTGCAGGCCTGCGCGTGCTGGATATTATCCTGATGGCCAATGAATTCACGGGGGAGTTGTTCCGGGAGACGCATGTGCCCGCCTATACTGACTGGCTAGGGGTGCAACTCACGCTAGACAGCCGCTTCGATCAGCAAGGCGAGATGCACTTTTCGCTGTTTGACGACGCCAACGAGTTGTTTGCCGTGCGGCGGCAGCCGGTTGCGCTGGCGTGGGGCGTCAGCACCGTTCAACTGGCGGAGCGCTTCGAGTTCGGGGAGGTGCGTCCGAGTGGGGTGTGGACGGTACATATCGCATTCGAGGGCCGCTTAATTGCTGTGTATGACGTGTACTGGCGCACGCTCGATCAACTGTGGGCCGCTGGCACGCTCAAGCGCGAGCCGCGCCTGGTGGATGTGGTGTCGCGCTCAGCGGACGTGCCGCCAGTGCCCTATCGCAACACAGACGTTCGGCAGTGAGGGGGCGTCTGCGGGCTTCGGTTAGCTGGGTCGCACGGATCGTGGCTTCGCATGATGTGTCGTTATCCGCAGCGAGGGCATCGCGGTTTACACGGAAGATATACACATCGTCAAACTGTTGCACCAAAGTGAGCGGCGCATAGGCCAAAAGTGCATCAAGTTGCGCGGCGCGGTCATCAAGTTCGGCAGCACTAAATGGGATGTACTCCGCGATTTCTAACGGCAGCAGCGTAAACACAACATAGTCCGGTTGCCATGTGTTAAGCGCCTCGGCAGACGGACAGTCGAAAAAAGCCTTGAAGTCGATCAATACGCTGAGCGACTGCGCCAGGTAATTCGGCTGGAGGAAGGGTTGGCGTCCGTCCGTCAGAACTTCGCGGTCACTCAACACCCGCATAGAGCCAAATGACCACGCATTGGCAACCAGCACCGCATCTGGCGCGGTGTTCTGCTGGAGCCAAGCTAACGCGATGCGCCCATTGGCAGACACAGACCCGCTACCATGTTGATCGACAATGGTCGGCGTGCGAGCCACAAGTGTGGCCAGCAGCAGGCCAACCGCGCCAACAAAAACGATACCCCGCCGCTGCAATCGCGGGGTGGTGGCAACCCAGCGATCAAGGCCAAGTATTAGCACAAACAGCGCGAACAACTCCAGGTAAATCACCTCGCGGTTGATGGGGTGCCGCGCAAGGATGTCCGTCTCGTAGCGATAAGAGAAAGCCAACGCCATCAGCGTGATGATAACGATCAAAATCAAAAAAGCATAACCCAGGTAGCGCGTATCGCCCGTGGCGCGCACCAACAATATCAACACCAGCACCCCCACCACCGTGTTGATGACCACATTTTGCGTCACCTCCAGGAAGGGGCGCACTGCATTGGCCCACACAACTAAGCCGATTTCCGTCGGTGGGACGTAGAAGCGACTGCTGGTCGGCGCTTGATTGCTGGTGTCATCCTCCGCGTAAACAGTTGTCCAGTCGCCGTCTAGCGTGATGTTGCTAAACTCTGCTGGCGCGTTGTCAATGCCCAGCACATTGAGTGCGCCGTCGCCCCCCCACACGCCCGGGTCTACATCAAAGCTGCCTGAGCCGACGAGCAGAATCGGCACAAGGGTAATCACACCCGTTGTCAGTCCGGTAAACACGATATTGGGGATATAGGGCAAAAACCGCATCCGCTGGGAAAGCAAAAGTGTGCCCGCACACGCAATAAACCACAACACCCCCACAATCCCCGGCACACCGTGCGCCAGCCCTGCCAGCCCCAGCGCAATCCCAGTTAATGCGGCCCACTGGCGCGCATTGGATGTGAAAAACTGGTGGGTGGTGTAGATGGCCGCCAGCAGTAGCGCAAATCCCGTTGCTTCTGCCCGAGAAACAGCCAACTCCAGGCCGATGCTGCTCCACCCAACCATAACCACAGCCACAGCGGTGACAGCGGGCGAAACAGGCCGCATGGATCGGAAAAACGCCCACATCGCGGTAAACGCCAGCGCCCCCAAGCCCACAAACATACCCATCATGGTGGCCAGGTGATGGTATTGAAAGCCGAGCATGTGCCAAACCGCCGTGAGCAGGTTGTGGCCCAGCTTGCCCGTCAGGTAGCGCATGTCCAGGCCATATTCGCGCATGGTAAGCGGAATGGCTTGGGCGCGGATGACTTCAAGCCCCTGTTGATAGTAATAGAAACCAGCGGCCCGTACTGGTGTGACCACACTCATCAGGTAGTAGGCAAACACCCCAAACGTCAGCAGCCCGGCCACTACAAACAGCAAGCCTTCGTAGCTTTGCCAAAAGCTGATGGCGTCGTCCCCCATGCGCCGCAATGCGTCCGTGCGCCGCCATAGGAGCAAGGCCGCCCCAATCAGTACGCCAGTCATCGCAATGAATAGGTAGGCAGGCGTGAGGGCGCGAAACTGAGCCAACACCCAACCCGTGACGATGAGAACGAACAAGCTCAACAAAATAGACAGCGCCCACCGCCCGGTGATGTGAATCGCGTTCCAACCTGGGACAAAAGTGGCACCCAACGCTAAGCCCGGAACAAACCCGCCCAACACCAGCACAAGCAACTGAATTCCCGTTTTGGCCAGTAAGGCTGGCCATGCCGCGACCTCAAAGTTCAACAGCAGCACCACGGTAACCCATACCATGACGAGAACACTCTCAACCACTAAGAAGTGCTTGCTGCCCTGGCTGTGTCCGTTGGCAGGCTCAGACGCAGACCGTAGCGGTTCAGACACCGGGTTAGAACTCGACAAATCGCTTACTCCCAAGGTTGACGGTCATGCTGGCGCTGGATACAGGGTCAAGGGGCTGGGGTTGTGCAAGGTCATCGCTTAATCGGCAGATGTGACCGCCGCCGCCTGCCGCACATACAACCGCACCCCACTTCCATAATACGGAAACGGAACATCGCGGGCGACTGTGTACGCATCAGTAAAGGCAGGCATCTGTTCCAGACCCAGGCGCACAAACCCCTCTGGCGTCACGAAATAGTCCGGCTGCGTATCCAATATCAGCGCAGGCGGCACTGCGTAAATTTGCGGATCAGGTTCGGTAACGCGGATGGCCGGGTCAAACGGATAGTAGGCCACCAGTTCCGGCGTGACCAAGCCCACCGTGTCGATAATGGTGGCGCGGCTGTAATACCCCACCGCGCCGATGTCTGCACTGGCGACCCGCGTCTGAGCCGTGACGCCGTACTCGTCGCGGAGTTGCAGGCCAATATCGCGGTAGACGAGTTCGAGTTCGTGCCACGCCATCGCCGGGGCCGGATTCGTCGGGCCGTGGTCGGGCGTAAGCTGCCAGTGATTGAGCGAGTAGAAGCCCCACACGCCTACCA
>CAWUJQ010000293.1:0-6053 GCA_963922445.1 uncultured bacterium
GGTAGACGGGAGCCACTCCCGCCGCTGCTGGAACGGCTGCTACACGGTGAACTGCCCGCCGAGCGCGAGCTAAACGGACTGCGGCCGCTGCTGCTGCGGCCACCGAAGGCGGAGCGACCGCCTGACGATGCGTCGTCGTCGTCATCTTCCTCATCGTCGTCATCGGGGCGTGCGCCGAGCGGCCTGCCGCTGCCAGTGCGACTAAAGGGCGAACTGCCTGATGTTCGTGACCCGAACGGGCTGCTGCCAGAGCGGCTGCCAAAAGGCGAATTGCCGCTGGTGCTGCTGCCAAACGGGCTGCGCGAACTGCCCAGGCGACTGTCTAAGTCGTCGTCTTCGATATATTCTTCGTCGTCGTCGCCGTAATCATCATCAACGTCTTCGTATTCGAGATCGTCGTTGTCGTTGACCATGGGGTTTCACACCTGAATACGCTTGCGGTATGGGGTTGTGCTTGTGTTCGTTATGGGATGCAAATGATATGCACATTCACCCACCAATAGGATACCACAAAACGGCGCGTGTGTGAAACAAAATCGCTCAAGCGTTCTAAATTACAAGGCAGATTTAACAGAGCGTGTGGGGAAGGGGTAAATCTGATTTGATTATAGAAAATAGTGTTTAGTTGTTAGACGGTAGTATCTTGGCTGAAAGCCATTTGAACCCACCGCAAGCCACGCCAATTCAATGGCAGCGGCCACATTCATGCTGAGTGGCACATGCTTTTGGTGAACAGCCATCAAGACTGCTCACCATCGCACAGACGATCAACCGCCCCCTAAATACTCCCAACTAACCTCTAAGAACCCATCCCCGTCTTCTGCCGCAGGCGGGCAATCGCATCAGCAGGCGGGTTGACCGTACCCAGGCGCACGGAGCCGTCGCTGTGTTCGGGCCGGTGGAAGTCGCTGCCGCCCGTGGTAATCAGGTTGCCGTCGGCGGCCATCTGCTGCACCTTGTCTGTGACCTCTTGCGGGTTTTTGGGATGGAAGACCTCGACGCCGTCAATGCCGTGGGCGATTAACCGCGTCAAAATCGGCTCGTAGCGCTCCACCAAACCGGGATGCGCCAGCACCGCCGCCCCGCCCGCGCTCTGAATCAGGTCAACCGCTTCTTCTGGCGACATGCGGTGACGGGCAACGTGGGCGGGTGCGTTGTCGGCAAGGTACTTATCGAACGCCTCTTGCAGTTCGCTCACGTAGCCCTCGGCCAGCATAGCGCGGGCAATGTGCGGGCGGGCAATCGGCGCGCCGTCGGCAATGGCCGCCACTTTATCCCAGTCCAACGGAATGCCCAGTTCGTGCAGTTTGCGCACAATCGAGCGCCCCCGGTGATAGCGGTTCTCGCGGAAGGCGGCCAGCGCCTCCTGGAAGTTTGCGTCAGCGACATTGACATAGTAGCCCAATACGTGAACGTCGCCGTCTTCGGGCGTTTCTGCGCTCAGTTCCACTGCCGGGATGACCGTCATGCCGAACTCAGCAGCAGCGGCCTGCGCGGGCGCAATGCCGTCGGTGGTGTCGTGGTCGGTGATGGCGATGGTCGTCAGGCCGCGTTCGTGGGCCATCTTGACGAGTTCCTCCGGGGTGTAGTTGCCATCGGAGGCGGTGGTGTGCATGTGCAGGTCGGCATGGGTATCGGTTGTCATAGTGGGGGGTGCCCTCTGTATTGGCTAATCAGGTGAAACAGGCGCGCATGATAGCGCGGGCACGCTAGGCCGACCAGACCCCGTTAGGCCTCGTCCGCAGCCAGATGGTCAACCCCGCACATGATCGCGTTGAGGTCATCAAGGCCCACCCCCCACGCCAGCCCGTTATACATGAGCTTGTCCGCCATGGTGGCCACGCTGTCGGCATCAAGGAGTTGGTCGTTATCCAGCCACCAGCGCATCACACCGATTTGTGCCCCGGCCATAAAGTGCGCGACAAGCGGCAGTGGCAGCGTGGTTTGATGGCCGTCGGGCAGGCGCTTTTCCAAAAAATGCTGGATTTGCTCAGCGAAATAATCATGGACGCGGCTCAAGAATGCGGAACTGCCGCGCTCACTGAACATCACCCGGTAGAAGTCGGCGTACTCCGCAATGTGCCGGAACTCGTGGGCATCACCGGGGACGGGGCCGTCGTTCTGCTCGAACACGGCGATAATTTCTGCATAAATGTCGCGCATGGTGTCAAACAGCAGATGATCCACATCCGTAAAGTGCAGGTAAAACGTGGTGCGGCTGACGTCGGCGCGGGCGGTAATCTCTTTAATGTTGATGGAATCGTACTCGCCGCGCTCTACAATCAGTTCCATCAGGGCGTCGCGCAGCAGGGCACGCGTGCGGCGGGCGCGGGGGTCTAGGCGGGCGAGTCTGTCGGTCATGTTATTAACACCTGTTGACTATACTACACGGCGATTTAAATGCGCGTTGACGAAATGCAACGCCTTGGCTTGAATACCAGTATAGGACAGTGTGTTCAGTTTGCAACGAGGTGTTCAACAAAGATGACGATCAAGACAGCTCCCAAAGTGGAGATGAACCGCTGGCAGCAAGCGTGTTTTATGTTCGAGTTCAATCACAACCCGTTGGCGACGATGGAACGCCTGCGGGACACGTACAACGACCTGTTCTGGTTGGAGGCGGGCAGCAGCGGCTATTACATCGCCACGTTGCCGCATCACATCAAAGACATTCTGGTGACAAACGCGCAGCACGTCGTCAAAAGTGGTGATTACACGCACCCGGTATTGGGACTGCGCCGCTTTTTTGGCAATGGGCTGCTCACCAGCGAGGGCAACTTCTGGAAGCGTCAGCGCAAGCTGGCTGCGCCTGCCTTCCATGCAGTGCGCATCGAAGCGTATGCAGAGCGCATGGTGCATTACGCCGCCGCCATGACCGACAGGTGGCGCGGGGCGGCTCAACTGAACGTGGCCGAGGAGATGCTGCTGGTCACCCTAGATGTGATCTCAGAAACGCTGGTGGGTGAGGTTAACCGCGAAGAAAACCTGAAAATTGCGGACGTGCTGGCCAAAGTCCAGCAAATTACGCACGCCAGCAACCTGATGCCCGGTTGGTTTGCGGAACAATGGTACAAGCGGGCGGATTCCGCTGCGCGGACGCTGGATGAGGTCATCTACCCGATGATTGAGCGCCGCCGGATTGAAGGTGTTGACCGGGGCGACGTGCTGTCCATGCTGCTGAGCGTGGAAGACGCGGACGGCGTCAAGATGACGGACGAAGAAGTGCGCGACGAAATCGTGATTTTGTTCCTGGCAGGGCACGAAACAACCGCCAACGCGCTCAACTGGTCGTTGTATTTGCTCAGCCAGCACCCGGAAGCCGAAGCTCACCTACACGTTGAACTTGACAGTGTATTAGGGGATCACCTGCCGACGTTGAACGATCTACCGCGCTTGCCCTATACCCACGCTGTGATAAAAGAGGCCATGCGCGTGATGCCGCCCGTACCGGGGATTAGCCGGGCCACCACTGCCGCTATTCAAGTGGGCGAGTACACCATTCCAGCAGGCAGCGGGATTGGCATTTACCCGTGGCTGACGCACCGTCACCCGATGTTGTGGGACGAGCCAACCGCCTTCCGCCCGGAGCGGTTCCTGCCGCAAAACGAAGACGCTATCGACCGTTGGGCGTACTTCCCGTTTGGGGCGGGGCACCGCATTTGCATTGGCAACAGCTTTGCCATGTTAGAAGCCCAGTTAATCCTGGCGACGGTCGCGTCTCGCTATCGCATGGAACTGGCCCCCGGCACTCAGGTGGAACCCGTCGCCGCTATTACGCTGTACCCTAAAAACGGCCTGCCCATGATCCCGCATGTGCGCCAGCGGGCATCCCGTTTTGCTTTAACCTAGCCAGCCGCACTTGGGCGGCTGCCACGCACATGCTTGCGCGTCCGCAAAAAATGGCGTTTAATGAGGACTACCTGTTAGACAACCTGCAATATTCTGTGCCTACTATCTATTATGAAGAGGTAATCCCATGAAACGTCGTATCTCGCGGCGTCGGAGCAAGCGGTCATCCAACGAGACGCGCCGCGCCCCGCAATCAGCCCCGGCCCCACACTCAGCGCAGCCTATTACAAACGGTGACCCACAAGCCGTGCTTTCTGAAGAAAATATTGAGTTGATGCAGCGTACTTATGGCAACACGGCCACGCGTCAGTTTGTGCAGCGCGAGATGGAAAACGGCGCGCACGGCAAAGGGTGCGGTTGCGGCGTATGTGCAGGCGGGCGCGTGCAGCGCTCCGTCGATTTGTTTATGCGGCAAGCCGAAGCGACCGATTCCGAGACGCACGGCAAAGGCTGTGGCTGCGGAGCATGCGGCGGTGGGCAGGTGCAGCGCATTCAGCGGGAGTTGATGAGCTACAAGGACTTCAAATCGTCTACCAAAGCAGCGGGCCGCCGCAACAAGATCAATCCGATTGATGAGGCACTGAAGGCCTACAATAAAGCGGAAGACAGCCTGAGCGACGAGCAGAAAATCCAGCGGCTTCAGGCGATTGTGGGCCTGTGCCAAACCTACCTGGACGACCCCAAACGCAGTGGCAGCAAGCGCCGCGACGGGGTCACGGAGCTGCAAACGCGGGCTAACGAGCGTGTTAAGCAGTTGCAGCCTGTGGTTGTAGCGCAGGCGACGCAACCCAAGGCCCCAAGCAAACCGCCCCCCCCCATCCCGACGGGCGCGAGCAAAAGTAAACCGCCGAACAAGCCGCTGCCGCCTGTGCCGCAAAAAGCACCAGACCCCGCAACCACGGCCAAGGGCTACTATGCGCAAATTATCACTGGCAAAGATCCATCAACGGCCAAGTCTGTAGACCGTAAGGATATGCTTGACCTGTTGCAGCAGCACCTTACCAAACAAGAATTTGCCAAAGCCGCCGCCCACCTGATGCTCACGGTGCCTGGGTCAGTGGTGGAAAAAGAAGAATCGAAAGAACGCGCTATCGAAATCCTGGAAGCGCAGCTGATCAACAAAGAAGTCGCCCGACGCCTGATTGATAAGCAAACTTATGTGGTTATTATTCCACGCGGCAAGAAGATGACGGATGTTGACGAATTTAAGGGGCTAGCTGGCAAGAAAACGTTCGACGGGCGCAACTGGGAAGATGTGCGTGGTGCGGGTGGCTTTGAACACAACGGTAAGGTATACGTGGCCGTGAGTGAGGAGAACACAACGGGGGTCAGCGCCGAAGGGGCGGCAGCGGGTACAAAGTGGTGTTATGACCCCGGCTACTCTACGACGGTACACGAAATGGCCCACGCGGTAGAAATCTATGGCATTGCCCCTGAGGATAAGAAGAAGTCTGAAGATGCTTATGCTGCTAAGAAGAAGCTGGAGCGTGACGGTACACCTCAAGAGTGGATTGACGGCTATAACATCACCGAAAACCTGGACTTGAAGAAAGGTCAAACGGCCTTCGGGGCCGTTAAAACGAAGCTGGAAGGGGAAATGACGACGGCCAAGTGGACAGCGCCGCAGCAAAAAACCGTTCTAGATGCCGTCGAGAATACTATGAAAAAGGGCGATGCATTGAACCTGGGCGACGTCTACCAGGGGTGGCTGAAGCAATGGGGCATCCTATCGCACAACAAGGATATGATTAAAGACGCTGGCGGAAATGTACTCTACTCGCTGGACAGCAGCTTGAAGCCTACAGCGGGCAAGCGGACGGAGTGCTATGCATCGTCCCATGTACGTGAATACTGGGCACAGGGGGCAACAGCCTGGTTTGGCGCAAATGTGGGTGACGACCCATATACGGCGAGTGAGTGGAAGAAGAAAAAAGACCCAGACAAAGCCAAGCGCCGCAATGGGCAGGCAGAGGTTAAGCGGATTGACCCGGTGTTGGGCGAGATCATGGAGCGTGTATTCGCCAAGACGACAATTAATGACCTGAACAAGCCGCGTGCGAATGAAGGGGGGTAAGAAATAAACATGATGGACGCGCCACCGCCACCCACCCCGCGCCACTTTCACATTTACAAGAGCCAGCGGCTTGTGCTGGATGTAACAGCCGCGCCGGGGCCGATGCTTTCCACGGCAGGGCCGCCGCCGC
>CAWUJQ010000294.1:0-6025 GCA_963922445.1 uncultured bacterium
GCATAAGTACCTGCCGCCAGACATTGCCGAGCCGCTGAGCAAGTACAATGCCGTGCGCGTGCCCATAGACTACTTCGAGGCGGCCATGGACAAGCTGCGCGGTCACCTGGACGTGCCCGTGAACGCGGTGCTGCACCCGCCATCGCGCCGGACGGAGCGCTACGAGGACGAGCAGCAGCGCCAGGTAGAAGCCCAGCCCGCCGTGACCGAAAAGCAGCTTACGGCTGGGGAATTTTTCGAGAAGGCGTATGAGTCGGTAGAACAAGGACGCTATGATGACGGCATCCGCGACTACACCGAGGCCATCCGCCTGAAGCCGGACTATGCGGAAGCCTACAACAACCGGGGGCTTGCCTACGACGACAAGGGCGAATACGACCGCGCCATCCGCGACTACGATGAGGCCATCCGCCTGAAGCCGGACTATGCCACCGCCTACAACAACCGCGGGAATGCCTACATGGACGGCAAGGGCGAATACGACCGCGCCATCCGCGACTACGATGAGGCCATCCGCCTGAAGCCGGACGATGCCGACGCCTACAAGAATCGAGGGGTTGCCTACAACAACAAGGGAGACCGTGCTGCTGCTGCCCGTGACCTTGAGCGCGCTCTGCAACTCAATCCCGCCGAGCCGCAAGCGGACGCCATGCGCGACTACATCCGGCAGCACAAACGTTAGCGGGTCAGTGTGGGCGTTGTCCCTGCCCGGTCAAGGCCGCGCTTACGCCAAATGCGTCCGGCAGAAGTCGAGCGTTTCGCGCAGTTTGCGCCGAATGGCTTTCGGCGTGTCAAACGCCAGCGCGTCCGGGCTAACCTCCACACTCACGGAGCCTTGGTAGTCCATCGCGACGAGTTCGCGCAAAAACGCGCCCAGGTCAAGCTCCCCCGTCTGTGGCAGGCGATGCTCCCGCCCGTTTTCGTAGTTGCTCAAGTGAATGTGTTTCACGCGCTCACCCGCCATCCGCAGCGGCTCCACCGGATTAATGCCGAACGTCGCCCAGTGGGTGGTGTCCAGCGTCAGGTGGTCGTGAACGCCGCTCCACGTTTCGACGGTGTTCCACCAATGCCCGTTCGTCTCGCGCCCCCAAATCCGTGACGTGGGCATATTTTCCAGCGCGATTTGCACGCTCGTTTCTGATTGCATCCCTGTAAGGCCGCCGTTGGCCATCCACTTGCGAAAGTCATCACGGCCAAACCACGGGAAGCGCGTCCGAAATGCGCCAATGCTCAACGAGGCCCGGCTGTAGCGCGCTGGCAAATGCACCACAACCCGCTTCGCCCCCACCTTGTCCGCCAGTTCCACCATATGCCGCACCTTGCCCTGGTCGGTGTCGCCGTGGCCCCACCCAATCAGCCGGTAGCCAAACGGCGTGTGCATCGCCACAACGGGCAAGCCGTAATCCGCGCTCAGGCGCGTCAGGTAGCGGTGATCACGGGTGGTGTAGCGGTCATCACACATGATTTCCACGCCGTCGTAGCCCGCTTCAGCAAATAGTTCAAACGTGTAGGCGGTGTCCATCAGCCACAATGAACCAGTGGAAATAATTACAGGGATTGTCACGGGGCGGCCTCTTTACCGTCAGTAGGGGCGATAATGGCTATTGTAGGGTCATGACGTAGGCAAGTCAATCACACGAAACTGATATTAACCATCCTCACAGTTCAGCGTGATTTATGCAGTGAAAATGACGGTATAATGAGTGCGGCATATAGGTAGCCCAGGGCGCGGCGGTACCACGCCCCAGGTTGCAAGCGCTTACTGCGCGTCGCTCCACGTCCATGTTTCTACCAGTTGGCCGTAGGTGAGTGAAATCACTTCTTCCACGAAGTCGCTGCTGCCTGTGTCGAAGTCGCTGTAGCTAATTTGCGTAATCTGCGCATCGGTCAGCGTCCAGCGGCGGGTTTCGACACCGTCGTCAATGGCCACAATGGCCAGCGCCCGCGCCGGGCTGCTGCCCGCCTCAATGGTCGCTTTGATCCACTGGTTGAACGGCATGGTCACGTCACGCTGCACCATCTTGGCAAGGGTGATCTTGGCCGTCTCTGCGCGGTCGGTCACGCTGAAGGACACCAACCCACTTACCCGGAAGATGCCCTTCACGGGTTCGCCGTCTAGCTCCACGGCAAACTCGTTGTCCTGTAAGCTGTCCGCCTCGGTCACGTTGTCGCCCGCCGTAACGGGCGCGTCGTCCGGCTCGACCTCGGCGGCGGCCAGGGCTGCGTCAATGGCTGCACGGAATTCGTCGTCGCTGGCTTCTTCTTCTGGCGCGATGAGCGGCTGTTCGTTGTCAGTCATGGGACTCTCTCCTCAATAGGGCAGTTGTCGTAAAAAAGTAAACACGCCATAGTGTGCAGCATCTGGCGCGGCGGCGCAACTTGCATGATAAAATAAGCAAACGAAATACGAGCCAAGGAGCGCGAGTCATGGTTGCACAACCCCAGACGACGTTCATCTCAGCCGAGGCCTTTCAGCAGCTACTAAACGAGGGAGCCTACGAGGACACATCTATCGAACTTATCAACGGGGAACTTGTTACGATGCCTCTGCCGGGATTTCTGCATGGACGACTTACGTATCGCATCAGTAATGCCATTGCCAAGCATGCGGATGCCCACGATTTGGGTGAGTTACTAGCCGCAGAAACTGGCTTTATCCTTAAACGCAACCCAGACGGTCGGGATACTGTGCGCGGCGTTGATGTGAGTTTCTTGAGAGCGGAGCGCCTGCCAGACACCACACCAGAGGGATTCGTCAACTTATACCCGGATTTGGCAGTCGAGGTTATTTCGCCCAGCAACACTGCCGAAGACATTCAGGAAAAGGTGTTGCAACTGCTTGAAGCAGGGACACCGCTCATCTGGATTGTTTACCCGAAAACACAAACCGTCATTGTGCATCAGGCGGGCGGGGCTGTGACCCTCACCACAGCCGACACGCTCACGGGCGACCCGGTACTGCCGGGGTTCAGGCTGCCCGTGGCGCAAATTTTCGCCGGGTTGTAATGAATCCCTACCCCTCATCTTCCAACGCCAGGCGCGCCACCCGCCGCCCGATTTCCACAGCGAAGTTTGTGCCCCGGTCATAGGGATAGACCTGCGACATACTGGCCCAATACAACCCTGGCAGCGGCGTCTTCAAATCCGGGATTTTTTCACTGTGATATACCCCTGGCACAGGCTGCGCATACGGTGCCCGGAACACCCACGTTTTGCGAATCCAACCGGGATTGTAGCGCGGGTTGAACTTGGGCAGCTCCGCCATGAAGCGCTCGGTGAGTTCTTCCTCACTCATCTGGAAGTAGGCGTGTTCCGGCGGGACGTAGTCGCCCATATATACCAAATGGTCACCGTTGAAGCTCTCCGGCGGAATAAAGTTCGTGTGTTCGACCAGCGCCAAAAACGGGAACTGGCTTTTCTCCTTGTCGGGGCTATCCGCAGGCAGGTTGAGCCAATACGTATCGTCTTCCAGCAGCTTGTGCTTGAGCGCGGCAATCACAATCACGGCACCGATGCTGTCCAGGTCAGCCACGCGGTCACCATAGACGGTGTTTTGCAGGCGCGGCGTCAGCTTGAGCAGCAATGCCGGTGATGTAGTGCTAATCACACGGTCAAATGACAGGGCATGCCCACCCACCTGCAACGCTGGGTTGGCCTCGCCGTCCACATTGATAACATCCACAGGCGTGTTGAAGTACAGTTGCGCGCCACTTGCCTTGAGCGCCTCGGCAAAGTCGTTCATAAATGCCTGGAAGCCGCCCTCATATGTGCCCAGCTTAACCGAGCGCGTGTAGATGCGCGCCCACAGCCAGGCCATGTTCACATCCTGGTAGCGTTCACCAAACTTGCCAATCAGCAGCGGCTTAAAAAACGTTTCATAAGCTTGCTTGCCCATGTAAAGGCGCATCCACTCATGAGCGGTGTACTGCTCCAGGAACTTGCCGTTCCACACCGCGAACTTGAGGAAGGCCCCGGCTGCCCCCATCCGAAAGATGTCGATTGGCGACAGCGGCAGCTTGAAAATGGAGGCGTTCATCTCACTCTGGTAAAGCTGCCCGTCAATCCAGTAGCTGGTTTTGGGCCGTGGGAACATCACGCGCTGACGGACGTCCAGTTCATCTGCCAGTTTGAGCAGGTGGTCGTCGGTGGTAAACCAATGATGATAGAACTTCTCCATCCACCAGTCCCAATGCTCATCCTTAAAGCCTGCTGCTAGTCCGCCGGGCAGGTCACCCGCTTCAAAAACATGAACCTCATGCCCTGCGTTAACGCATTCCCACGCAGCGGACATACCCGCAACGCCCGCGCCGATGATCCCGATTTTCATGTGTTCGTTGCACTCCTGGGTTGGTGGCTGCTCGTGGGCCTATGATAGCAGTACACGGCCAGCCCACAAACGCCGTTTGTCTGTGGCAAAAGGCGCATAACCACTGGTCTAAATCAATTTCTTGTTTAAAATTGGGTAAGCATTGCGCAAAATTGAGAAATTTACGTTTTACACGCGCATCTTACGATATATTTATTTTGTATAGAGAGACTATCATTGGTGGCATCAAATGAACTCATTACGCATTGAACAGCAAGTTGAAGACAGCAAGACCCCAAATCCCGAAGCAGGGCAGGGCCTGGTTGAGTACGCCATGATTCTATCATTGGTCGCGGTTGTGGTGCTTTTGGTACTGGCACTGCTTGGCCCTGCCATCCAAAAGCAGTACATCTTGGTCAAAAGCAGCCTAGACTGCGCCAATTATATGCCAGAAATTGACGCAGCCAACGACGAACTCATGGTATCAGCACAAGCGCTTTATTCTGATGACTCGATACCCGCCCGATGTTTGGCCGTTGAGCGAACGCAATATAACGAGCTTGAGCTGAGCCAGGCCCGCAGCGATCTTTCGGGCACGTTGCCAGCTTGGGCGCGAGAGCTAGGGCCATAGGCCGTACACAGGGGGCCGCTGCCCAAGCTAGGCAAGACGGCCCCCCTAGTGGCATTGCATTATTTTAGTGGGTAGGTTGCTGCTCCAGTAAGAGCTAACACCTGCCCTGTACCCCTTTCACCACGCCAGTCCAACGATGTGCTGCTTCTGCCACTCGCACACTGTATCGTCCCGCCGATTCCAAGCCATGTGTCCATCACAGCGTCTTCGCTCGCAGCAAATGCCCTGTTAAAACCTGCAAAATTTAATAGCCATAACTCAAAATATACCGTAATATTTGGGGTGGCAATACTTACAGGGAGTTTGAGATGGCCGTTTATGTGACGTGGTACGATGAAAAGCGAACGCTTCTTTATTTTCGTTTTACGGGCAACTGGACGTGGGAGGAGTTCCACGCAGCCAACGAGACGGGCGCGCAAATGGCCAACGAGACGGGCGGCATCGTTGATGCCATCTTCGACTTTAGCGCCGGCCACCTTTGGCCCGCCAATGCCCTGAGTGGGTTTCGGTCAGCAGTTAGGCGTTCGCAGCAAATGCCTAGCGAAGGGGTCACGGTCGCCTTTGGCAGCCGCTACGTGGCGTCTTTTCGGCGGCTGCTGGCCGTTCTCATCCCAGAATCCACGGAATTTGTTTTTGCAGCGAACAGCATGGAAGAGGCGCTTGCCATCGTCGCGCGCGAACAAGACAAGCGCAACAACGCCCAAACGTAAACGCTGCCGCACCCGTGGCGGCATCCCCGTCGCATCGGCCAACCGATTATGATACCATCGGTGGGACTAATCGAACGCACAACGCAGGGCAGTCGCATGATTCGGTTGAATACCTTTTCGATAGTAGCCTACGACGCAGACGAAGGCGCGTGGGGGGTTGCTGTTGCTAGCAAATTTCTGGCAGCAGCGGCAGTGGTCAGTTGGGCACAAGCGGCCTCTGGCGCAGTTGCCACGCAAGCGCTGGCAAAAGTCGGCTTTGGCGCTGATGGCCTGCGCATGATGGCCGATGGGGCCAGCGCAGAGGAAACGCTCGCCAAACTGCTGGCCGATGACCCCGCCCGCGCCGACCGTCAGGTGGGCCTGGTGGACAAACAAGGC
>CAWUJQ010000295.1:0-5987 GCA_963922445.1 uncultured bacterium
TGGCCCTGCGCAAGCCGTGGCGTCCGACGCGGGCAGCACTCCCGCTGATTCTGTTGGCTGGCGTGCTGGACGCGGGCGGGAACATCTTTTTTGCGTTGGCGGCACAAATCGGGCGGTTAGATACTGCCGCCGTCCTCAGCGGCCTGTACCCGGCATTCACGGCACTGCTGGCGCTGATCGTACTCAAGGAGCAGCTTGCCCCCCGGCAGTGGGCGGGGCTAGCGTTGGCCATTGGCGCGGTAATGCTGATTTCGGTGTGAGGTCGCAACTAGGTTCACGGCAGATCTTTAACGAATTTCACGTGAGTTGAAGTCTAGTGTTGCGCCCACGGCTAGCAGAAAATCAGAGCCAAGAATGCCATCTATGGGTATCCCGTAGGACAGGGCACCGATTTGTATTTTGGCGTTTGTTCAAGTGAGTGTACCAACTGTAATCTGTTCGGTCTGTTTCTCAACGACGTATTCAAATCCACCCACGCCACGTATTTCCCGGACGCGGTCTGTGGGTTCTGGCAGTAGGTCAATTTCCGCGAGACGATCTGCACTAAAAACGGTAGCGGCTGAGCCAGTATCAATGAGAACTCTGTCCATCAACAGGGATTTGCCCACGTGAGTTATGATGACAGTTGTGAAGGGCAGGCCGAGCCTAAATGTGATCGTTGTCACGATAAAATGCGCCCGAAACCGTCAATCACGCCAACGTCTAGCTGTTCTCGGTCGGTGTGGAATATGAAGTACTCTCGTTGTGGTGATGCACCGTGCAGTAACTTGTAGCGGTTCCAGGCAGGCAGCCAATCGTCGCCAAAGGCAGCGATCAAAACAAGGCGGTCAATGACCCGACGTCCCCCGTCGGTGTGTGCGTCCAGTGCTTCAATAACGACCCATCGATTGGGATACTCTTGGCGGATTTGCTCCCATGTCATGAAGATTCTCCTGTCGTAGGTTTGATGGCAAGTATAGTACCCTCTGAAACAATAGCGCCTACGCTTGCCCGCCGCGTAGATTGACACAACATGGGCGGTGTGCAAGCGTAGGCGAGATGCTGCTTACCATGACACAGACGTGAATGAAGTGCTGCTCAAGCTGCGGGATGATGGCACCTACGACGACATCTACCGTAAGTGGTTTGGCAGGCAAAGTTAACGCCCTAAATTGGACTGGTGGGCATACAGCCGCGCCCAGCCTTGCTATACAATCGCGCCTATACGAATGAGCCTTTTCGCAGCAGAGGACGCGACCTATGCAGCAAGCCATCATCCCCACCCGCCAGCGCATGTTCATCGCCGGGATGCGTGACACCATTCCGATGGTGGTGGGTGCGACCCCGTTTGGCGTCATCTTCGGCGCGTTTGCCGTCACCGAAAGCGGCCTGGACGTGTGGGGGGCGCTGGGCTTTTCGCTGTTTGTGTTTGCGGGCAGCGCGCAGTTCATCGGTGCAACGCTGCTGGCGCAGGGTGCCACCATCCCCGTGATTGTGCTGACCACGTTCATCGTCAATGTGCGTCACGCGCTCTACGGCGCATCGCTGGCCCCGCACACCAAGCACCTGTCACAGCGCTGGCTGCTGCCGCTGGGCTTCTGGCTAACAGATGAAACCTATGCGACGGTCGTCGGCCAGTGGACGGAAGACCAACCCCGCGCCGAGTGGTATCACCTGGGCAGCAGCGTGTTGATGTACGTCAACTGGAACTTTTGGACGTTGATGGGGGCGCTGTTTGGCAGCCAATTTGACGGGGCTGCGGCGTGGGGCCTGGACTTTGCGCTGGTGGTCACGTTCATCGGGATTGTGGTGCCGCTTGTGGTTAACCGCCCGATGCTGGTGTGTGCGGTCGTGGCGGGGGGTGTGGGCGTGCTGACGTACAGCCTACCGCATCAACTTTATTTGATGCTGGGGGCTGCGCTGGGCATTGCAGCGGGTTACCTCACCGAAGAAATCACGCGGCGGCGCGAAGCGGGCGACCTCGCGCAGCAAACGCCCGCCATCGACGGACAAGGAGACTAACGGATGGATACATTCTGGCTGATTTTAGGCATGACGGCGGTGACGTTTGGGGTGCGCTATCCGTCGCTGGCGCTTGTCGGCAAGATGGACTTGCCTGACAGCGTGGTGCGGGCGCTGCGCTATGTGCCTGTGGCCGTACTGACCGCGATTACCGTGCCCTATATGCTCTACCGCGACGCTGCGCTCACAGCAAGTTACACCAACGCCTATCTGATTGCCGGGCTGTTTGCGGTGGTGGTCAGTTGGCGCACGAAAAACCTGCTGCTGACGATTGGGCTGGGGCTGGTGTTCTTCTTCGTGTATCGCCTGCTCGTCCCTGGAGCGTAACGGATGCCCAAAGTAGCGGTCGCGACAGGCGTTAGCCTATTCTACGAAGACGCAGGGGAGGGGTTCCCGGTAGTGGCGGTGCATGGTTGGTTGGGCACAGGCCGCAAAGACTTAGGCGACGTGATTGACTGGCTGGCAGCAGACTACCGTGTGATTGCGCCGTCCCTGCGCGGGTATGGGCAGTCCCGCCCGCCCCAGCGTGATTTCCCCAACGATTTCTACTATCGTGATGCGGACGATGTGCTGGCCCTCATGGATGCGCTGGAAGTCGAGAAGGCGCACCTGTTTGGCTACAGTGATGGCGGTGAGGTTGCGTTGATTGCGGCGGGCAAACAACCGGGGCGCTTTGCGTCTGTGACGACGGTGGGCAGTGTGGGCTACTTCGGCGCGGATATGCGCCCGGTGGTGCAGCGTAATGCCCCGGCGACCTTCCTCATCAACGAGCCGGATACAATGGCCCTGCACGGCATCGAGAATGCGCGGCGCTTCGTCGCCGGGTGGATTCGCGCAATGGTACATATGATCGACCGGGGCGGCGACATCAGCGTGAGTTTGGCCCCGAACATCACGTGCCCGGTGCTGCTGCTGCTCGGCGATAAAGACACGCTCAACCCGGCAGAATACGCCCAGCGCTTTGTGGATGCCGCGCCGAACGCCCGCCTCCAGGTCTTCAAAGACACGGGCCACGGCGTGCATCAAGAACGGCTAGCAGATTTTCAAAAAGTGGTCGGGCCGTTCTTGCGAGAGAATACACCCTAGCTACGGGTTCGCCGGCACACTATCCGACTCTTCCGCGTCGGGTTCCGGTTGGCGGGTGGTGCGCTTTTCAATGGCCCGCATAATCATCCCCGGAATGCCGATCACGCCGCCGGGCAGGAACACAATCACCGCCCACAGCACCAGCCCCACCAAAAAGCCGCGATACTCACTGGCCACGCGCATTACTTCCGGCAGCGCGCCCATAATCATCCCGCCGATGACCGGGCCAAACCATGTGCCCGTGCCCCCCAACACCGCATACGCCAGGATGTCCACCGCCTGATTGAACCCATACGTATCCGGCGTGATGATGCGCGTCAGGTGGCCGTTGAATGCCCCCGCAGCCCCGGCAATCATCGCGCTGAGCACAAACACGAGGTTTTTCACGAACACCACGTTGATGCCCATGTTGGCGGCGGCCTGTTCGTCCTGACGGATAGCGGCCATTGCCCGTCCCAGCCGGGAGCGGTGCAACCGCACCATGCAGTAGCCGATAATGGCGATAAACAGCACAAGGTGCCACGTTTCCGTGAGTTTGGGGATACCCTTAATACCGCGTGCGCCCTCAATCAACGTGAAGCGGGAGCGCTCGGTGGCTGTGAACGTTTCGATGAAGAAGCGCACGATGTTGTCGAAGTTTTTGATGAGTTCGCGCACAATCTCGCCAAAACCAATCGTGGCAATGGCGAGGTAAATATCGCGTAGGCGCAGCGCGGGCAGCCCCACCGGAATCGCAATCAACCCGGCAACGAGTGCGCCCGTCACCACGCCCACCCACAGTGAAATGGTCGGCGCTTCGGTGAACAGGCCCATCGTGACGAGCGCGTCAGGCAGCGCTTGTGTGGTCAGCACGCCGATGTACGCGCCAATGCCCATGAATCCGGCTTGGGCCAGCGAGAACATGCCTGTGTACAGCGTGAGGTAGATGCTGAGGCCGAGAATGGCGTTGACCAGCATAAACTGGAACACTGTCTCCGTGATGTTGAACTGGCCTGTAAAATCCCAGATGAATTCCATAATCAATATCGTCTATTCGATTAACTTGTCGGGTTCGCTTCTGGCGCTATTTTAAGCGGGACTTCTTTCGTGAGGCAATGGACGGCCCCGCCGCCGTTAGCCGCGATTGTACAGTCGATGGGCACCACCTCGAACCCCGGCATGGCTGCTTCATAGCAGCGCAGCGCTTCGTCGTCCTGCCGGATGCCGTATACTGGCACCAACACCCGCCCGTTCACGGTCAGCGCGTTGGTGTAGCTGCGGCGGATGGGGTAGCCAAACCAGTTAAAGTACAGCGGCGGGGTGGGCAGCGTGATGAGGGTGTAGTCCCGGCGCAGTTGCCGTGCGGCTCGCCACAAACGGTCACTTGTGAACAACGCACCTGGCCCACTGACCAACATTGTATCGGCATTGGCCAGCTTGACCACCAAATCCACGTGGCCGGTTTCTTCCAGGCGCAGGCGGGGCAGCAGTACGAGTTCATCAAACGTGAACGCCCGCCGCAGCCGCTCAATCAACGTGATGCGGTTGAGGTCCGGGTTTTGGATGTACACCTGATTCGTCATGAACAGCTTGCCCGTGCCGTCCGTCCACACATTGCCGCCCTCGCCGCGAAAGTCCAGCTTGTTGAGCGCTAATCCTTCGTGGGCGGCCCAGCGCACGGGCATGGCGTCGTCCCGTGCCTGCGGATAGTTTTCCAGCGGGTCGTACTGCATCGCCACAGCAGCCCGTTCGCCGTGCGCGTCATAGCCGATGTACGGGCCGTAGTCACGCACCCAAATGTCATCCGTGGGCAGGTGATAGCACGTCACGCGGTCGAGGTCAGCCATGCCACCCGCTTGCAAGTACAGGTGAACGGCCTGCGCCCACACCGGGTGGGTCACGTTGATTTGCACATCAGCCACGGGCATAATGGCTTCCGTCATTTGCGCGAACAGTGCCCACAACGGCGGGTAGTTCACGGGCCATGTGACGATAATCCGTTCCATCGGTTCCCATTGGGCGGGCAGCCTAATGGGGTGGGTCGTCGCGGCAGGGACGGCGTCAGTATCGACAATGGCGATGTTGGCCTGGGTGGTTTTGAGTGCTTCGCGGGTTTCGGCTTCGGTTGCACCATCCGCAAGCAGGCCGAAGCGGTGCAAGGAGGCCGCCACATCGTTGACCGTGGGAATGCGGCGCTCTACCACGCGGGCTGGATAGGTACGGCGCAGCAGCGGCGTCACGGCCAGCTTGACTGGGAACGGCATCCGCCGCCGCCACAGCGGGTACGGGATGTAATTGAACTGGAAAAACGCGTTGCTGCCCCGCTGTGTGGTCAATGTGCGTTCCTTGTGTGACGTGTTTATCGGTTGAGGTGTCTCGGACGGCATGTATGCCGCCTTGCTGCTGCGGTTGTCGGGACGCGATATTGGCGTTTCAAAAAATAATCTGGGAACCGTGCGTCGTGGTGTCCAGCGGACGAGGCAGGCCTCGTCCCTACATTGTCACAGATGTAACCTGTAGGAACGCGCAACGGCGCGTCCGCCACAAACCCCAGTTACCCAATCAAATTCTGAATCTGCAATATTGTGTGCGCCCAAAAACGCGGCTAATCCAATCATTGGACGCGTCTCCAAACCCGCCCAAACACACTGTAACGCAGCCGCGCCCATTCGCAAGGTATGAGTCAGGTAATTGGCTGAATCATCTCCACGCGATTGCCAAACGGGTCGCGAAACTCGAAGCGCTTATAGCCAGGAATCAGTACCGACGCGTCAATGGGGCAGCCCGCCGCTGCGATGCGCTCACGCCACTGAGCGATGTCATCCACCTCGTAGGCAACATGCGCTTTCGTCTGCATTCGGTCGAAGTCAGGTTCGGTGCCAATGTGAACCGGCAGGCCAGCCGGGGTTTGCAGCCACAGC
>CAWUJQ010000296.1:0-5985 GCA_963922445.1 uncultured bacterium
TTTGCTATCATTTGACCAACATCGATTTCAAGCAGATGGTCGATGTTGTGGATCTGTCCTACCGCCAACTCATCTGGTGCAACAACTGGTATATCCGCCAGGTCATCTCGCGTTTGCTATCATTTGACCGTCACTGGCGATATTGTAGCGCCCTGGCCCGAAGCGAGGCCTCACGCCGTCCGGTATGGATGGTTTCACCACAGCCTTCTTGCCGACGAGGGCCACATCCACGCCATCGCCGACAGCGAGGATCTCCCCGCTGACCTCGTGCCCCGGCAGCACCGGATAGCTTACAAACGGTTGCTGTCCCTCGAAGACGTGCAAGTCAGACCCACAGATGCCAACCGCCTTGACCACCAGTAACACCTCACCGGGGGCAGGTTGTGGATGCTCATCCTCAAAAACCTTCAGGTTGTGTGGCTCGTGAATAATGACACGTAACATCATCTAGCTCCCTGCAATATCGATATGAACCTTGAGCGTCTCGCCGTTGTTGAATTGGTGGAAGGCCTCGCTAAACTTGCTCATGGGTACAGTGTGGCTCACGAGTGGCTCGACATCAATCACGCCGTTTGCTAGCCAATCAATTGACGGCTTGAAGGTGTAGCACAGTGCGAACGACCCGATAATTTGCCAGTCATAGCGGAAGATTTTGTACGGCTCAATCTCAATCTTCGCGCCAATTGGAGCCACCCCAAATTGTAGGAACTGGCCTCGTGGCTTCAGGTAGTCGAATGCCTTCTGGATAACCGCTGGTACACCTGTTGCGTCAATTACAATATCGAACCCACCCGGTGCAATCGCCTCCAGCTCACTGTCTTGATCTGGTCCAGCGGGAACAGCAACATTCGCGCCCATGTCTTTCGCGAGTTGTAGACGTGCAGGTTGCTTCTCAGTCACGGCGATGAGTGATCCGCCGCTATGCCGTAGTGCCTGCACCAACAGTAAACCCATTGGCCCCGCGCCAATAATCAACACTCGGTCGGCGGGTTGTACGCGCATCCGGCGTAGGGCATAGACCACACACGCCAATGGCTCGACAAATGCCCCCTGCTTGTCAGTTAGCGCATCAGGAATGGGATAACAGGCTCGTTCTGGGACGTTCACGAACTCCGCAAAGGCCCCATGTCGTGTGACCCCTACCACTTCTAAGTTTAGACATTGATTAGATTGTTCATTACGGCAACGTTCACACTTGCCGCAATACAAGTTGGGGTCTACAGCGACACGGTCACCCAAACGGAAGTTGGTAACATTCTTACCCACCTCAACGATCTTGCCGTGGAACTCATGCCCAGGTACGAGGGGAAACTGTGACATATATTCGGCATGGAAGATGTGCAGGTCTGTACCGCATATGCCAGTAGATCCCACTTGGACAATAACCTCATTATCATCGCAGTTGGGGTCAGCTAGTGTTTGGAGTTCGATTTTCTCTGCTTCTGGAAATACAATCGCTTTCATCAGAATCGCTATCCTTCATCGGTAGCGTTATTGAGGCGGTGCAGTAGAGTCTCTCACGATAAGTTGTGTCGTCAGAACAGCACGCTCCGGCTCAACACTCGGGTTTTCAATACTCTTGAGTAACAATTGAACAGCCGTCTGGCCCATCTCGACCAAAGGCTGTGCGACAGTCGTCAGTGACGGTAACATGTAACTTGCGATGGGTAGGTTGTCGTAGCCCATGACAGACACATCCGCTGGGATGCGAATATCCATCTCCTTCGCGGCATGCAGCACACCGACAGCCGTTACATCCGTCAGTGCGAAGATTGCCGTTGGGCGTTCATCCAGGCTGAGCAGTTCAAGTGCAGCACGGTAGCCCATATCAAACAACTGATTATCACCGGTGCGGATGAGTGCCGGGTCGTCGTCTAGTTCGTAATCGTGCATCGCACGGCGTACACCCTCTAAACGGCGAACGATTGGTTCAGGGTAGGTCGGCGCAGCGATAATCCCCACCCGCTTGTGACCAAGCTCCGCGAGGTGTTGAATCCCTGTATAGCCACCTTGTGAGTTATCACAGAAAACCTGATGACAAGACACGCCCTCTACCGATCGGTCGAACAACACCATCGGCATTTGGTTGTCCTCTAACGCTTGTAGGAATTTAGGATCTCGTGCGGTAGTGTTGATAACAATGCCGTCGGCCCGCTGCCGTAGTAACATCTCGATGTAAGCTGCCTCACGTTTGTAGTCCTCCTCGGCGTTACATACGATGCCTCGGTAGCCGTTGTCGAACAAAGTCCGCTCAATACTAGATGCCATGCGGCTGTATGCTGGGTGCTCTAAGATAGGAATAAGAATGCCAACGAGCATTGACTGTTTGACCTTCAGACTGCGCGCGACCGAACTCGGATAGTAGTTCAGCTTTTTCATGGCGCGCTGTACAGTCTGCTCAAGTGGTTTGCTGACCGAGGGATTGCCATTAATCACGCGGGAGACGGTGGCGATAGAAACCCCTGCCTCCTCTGCGACCTCACGCATCGTTGGGCTACTCTTTGTTTTGTTCTTCATAGTCGGTGGCTCCTGATTGATGGATCAGCCCCTATTTTACAGCACCCATCGTCAGACCTTGCACCAACTGGCGCTGAGCAACCCACCCGGCAATCACCACTGGCAACACCGATAACATAGACGCAGCGGACATCAGCGCAATGAATTGTCCACGTCCTGTCTTAAATGACGAGATATAAACTGTCAGTGGCTCTGCCTGGCTCTTTGCGATGTTGAATGCGAAGAAGAACTCATTCCAAGTGAAGATCATACATAGTAGTGCCGTTGCGAACAGCCCAGGGGCTACCAGCGGTAGCACTAAATGCCGGAATTCTTGAAACAGCGATACCCCGTCAATTCGACCTGCTTCGAGGATGTCATAGGGGACATCAAGTAGAAAGGAACGCATCATCCAGATGACGAGGGGCAAATTCATACCGGTATAAATGATAATCATGCCGAGGCGCGTATCGAGCAGTGACAGATCTCTTGCGAGAAGAAATAGTGGCACAATCACGCCAGCGGGGGGTAACATTCGGGTCGAGATCAGCCAGAGTAGCGTGAAGTTGCTACGCTTATCGGGCTTATACGCGAGGGCATATGCTGCTGGGATGCCCAACAGCAGAGCTAATAGTGTTGCGAGAATCGTAATCCAGAGGGTGTTCAGCAACGGCGTCATAAAATCCGCGTCGAAGATGGCACGCTGATAATTGTCAAACGTTGCGTCATAGAAGATAGAGTAGGTTTCCTCAGTTTCCGCCTCATCGCTACTAACATCTGACGGATCAGTCTCGCTGAGCGATTCCTCTGCTTGGAGTGAAAACACCGGGATAAATGAGGGCGGAAAGTTAAACGCCTCGCGCTCCGTTTTGAACGATGTCAAAATCGTCCATAGAATCGGAAAGAAGATGATGAGTGCAGCAACATAGGTAATCGTGTTAAGCGATGCCGCCTGCCATGTTTTCAACTTCATGCGGTTACCCCTTCATCAGAACCACGACGTAATGCTTGAACAAAGAATGTCACAACAATGTTGGCAAGAATGATTGCGTAAATGCCTATCGTGCTCGCATCACCAATGTCGCGACGGCTGAAGGCCTCGTTATAGATTGCGTAGGATAGGTTGGTCGTCTGAATGCCAGGGCCGCCAGTGGTGGTGATGAAGATGACCCCGAACACACTGAGGATAAATAGGATTTCCATCAAGACGGCAATTTCGATGTAACGGCGTAAATGTGGGAGGATGACAAAGCGCAGAATATCTACTGGGTTGGCCCCGTCAATTTGTGCAGCCTCAACTTGGTCCATACTGAGCGATTGTAGCCCCGCCAGCAAAATGAGCATCATGAACGGCATCCATTGCCATACAACAATCGTTATTACCGAAATCATGGGGAAGTCACCCAAGAAGTTCGGCGCGGGTAGCCCGGTCGACTGCACAAGCTTAGTGATAAATCCAAACGACGGGTCAAGCAGCATATTTTTCCACACAACTGCTGAGACGGTTGGCATAATTAGAAACGGCGTTATTAGCATCGTCCGCACGATGCCGCGACCGGGAAAGCTACGATTGAGCAGCAATGCAAACGCCAGACCCAGAATGAATGTCACCAGTACAACAGACCCAGTAAGAACACCTGTATTCAAGATGATCGTCCAAAAGTCATTGTCCGTGATGACATCAACGTAGTTGTCGAACCCCGTGAAACCACGCCGGTCCGGGCGATTCATGTTCCAGCGCTCGAAGCTAAACCGCAGTGTGTAGAGAAGGGGTATCTGTGTCACCACAATCATGTAGATAACGGCAGGCCATATTAGCGCGCGCCGAATAAGAGCGTCCGAAACTTGTTCACGTGGTTCGCCGCTAGGCATTGCAAATGCGGATTTAACTCTCTGCGTCATAATAGAATTCTCTTAAACACCTAAAAAGGTAGTATTGTATTGGGAGTTCGGGAAGGGCCACCCGTTAGGACAGCCCTCCTTGTGGTAGAACCTAAAGCTGGTGCTGGGCCTACTCGTAGTAGCCAGCCTCTTCCATTGTCTCGCGGGTGGCTTCGTTAGCACGTTCCAGCGCCTCAGCGACTGTCACATCACCAACGAATGCCTCGGCGATGAACTGCGATACGTCCGTGCCAATGCCCTGGAACTCTGGGATTCCAGCGAACTGAACGCCAGTGTAGGGTACGGGGTCACGAGTGGAGTCGGTTGGGTCAGCGGCTTGCATCAGGCCGAGAACGGTCTCTGCGAAGGGAGCTGCTTCAAGGTACAACTCATTTTCGTAGGTGGAAATACGGGTTCCTGGTGGAACAGTCTGCCAACCGTTGGTCTCGCCAACAAGCGTAATGTAGTCCGTGCTGGTTGCCCACGTAATGAACTGGAGTGCCTCTGCCGGGTGCTCGGTGGTGCTGGGGATGCCGAGGTTCCAGGACCACAGCCAGTGGTTGCCCTTAGCGACCGGGCCGACCGGGGCTGGTGCGAAGCCGAGGCTATCCGTAATCTCGGATTGAGCCGGGTCTGCTAGGAAACCAGCGGCGACCGTTGCGTCTACCCACATTGCTGCCTGCCCCTGAGACATCAGCGTCAGCGCCTCCACGAAGCCTGTGCTTGTCGGGCCGGGCTGACCACACTCGTTCACGAGGTCAATATAGAAGCTCACAGCCTCGTTCCACTCGGGGGAGGTCAATTGCGGCTCCCAGTTCTCATCGAACCAGCGACCACCGTAGGTGTTCACAACAGTTGTAAGCGGTGCCATAACCTGGCCCCAACCCGGCAGACCGCGCAGGACGATGCCATAGGTCTCGTTCTCTGGGTCGTGAATGGTGCAAGCAATCTCACGGATCTCTTCCCAGGTGGGTTGCTCTGGCATCTCGACACCAGCAGCCTCGAATAGCTCGGTATTGTACATCACCATGCTCGATTCACCGTAGAACGGTAGCGCGTACAGCTCATCCTCGTAAGAGATACCGAGGCGAACACCCTCAAGGATGTCATCTACATTGTAGTCTGCCACCACGCTGTCAGGATACTCCGCAAATAGGTCATCCATCGACAGAATCCAATCATTTGCAGCGAAGATTGGTGTATCGAACATGCCAACCGTGATGATGTCGAAGCTGCTTGCGCCAGTGGCAACGTCAGTGGTGACCGTGTCACGTAGTTCGTTTTCTGGCAAGACAACCCAGTTCAGGGTGATGCCAGGGTACTGTGCTTCGAACTCATCAGTGAAGCTCTCCATAACGACCATGTCTGGGTTGTTGACCGTGGCAATGGTTAGCTCAACTGTATCCTGCGCCATCACAAGCGTCGTGCTCAGGACAGTCACAAGGGCCAATAAAAGGACGGAAAAACGTTTCATTATGCTGCTCCTAAAGGTGTAGTATTGTCTTGTAAACGTTTACTTAGAGTAAACGTTTACAAAATACCCCGACATTGTTCGTTCTGTCAATATTGGGAATTATTTCACAAATTTTAGAAGACTGGACTTACTGA
>CAWUJQ010000297.1:0-5910 GCA_963922445.1 uncultured bacterium
AGGCCGCCTTCGATGATCTGAAGAACGGGGTCATGGATTGGGTTACGGTCTTCGGCAAAGCTGAACTCACCGAGCGGGCTGGCAAAGCCTTCGATGCCTGCCAGGGCATCACGGATGGCTGCCGGGTCTGCGCTGTCTGCACAGCGGATGGCGGTGGCCATGAGCCAGGTGCCCGTGTAGGCCTGAGCAGAGAACTGGTCTGGCAGGGCACCCGTTGCAGTTTCATAGGATTCTGTGAAGGCAACCGAATATTCGTCAGACGCATTCACGTTCCAGGCAGCGCCCACGATCACGCCTTCAGCAGCGTCGCCAGCCTGCTCCACGATGGCAGGAGAGTTCAAACCGTTACCACCGATGATGGGGCCGTCGAAGCCCTGTTCACGGGCCTGCGTGATAATCAGGCCGCCTTCTGCTGCCAATGCCGAAACAATCAGCGCATCTGGCTCGTCAGCAAGCAGGTTGGTCAACTGGGCAGAGAAGTCTACGTCCTCGCGGGCGAATGTCTCTTCACCCAGGATTTCAACGCCATTTGCGTCCAGCGCTTCGATGAAGACCTCGTAGCCGCTCAGCGTGAAGTCGTCATCGTTGCCGTACAGCACCCCCACACGCTCCAGGCCCAGCAGTTCGGTGGATTGGGCAATCGTGCCCGGAATCACGGAGCTTTCTGGCAGGCTGTTGCGGAAGACAAAGTCACCCATCTCGGTAATGCCGCTGGCGGTGTTGCTCAGCCCCATAACCGGTACGCCGTTTTCCTGGGCAATTGGGTCAGCAGCGAAAGCTTCAGTAGAAAGCGTCGGCCCAAGCACGGCGCTTACTTCGTCTTCTTCAACCAGCTTGGTCATGGCGTTGATGGCTTGCTCGGCGTCACCCGCACTGTCTTCAAACACAATGTTGAGCGTGGCTTCACCCAAGTAACCTGTCTCATTGATTTGGTCAGCCGCAAGCTGAACCGCGTTTTGCTGCGGGCCGCCATAAACAGAAATCGGCCCAGAGAGGCCAAAGATCGCGCCAACATCAACCGAATCGGTCAGGCTGGCAGGTACGGCGCACTCGGTGGACTCGGCCATTAGCGCGCCGGCGTCTACCATCATCATGTCGTCCATTTCAGCTTCTTCGGTGGCATCCTGCGCCAATACGGTGAGCGGTGCTGCCATGACGCCCAACAGCGCCAACAGCATCCCCAAACGAATGAATGTCTTGGTCATTTCAAAAACTCCGTAAGTGTTCATCAATTGTCCCCCGCAGCCGGGACCATCTGTCAAGTCTGCGGCGGGGCACATTCTATCCCACTGCAAAGGCGCAAGCAACGATTTCAAAACGGGGCTATACTCAAGTTACGGTGGAACTTACAAGCATAACTCACCACAAAGGAGCAGGGAAATATGTCAGACTACGATTTTAACTACTCTGAGATGGGCAGCGAAAAGCCCAAAAACGAAGTGGGGGGAGTCAACATGGAGCCAGCCGGCATCGGTGCGCGCTTTGTTGCTCAACTGCTAGACGGGGTTATCATCAATCTCACGGTAAATGTTCCCTCTTTTATCGTTGGATTCATCATCGGCATTACCGCGCAACCGCAAACGCAGGCGGAGTTGGAGTCGTTGCAGTTGATTGCGCAGCTCGTCGGGTTTTCCATCGGCTTGGTGGTCAGTCTTATCTACTATGTGTACATCCCGCCGCGTTGGGATGGTAAGACCGTGGGCAAGTCTGCGATGAATATTCAGATCGTCAAAGCGGATGGAACGCCCGTTGGTCACGGAACGATGTTCCTACGGGAATTCATCGGCAAGTTGTTGAGCACTATCATATTATTTATTGGTTACATCATGGCGTTTTTCGATGATGAGAACCGCACGCTGCACGACCGAATCGCCAGCACACGCGTCGTCAAGTACTAACGCAGGTTGCGAGGGGCGCAAGGGCTACGCCCCTCGTCACCTTTACGCTTCGCCTTCGCGATCCACAACCGCGAACGCACCATCCTGGATTTCCTGGAGGATACGGTCGTAGATGGGGTCGCGATTGTCATCAAACCCAAACTCACCGAGAGGGCTGGCAAAGCCATTGATTTCCACGAGCGCGTCGCGCACCGCGTCACGGTCGGCGCTGTCTGCACAGCGGATTGCGGTCGCCATCACCCAGGCACCAGTATAGGCGTGGGCGGCAAACTGATCGGGCTCGTAGCCATACTCGTCAGTGAATTCTGCCGTAAAGCGTGCCGTCAGCGGGTCTTCTGATGAGGGGTGGTAGGAGGTGCCTGCGATCACACCTTCGGCATCTTCTCCCGCGCCCTCGATGATGCCCGGTGCATTCAGGCCGTTGCCGCCGATGATCGGCCCATTAAAGCCTAGCGCGCGCGCCTGGTTGATAATCGGTACGGCTTCTGCGGCTAGGGCTGCTACGACGATTGCGTCGGGGTCGTCTGCAACAATGTTGGTCAACTGCGCATTGAAGTCGATGTCCCCGCGCTCGAACGTTTCTTCACGGATGATGTCGATGTCATTGGCAATGAGGGCGTCAATGAAGGCATCATAACCACTCAGCGTAAAGTCATCATCGTCACCATATAGGACGGCAACCGCTTCCATGCCTGTGAGCGCCTGTGTTGCCTCAACCGTGTAGGGGATCATGGTGCTTTCGGGCATCAGCGCACGGAAGTAATACTCGCCTACTGTTTCGGGCAGCGCTTCGGCTGCGTTGCTCAGTCCCAAAATGGGCACGCCATTTTCCTGTGCTACGGGTGCGGCGGCAAATGCCTCTGAGGACAGCGTCGGCCCCAGGATCGCGGTGACTTCGTCTTCGACGGCCAGCTTCGTTACCGCGCTGATGGCCTCGCTGTAAGTTGGATCGCTGGCGGTGTCTTCCACAATAACGTTGAGCATGGTGTCGCCCAAATAGCCAGCGCTGTTGATCTCCGCCAGCGCCATCTCAACGCCATCTTGCTGCGGCGCGCCGTAAAATGAAATTGGCCCGGTGATGCTGGCCACCAATCCGATAGTCACTTCACCTGGCAGGCTTTGTGGGGTGCTGCATTGTTCCCACCAGCCAATGTCCATCATGCTGTCCTGGGCGCTGGCAACGGGTACGAGGGCCAACACCAATAGGACGGTGAGTGTGATTGTACGTGTCATAACGGTAAACTCCTGATTGAAATTGTGAGCGCGAGACTGCGCCCACCACGAATTTCGACCAGTGTAGAGGGTAGGCGTCGGTCAACTCAAGCAAAGTGGCGCTTTTGGGGGACGATATTCAGCATTTACAGATATTGTTCAGATCAAGGCCGCCTGTTGCTGGTTCTGCGCTCATCCGTGGCTAAGCACAACATGGTTTAGTACAGCGTACAAAGACATAGTCGATCTGTGAGGCACGCATGATCCAATACCTCCCACAACCCGTTCTAGACGTGATCCAGCAAACCTACACGGGCGAATTCAGTACCATCGCCAAAGACGGCACCCCGATCACCTGGCCCATCACGCTGTATTACAACCCAACAACCCAGCGCATTGTCACTGGCACGGCGTTAGCGTTTATCGCCAAGGCGAATAATGTGCGGCGCAACCCGCACGTAAGTGTGCTGTTCAGTGACTTTACCGGCAGCGACCTGCAAGACCCGCCAGTGGTGCTGGTACAGGGGACGGCCACCTCGCCAGACAAGATCATTACTGACCTGAGCGACGAGCCGGATTTGGTCGCGCTTGGGCAGCGCGTGGGCAAAATTCAGAAAACGAACATCCCACTGCCTCCGTTTATGATGCAGTGGGTCATCCGCAATGTGATGGATTGGTACTACATGCGCGTGAAAATTGAGATGACGGTCGAACGGGTGCAATGGTGGCCCCAGCGTGATTTCTCTCAGCAGCCACAGAGTCTTGATCTACAAGAGGAGCTTGCTCATGTGGAGTGAGATTAACAAGTTCCTGCCCCAGTTTGACGAAGCGGTTTTAAGTGTCGTCGGTGCTAATGGCTATCCGGCGAGCTTTCGCACTGACCCTCAAGCGGACGAGGCTAACAACGGCTTTGTCATCCCGACGACAGCCGCAGGCGTCGATGTACAGCCCGGCCCGGCGTCGTTGTTGTTCCACCGCCACGACGATAACCTGAGCAGCCTGAAGAGCTTTTTGCTGCGTGGCACGCTCAACCGCCGCGATGACGATACATGGGTATTCACACCGACCAAGTTCGTCCCCGGCCAGGGGTTGCCCGGCTACAGTGACCCGCTTAGTTTTGTCATCAAGGGGCGACGCAACACCCGCCGTTACCTGCAAAAGCGCGGTTGGGCGTGGCCCACATTCGATTGGGAGCGCAACGAGCGCATTATGGCTGGAGAGGCCGCCGCGAAGGATGACAACGCATGACCGCGCTCCCGCTGCCTGCCACACCGCCTGTCATGTACCAACGCTGGCACGACCTGTTGTTTGCGCACTGGCCCGTCCCAGCAGATGACATGGAGCGGTTACTGCCTGACGCGCTTACGGTCGATACCTGGGACGGGGAGGCTTGGGTGGCGGTCGTTCCGTTCAGGATGAGCCACATTACGCTGCGCGGTGCGCCCCCTGTGCCCCTGACCAACGCCATGTTGGAGTTCAATGTGCGAACGTACGTCACATACAAGGGCGTGCCGGGTGTGTGGTTCTTTAGCCTGGACGCATCTAATCGGCTGATGGTGGAGGTCGCGCGGGGGTGGTACAACTTGCCGTACTTCAACGCGGGAATGCACCTGCACCGTCATGCAGACACGGTTTACTATGCCATGCATCGCACTGACCGCCGTGCGAACCCGGCGTTGTTTGCTGGCCGCTACTGGCCCACATCACCGGTATTCCAATCGCAGCCGAGCACGTTAGAAAGCTGGCTGACCGAGCGCTACTATTTATACGCGATGGGGCGAGGTGGGGATGTTTACCAGGGGAGAATTCATCACGACCCCTGGCCGTTGCAGCAGGCCGAGGCCGATATACAAATCAACAGTGTCGCGGCATCCCATGGCATTGTGCTGCCGCCAGCCGAACCCCTACTGCACTATTCACACGTTGTGCAGGTTAAGGCTTGGCCGATTGAACGCGTGAGTTAGCAGGCCAGGCTAGGGTCGCTCGTGTACAGGAAATCCGCCGCTTCGTCTAATGTGGCGAATGTCGCAGAGTCTACCCCATTCACGTAGGAGAACAGGTTGCCAACGAACTTTGCCTGACGGCTGCTGCCAACAACGATCAGACGGCCCTTCCCTAGTGATGTGCCACCATTGATAATGAAGTTGTACAGGCTCATGCTGAGCGGGAATTTTTGTTTGCCACCGTGTTCCAGGATAAGATGCACGGGAGCCTTCCCTTGACCGATGAGCTTCATTAGGGCGACATAGGCTGACTGGGCTTCGTCAGGCGCTACGTCTCCCTGGATAGACAGGTAAGCAACGCGCCCTTCAACCAACCATTCGACACAATACGCCATTTACGGATCTCCTTACAACACCAACTTTAGTCTAGCATGCGGTGACCATTGATAGATGATAAAACTTGTAAATTATATCCGGCTCTGCACACTAACTTTCTTTATTGTATTCACGTTTTGCACCACACTTCAAGCGCAGGAATTGCCCGTTTTCGCTGCCTTATACAATAACCTTGACGGAAATGTGACGCTTGTAGCTGCCGACGGCACGGTTTTACAAGCTTTCACACTTCCCCGAGCAGAGGGCACGACGTATGCCCAGAACCTCGTCGTTTCATCAGATGGCGAGACGTTTGCCTACGTCACTTATGGTGAACCGTCCATATTGCACGTGTTGAGCCAGGGCACCGACCTGCAAGTCACGCTGCCACCTGACACCGCCGCCAACAGCCTTGACTTTATTGCGTCGCCAGCCGTCTATACCCCTGATGGCAGCATGATGGCGTTCGGCTACGCCCAAAG
>CAWUJQ010000298.1:0-5861 GCA_963922445.1 uncultured bacterium
GTCAACGATGGCCGCCGCCGCTTTGGGGCCGATGCCCGGTACCCGCAGCAGTTGTTCGCGCTCAGCGTGCATCAGGTCCAGCGGGGCTGCCCGCAGATGAGCATCCGCCCAGGCGACTTTGGGATCAACGTCTTTGCGCAGGTTGCCCGCCCCCACAAACGGCAGGTCTTCTACATCCCAGGCGTAGTCACGCAGCAAAAAGCTGGCCTGATACAGCCGCCGTTGGCGCAGCGGGTCTTCGGCGGGGAGCGTTTCAAACGGTGTGCCCGTCACCGGGTGAAAGCCGCTGTAGTAGGCGCGGGCCAGCGCTGCGCTGCGGTGCAGTTGATGCGTGAGCGACAGCAGTTCCACGTCGGTATCGCCCACAGCGCCCACCACAAACTGCGTCACCACACTCGCCCGGATGCGCGGGTTTTGCTGACGGATGGCGTGAGCGCGTTGGATTTGCACGAGCAGTTCGTTGTGCAGGTCTTTTTTGGGAGCGAGGGCTTGCAGGCGGTCAGCCGTTGGCCCTTCCAGGTTGATCGAGACGCGGTCGGCAAGCTGCATGGCCCGGTAAAGCTGGTCATATTCGGCACCGGGCATGATTTTGAGGTGAATATAACCGCCGTAGCGGTACTTGCGGCGTAGAATGTGGGCGGTATCAAGAATTTTGTCCTGGGTGGTGACGCCACCCTTGATAATCCCCGATGACAGGAACAGCCCATCCACCTGCCCGGCGCTTTGCAACCCATCGAACGCCTTTGCCAGCTTGTCCGGCGTGATGGTCAGGCGGCGGGTGGTGCTGTGCCCCGCCCTAAACGGACAGTAGCGGCAGTTGCGCTCACAGGCAGTGGTCATCATCGTTTTGAGGACGGGTTTGGCTCCGCGTGGCGTTTGCAGGTGGGTGATGCAGTCCGTCAGGCTGCGGAAGGTGTTTTCACCGCGCACGACGGGGCGCGCCTTACCCTCCGCTTCGGGGGTATCCCCGGCGGGTTCGAAGCGGTTGTTGAGCGCGCCCATTTGCGCAATAGTCTCGATGGCGTCCGGCTTGCGGTGAATATACATTGAACACCTGCTCTGCTTGCCTGTAACTTAGAACAAGTGTACACTGCAAGTGCTGTTTTTGCCATCAGCATTTGCTTAGATTGCGCTGTGCTTGGTGGTTGACCGGGTGCCTGCTTTTGGGTTTTGCTGGCGGTGCGGCAGCTTCACGCGCCGCACATCAGCAAGGACGCGCACCATCCACTTATACGGGCTAAGTGCGGGGGGACGGTGCTTGCTTGCGAGTCGGTTATGCGCTGCTTCCTGTTCGAGTTCTTTGCGGCGCTGTTGGTGGTACAGCATGTGTTGATAGTCGCTCATCGTTTGTGGCTCCTGTGGCGTTTATCGAGGCTTTATTACCAATAGCGTATGCTGGAGCAGGCGCAGAGTGAAGCGATTTCGTTTTTTCGAAATCTCTACATATAGAAGCGGGTGGGAGTATACTTAAAGTGTCGTCAAGCAAGCCTGTGAGGTGGTGGCATGGTTATTATTCACCTGGACGAACGCGATTTGGCACGGATTCGCTTTGCTTACAACCCACTGACGGAACTCACGCTCAGCTATAAAATGCTCAAGCAGGCCCCCGCTAAGCCATTTGACCGGATGCGGCACAATGCCTGGGTTGAGGATGCCCGTCTCGCCCTGGATGGTGTGCAACTGCCGTACATGGATGCGCTGATTACCCTGTGCTGCTTTGTGCCAGATTTCATCGTGCCGCCTGTGGGCGGGGTGGGGCTACGCCTGGAAGATCAACTGAAAGACCTGAGCAATGTGCCTGCGCACTTAATCGTCCAGGACGTGGTTGAGGTGGTGAAATATGAGGGCATGAACGACGAACGTGAGCAGTTCATTCACGACCCGCATGAAACCATCCCGTGCCTGGTTGAGGAGCTGTGGTTTTATTGGAACCGGGTGTTGGCTCCGTTTTGGCCGCGCATGGCCGCGACGCTGGACAGCGACTTGAATTACCGGGCGCGTCAGCTTGCGCTGCATGGCATAGAGGCAGTTTTAAGTGACCTTAACGAGCGCCTAAAGCGCCCTGACCAGGAAACCCTGGTGCTGGAAAAGCCCCAGCATTACCCGGCAACAGCCCTTGATGGGCGCGGGCTGCAACTCCAGCCTACCCTGTTCGATCCGCTGCTGTGGCAAACCGACTTAGACTGGCCCCCCTTTATCACCTACGGGGCGCGCGGCTTTGGGGTGTGGTACCAGCCGCCGGAGGTCGAGACGGACGAGGCGATTGTGTTGGCTGTGGGCGCGAGCAAGGCACGGCTGCTGCTGGCGCTCAAGGAGCCACAAACCACAACTGACCTGGCCCACCTGCTGCATTTGTCGGCGGGGGCGGTGTCGCAGCAGCTTTCTCGGTTGAGCAAAGCCGGGCTTGTGGTGTCGAGCCGGATGAGCAATCGGGTATACTATCGCCTGTCACCGCGTGGGACGCAGCTACTAGACGTATTCGCCTAGACAGGGAGCAACATGCCAGACTGGAACGCCGTTTTCTATCACTATCCTACACTTGAAACGGAACGGTGTTTGCTGCGCCAGCCCACCGATAACGATGCAGCGGCCATGCTGCGCATTTTTGGTGACCCCGCCGTCACGCGCTACCTGGGACGCCGCCCCATCACAGACGTGGCGGTTGCCCGCCGCAACATTGAGCGGTACTTGACCGAGTGGCGCAACCACACGGGGTTTCGTTGGCTGGTGGAGCATCGCGACGCGGGGGTGATTGGCACCTGCGGCTACTTCGACCTCAAACCGGACGACTGCCGCGCCGAATTGGGCTATGCCTTGACCCCGGCGTGGTGGGGTAAGGGCTACGCCACAGAGGTTACGACGGCAGCCCTCAACTACGCCTTTGACCACACCCCGATGCACAGCGTTGCAGCGCAAATTGACCCGGAGAACGAAGGGTCGCGGCGGCTGCTGGAAAAGCTTGGTTTTGTGCAGGAGGGGTACTTCCGTGAGGACTTCTATCACCCGGTGAAGCAGCAGTTTACCGATACGGCTGTGTTTTCGTTGTTAAAGCCGGTTTGGCAGGAAACAAAAAGGGGCGTCATGTGACGCCCCAGCGGAATTCAGGGTTATGCGGGTTCTTCGACGTTTTCAGGCTCAAGCGGCTGGAGGTCGTCTTCGTTTTCTTCTAGCCAGTGGATGGCACTCATCGCGGCGGCGGTACCCTGACCGACAGAGGTGGCAACCTGACGCCAGATCGGGTCTTGGATTTCGCCAGCAGCGAACACGCCCTCGATGTTGGTGCGGTGGCGCTCATCGGTCAGCAAGTAGCCGCTCTCGTCGGTGGCAAGCTGGTCACCAAACACCTTGCTGTTGGGGATGTGCCCGATGAAGATGAACACGCCGTCCGTCTTGAAGTCGTAGGTTTCGCCCGTTTCGTGATTGGTCACGGTGGCAGCGCTTACGGCACCCGTCTCGCCCGCCTTCACCTCGTTGACGGTGTGGTGGTAGAGCACGTTGATCTTCTCGTTGTTGAAGACGCGCTTCTGTAGGGCAGCCCCCGCACGCAGGTCTTCTTCGCCCTTGCGGTACATGATGGTGACCTTGGTAGCGAACTTCGTCAGGAAGGCGGCTTCCTCAAAGGCGCTGTCACCCCCGCCCACGACGATCACTTCCTTACCGCGGAAGAAGAAGCCGTCACAGGTGCCACAGTAGCTCACACCGAAGCCGGTGTATTCAGCTTCACCGGGCACGCCCAGCTTACGCGGGTCAGCCCCAATGCCGATAATCACGCTGTCTGCCAGGAACGTTTCACCGTTAAGCGTTTCCACCTTGAACGGGCGCTCACTGAAGTCTACACCACTTACGGAGTCCCACACGTACTCAGCCCCAAAGCGCTCAGACTGGGCCTTCATGTGTTCGGCCAGTTCCGGGCCGCTGATGGGATCAACAAAGCCGGGGTAGTTTTCAATCTCGTGAGTGATGGCAGCCTGACCGCCGAACTGATTGCCGACAATCACAATGGGCTTTAGCTGGGCGCGGGCCGTATATAATGCGGCGGTCATGCCTGCCGGGCCACTGCCAATGATAACAACGCGTTCACGCTTCATGATGGTGCTTTCTCCAGTAGTTATTGAATTTCGGGTGTCAACATAGAGCGCGCCGGCCCCATGGTTGCAGATGAATGGTTGAGCAGCGGTTCTACTCGGGTACGTCGTCGGCACTACTCAAGTCTGCCTTAATAACACTGACGAGGGCTTCGAACTCTTCCTTACTGCAACGGATGAGGTCAATGTGAGCGGCGTATTCCGGGAAGATGTCTTCCAGCTTTTCACCCTTGGCTACGCGCTCGGCCATTTCGGCCACTTCCTCACAGTCGTCCTTGCAGTCCATCGAAACCACCTGCTCATTGAACGGCTTCTCAGCGTCTACGAGCAGCTTCATCAGTTTGTCTAGCGATTTGTCACTTTGTTCAGTCATATGCCAAGCCCTTTACCTCTATCGCGTGCGTTACGCATAAACAGATAGACGCGCACGGGGCTATCTTACGCCACCGGGACGCATCGCGGCAAATGAAAATCTTGTAGCAATGGTTTGGTTAAGGGGTGGGGTCATCAGCAGGGGCGGCATCCTGGGGTTGAGCGGCGGGTGCTGGGCGTTCATCGCGCCAGCTTGCCACAATCATCAGGCCCACGCCCAACACAATCGCGTGATCGGCCAGGTTGCTCACATTTTCGATGACACCGGGCACAGTATAGTGGATGAAATCCACCACATGGTTGTAGCGCAGGCGGTCAATCAGGTTGCCAATAGCCCCGCCAATCACCATGCCAGTTGCCACACGCGCTAATCGTTGGTGCGCTTCCAGGCGGCTGTACGACCAAACCAGCACCCCACACACAGTCACGGCAATCACCGTAAACAACAGGCTAGAAAACGGCAGCCCTGCCAAAAAGCCAAAGGCCGCCCCTGTGTTAAAACTGCGCGTCACCTGGAAGAAGGGCAGCAGCGCGTCCGTCGGTGCATAAGACTCGTACATGGCCAGTTGGTCTACCACGACCGCTTTTGACCCTTGATCGATAAGTAGCACAATGCCGACAACAGCAGCCAACAGCAACCATTTACCCATAGCGGTTAGGTATCATCGCTGCTGATTTGCGCATCCGTTTTGCCGAAGCGCCGTTTGCGCTGGCTGTAGGCGTCAATCGCCTTGTGCAGTTCCTTCTCATCGAAGTCCGGCCAAAACACATCCGTGATGTAGTATTCGGCATAGGCGGCCTGCCAAATCAAAAAGTTGCTGATGCGCAGTTCGCCGCTAGTGCGGACAATCAGGTCGGGGTCGGGCACGCCGTGTGTGTACAGGTGGTCGGTGATGACCTCTTCCGTTACTTCATCGGCAGGGATGCCGCTTTCGATAATGAGGCGCACCGCATTGACGATTTCATCGCGCCCGCCGTAGTTAAAGGCCACATTGAGCAGAAGCGTGTCGTTGTCTTGGGTGCGTTCGCAGGCATATTCAATCTTTTTGAGCAGAGCCGGGGCGACCCCGTCCTTTTTGCCCACATGCCGGATGCACACGCCCTCTTTGTCCAGTTCGTCCAGTTCCCTATCCACGAAGTACTCCAGCAGGCGCATGAGCGTCATGACTTCGGCTGGCGGGCGGTTCCAATTTTCGGTGGAAAAAGCGTAGATCGTCATGACCTTGATGCCTTGGCGCACGGCCTCCCGCAAAATACGGCGCAGGTTTTCCGTCCCCTGCTTGTGGCCCGCGCTGCGCGGCAACCCGCGTGACTGCGCCCAGCGTCCGTTGCCGTCCATGATAATGGCAACATGGTTGGGCACGCGGCGTTCGTCGGTGTGTTGTGAGTGCGTGTGCGTGCTAA
>CAWUJQ010000299.1:0-5814 GCA_963922445.1 uncultured bacterium
CGGCCCACTGCGGCAGCGCGACAATCTGCGCGGGCGGGGCTTCTTCACCCGTGAGGTTGTAGATAGCCCGCCACGCCAAGCCCCGGCTGTACAGGTCAGCCAGGAGCAGGCCAGCAAGTACCACAACCGCCCCGGCAGCCATCAGGATGCGGCGTCGCGTCATGTGAGGAAGTTGATGTCGGTCTGGTTTTCGCCAGTGCCCACCGTGCGCCGCTCACCGGGGAGCGTGCTGGTGGTTTCGCCCCGCAGCGACCGCAGCTTGCGCACAATAAACCCGTCCATCAGCAAATCCATGATAAGCAGCATCAAAAACAGCAGGGCCAGCGCGGCGAATACGGTCGCTTGGCTGGCGACGATTTTCTCTTTGTTGGTAGACATAGATCCGTGTCGTTTCAGTGTGTCGGTTTAGGGGCACATTGTACCGCGTGCGGGTGTGGGGCATAGGCTGAGTCCGGTGAGAGGGGGCAGTCTGATTGGGATCGGCATTGGTGGTGTGACGGGCGCACTGGGCGGCGAGTTGGGCGGCAGGTTGTGGCGCTCTGCCGACGAGATTGACGAGGGACGTTTGCTGCGCCGCACCCGCAATCTGGACACAGGCAACATGGCAGCCACCGGACAGTGCCACTCCTTCAGCGCGGACACGGACGTTTCGACCCCCAACGGCGACCTCCCCATCAGCGAAGTCGAGATCGGCGACACCGTTTACGCCTACGATGAACTGACCGGGGAGGTAGAAGAACACACCGTCGTCAACACGTTCGTGCACAACGACGACCAGATCGTGTACCTGACCATCGACGGCGAAGAAATCGAGACGACCCCGTGGCATCCGTTCTACACGGATGAAGGCTGGGAAGACGCGGGTGATCTGCAACCCGGCGACCTGATCCTGTCACTGGACGGCGACTACGGTGTGGTGGAGAGCGTGGTCATCGTGGACGAGACGCAGACCATGTACGATCTGGACGTGGAAACGGTGGACACGTTCGCGGTGGGCGATGGCGCGTGGGTTGTTCATAATCAGAATTTTTCATGCCCAACATACTTCCCAAATGGAAAACAAAGGACTACATCAGAGCGATTTATTAGCGGTGTGGATCTGATGCTTGGGTTAGCTTTCAATAAGCGAACCAGTGATGCTAAACGGATTCCGAGAGCGTGTTTTGCATGGTGTGTCACATCCGTCGATAATTCAGGTGGAGATATTGTTACTTGGATGAATAGGTTAAACGTAACCCAGGCTAGTGGTCCGACAGCTGGTGTAGCAACAGATTTAATGCGTGCAAACGGCTATCCGAATACAGTGGTACGGGAAATAGATGTGCCGGGAATGCAGCAGTACATTCAAGATACAGGAGAGTCTCTCATCGCAATAGTAAGTCCGGCGCAAATGAACCTACATGCTATATTGATTGACGAGGTTAGGGTGACACCAACACAAATTGGTCCGAAGACCCTATCGTTGACTGAATTAGGTATAAGGGATCTAAACTTTTCAGCTCCAGCATGGGTAACAAAGACGGATTTTGGAAAAATTTATTCTGGTTATTCAATTACACTCAGTGATGTAACCAATTCTTACTCCAGAATTGATTACCTATAAAATCAGGAACAAATTATCGATGAGAATTTCAGATATACTCAACTCACAAAAAAGTGAACAGGTAGACAATATAACTGTGGAAGAATGTATGATGTCTTCCACAGGTGAATCGTTATATTTGTACGATGAAGAATCCCCAGAACGTAAAATAGGAATTTCATTTCCAAGTACATTGCAAAAGCATGTTTTAATCGGACTAAATAGCTATGTGAAAATACCGGTCTTTGTAAAGGAAGTTCGGGGAAATATACACTATAGTGAGGAATTGGAGTTCTCGATTTTTCTGCTAATTGACGAGATGATTTTTGTTTCTTCACGTCGAGGACATAAACAAACTATTCGCTTCAATACAGACGAGATTTTTCCAGTTGAGAGTGCGTTTTGCGGACGTGTTCTGCACACAACTGAGCTTGCTTCTGCGACAAAAGGTATGGGACTAGAGGTGTGTGTTAGAGGATATTTAGTTGGTGGCGGCGATAACTGCATGAAAGGCAACATGCTTTTGCGTTTGCTCACTGATGCTGTTCAGAACCCTGAACAAGCAGCAGCCCATTATGCAGAAGGAAAAGGAATCCCCATCAACGATAACCAATTTGTTTCCATGTTACCGAGGTTAATGTATCCAAGAATTGGTGGTCCGTGTTATTTAGAGCAAGTTGTATTATGCTGCAAAATAGCTACATCAAATGGTACCGTTGAAATAAACATAGTGGATGAATTCTGGATCAAAAGGGATGTGAATTTCATCATCAACTTCAAGTTTGACGATATATAGATAGCTCATAACACCGACAACATAGAATCTACCATGAAGGCACAGGTGAGGTAGAAGAACACACCGTCGTCAACACGTTTGTGCATGACGACGACCAGATCATTTACCTGACGATTGACGGCGAGGACATCGAGACGACCCCGTGGCATCCGTTCTACACGGACGAGGGCTGGGAAGATGCGGGTGATCTGCAATCCGGCGACCTGATTCTGTCACTGGACGGGGACTAGCAGGGCAGTGTCCACGCGCCCCGGTGTGGTGGAGAGCGTGGTCATCGTGGACGAGACGCAGACCATGTACGATCTGGACGTGGAGACGGTGGACACGTTCGCGGTTGAGCCGCACCCAAAACAGAGGCAAATGGGCGCACGTACTCACCAAAAAAACGCACCCCTCACGCCTCAGCAGGGATAGGCGCTCCCATCCGGAACAGCACGTACTCCTCCACCACGCGCCCGCCCTGAATGTGTTCTTCAATAATCCGCTTGAGCGCGGCTTTGTTCGGGCAGCGGTACCACACCCCGTCCGGGTACACCAAAAACACCGGGCCGTGCTTGCACATCCCCAGGCAGCTTATCTTAGAACACTTCACATAGCGGGCATCTTTACCGAGTTGGCTTTTGGCCGCCTTGAGCAGCTTCTTACCGCCGCCGCCATCGGCGCAGTCATCGTCTTTGCAGGCGATTAGATGCCGCTGATATTCCTTCATCGGGCGGCCTGCCTAGTTGCTATAGTGGCGCACCGGCTTTAATGGCCGGATGGTCGCAATGGGTTTCATATCAACACGTGGGCGGGCGGGCCGCGTCACGTAGGCCGTGCGAAAGCCGTGCAAGCGCGTTTCCGTGGTCAGGGCCGCGTTGCGCAGGGAACGCAGTTCGTCCCGGCACACGTTCAAACACTGATCGTCAATCCACACCTCATAGGCCGCGTCGTCTACATTGACGATGCTACAGCCGCCTTCGCTGGCGTACAGGTGATGCTCGCCGCGTTCCAGCGTGCGGACAAGGTCAGTAAATTGCGCACGGCTCAGGCTGGTGTATTGGCCGTCCCAGTTGATGTGGACGGTATGCCCCTTATCGTGCGTAATTTGGCGCGTGTGGCCAATGCGGGCGATTACTTTTGCGTTCATCATCGTTAGTGCGCTGCTTTCCATCTCACGATTTGCTCATGTACCATAAACGATAGCAGCCGCTCCGGCAATTATCCACAAGGGGAATCAAACTTGATGTTGCGGGTGGCGCAGTGTTGACTTGTGCGACAACAAAAGATGAGTGTGGGGTGAGTTCAAGTGGAAATTAACCGGGGTTAAAATGGTGAAAGTTGTAGGGGCGACCGATCGGTCGCCCTGGGAATGCCAACCTAGATGCCTTCGCCTTCCAGGTGAGCGCGCAGCAGCCATGCCATCTTCAGGTGATCCTGAATAAGGCCGGTGAAGTAGTCCTCAATCGCCACGTCGCTGTACTTCTCGCCAGCGGCGGTGGTGTCTTCACGCAGTTGGCGGATGATCGCTTCGTGGTCTGCAACCAGGTTGGCGACCATCTCGCGGGCGGTGGGCACTTCGCCCGGTTCTTCGCTCAGGCGCGTCATATCGATCATTTCACGCAGGGTGCCCGGTGCCACTGCACCATACTGACGGATGCGCTCTGCTGTGTCGTCGATGGTTTCTGCAATCTGGTCATACTGCTCTTCGATCAACTCATGCAGCATCTGGAACTGCGGGCCGGTAACGTTCCAGTGGTAGTTACGCATCTTCATAAACAGCACATGCTGGTCAGCCAACGCGAACTTCAGCAGTTCGACGAGGCCGTCGCGGTTGTCATCTGTCAGGCCGACGTTCGGCTTGATGCGTTTGATAATGTTGCTTGCCATGATGTGTACCTTTCTGGGGTAACTAATTCGCATCTTTGTAAACACTAGCAGACTACCGTAAGAGCCTTATCATCAACAAGCGTAAAACAATAAGGGTTGCATGAGGCCGCACTCATCTTCTCCTCTAAAAGCGGTGAGCAGTCGTAGGGCAGCCGTAAGTTGGGCGCATCCGTGCCCGTGATACAGTCGGGACAAAGCAACTAATTTAGGGGGCAACTTCCCATGTTTCGACTGAACCACATTTACATCGCGCTCCTGTTTGGCCTGCTGCTGATTCCAGGGGCAGCGAGCGCGCAAACCCAAGCCACGGGCACTGCTGCCAGCAACCTGAATTTGCGGGCTGGCCCCGGCGCACACCATCCGAATATCGGCGTGATCGGGGCAGGCAGCTCGCTCACGCTGCAAAGTCAGGCAGAGGGTGGCGCTTGGCTGCTCATCACATCCGGGGACAGCCGGGGGTGGGTCGCGGGGCAGCACGTCACCCTAGACGCGGGCGTGGTGGTGGCGAATCTACCGGCTAGCACCGAGCAGATGCCCGCCCAAGACTACGCGCTAATTGACCAACTGCTGGCTGCGCCCGTCGTTCCGACCATGACCGGACGCGCACGCAGCATCTATGCAGCGGGGCAGGCGCTCGGCAACAACCCGAACCGCTTCTCGGTGGTGGGCGACTGCCAGAGTGTGAACCCGTTCTTCCTGACGAACTTTGACACGGGCAACTACGCTCTGGGTGAATATAGCCACCTGCAATCCACCATTGACCACTTCAGCGGGTCATGGGGACGCAACAGCGCCAGCGTGAACGGCGGCTTCACGATTGCGTCAGTAGTGGATCCGTTGTGGGCGGGGGGCGGCTGCGCGGCAGGTGAGTCGCCGCAGGCGTGTGAGTATCGCCAGTGGCAGCCTGCGTTTGTGATCGTCAGCCTGGAGATGTGGCGCGGCAGCACGGCAGCCGATTACGAGTACTTCCTGCGGGATGTGCTGGACTTCTGGATTGATAAGGGGGTGGTGCCGATTGTCGGCACAAAGTCCAATAACACCGAGCTTGACTGGACGGTGAACCTGGCGATTGTGCGCGTGGCCCGTGAGTACAACGTGCCACTGTGGAACGTGCTGGGTGCCACGCATCCGCTGCCAGATCATGGCCTGACGGACGGCTTCCACTTGACGGTTGGCCCGGATGACTTCTCCAGCCCGGCGGCGCTGGAAAAGGGCTGGACGCAGCGCAATCTGACGGCGTTGCAGGCATTGCACAGCGTGCGCACGGGGGCTGGGGCGTCGTGATAGAGGCTGCCGCTACCACATAATTTGTACATCGTAGTCCTCAAACACTTCGTCGTGCGAGATCAACACGAGATTTTGTTCTATAGCCTGCCCAATGAGGAGTCGATCAAATGGATCACGATGGTGCATGGGCAGATTATTTAGTGCGAGAATGTGTTGCAGCGTAATCGGAAGAATTTGCAGGTCATTCTCCTCCCGCTGATCTTCTATCAGATCGGCCAGCGGCTTTTCTAGCGTGAGCTTGCCGATCTGAAATTTAATTTGCATTTCCCACGCACTGACA
>CAWUJQ010000300.1:0-5801 GCA_963922445.1 uncultured bacterium
CAAACAGTATGCGCGGGTGATGCGATTGAAACCTCGCTGACGTGGCGGCTGATTGCCCCCCCGCAGCGCTACTACAACCTGTTTGTGCAGCTCATCACGGAAGATCAAACCGCGCGCGTGGCAGGCCTTGATGTGGCTCCGCATAGCGATAAACCCACCCCCGAATGGACGCAGCCGGATATGCTCTACCTGGGTGACCGCCTGTCGCTGCCCGTGCCAGAAGACGCCGCCCCCGGTGTGTACTGGCTGGTGACGGGCTTCTACGAGGTCAACACCTTTGAGCGGCTGCCCGTCACGGGGGCGGATGGCGCGCCGCTGCCCGGTGATTACGTCACGCTGACGGCAATTGATGTACAGGACTGTAGCGCCCCGTCGTAAACCCCCAATACGTGGGGGCAGTGTTATTGAAATCCACTTTGAAACCTTCGCCAGTGGTTTTATAATTCCAATACTAATTTTGGCCGATGTGGTTAATCCCATTGGCGTTAGTGTTTGTTGACCTGTTTATCGCTGGCATGTCCGTCGTCTGCTCGGCCACTATGATTATCACCGGGCCACACGGGGCCACTGCCCGCAAGGAGATTTATCACACATGTCTGCTGAGTTTATCTCACGCATCTTCGGGATGTTCTTCTTTATGATTGTGAGCGCCCGCATTGGCTCACAAAACGCCGAGGTGTTCAGCCAATCACTGCCAGAACCCGTAACCAGCTTTATTTTTGCACTGGTGGGCATTCTGTTCGGGTTGGTTGTGACGCCCTACTTGACCGTGCGCCCGGTGACGCTGGCGCGCCGTACCCTTAACGAAATTTCGGTGGATGTGCTGTTGGTGTCCATCCTGGGGTTGGGGATTGGGTTGGTGTTGGCACTGCTGACGGCCTACCCGATTTCGCTGCTAGGTGAGCCGTTCGGCACGCTGGTGCCGTCGCTGATTGCGGTGGTGTTTGGCTACCTGGGCATGTCGATTTTCGGCTACCGTGCCCGCGAGGTGATTGAAGTGGCTACGCGTCCGGCAAACCGCCCCTACAATGCCGGGGCCGGGCGTGAACTGCTGCTCGATACTAGCGTGCTGATTGACGGGCGCATTGTGGAAGTTGCCCAGACGGGGTTCATCGGTGGCACACTGACGGTGCCGCGCTTTGTGCTATCCGAACTGCATCAAGTGGCCGATTCGTCCGATAGTTTGCGGCGTAACCGAGGGCGGCGCGGCCTGGAAATGCTCAACAACCTGCAACGTGACCCCAACATCGAAGTTGAGATCATTGACGACGACATTGCAGACATCCCCGCCGTGGATGATAAGCTGGTGGCGGTTGCGCTGCTGCGGGCGGCTGCCGTCGTCACCAATGACTACAACCTGAATCAGGTAGCGGAGGCGCAGGGCGTGCATGTGCTGAACATCAATGCGCTGGCCAACGCGGTGAAGGCCATCTACATTCCGGGTGAAGAGTTTGCGATTCACGTTATCCAGGAGGGGCGTGAGGAGCGCCAGGGGGTGGGTTACCTGGACGACGGCACGATGGTTGTAGTAGAAAACGGCGACAACTACATGGATCGCACCATCAACATCGCCGTTACGAAGATCATCAACACGCCGGCTGGCCGGATGATCTTCGCGAAGCCGCTGAGCAACAACCGGCGTTAACCTGTCGCTGCTGGGACTTGCGTAGCGGCTAACAGCGCCTCGTCGTTGTAGTTCGCGAGTTCCAGCAGCGTTTGAAAGGCATCTTCGCCAGGAAGCCGGAAGTATTTGGCAAACGACGGCTCCGTTTTGAAGCCGTTGCGCTTCATATCGCGAATGGCCTCGGCTGCTGCTGCCCCGCCGATAGCCAGTAAGCGCGCCTCCACGACCATATGCAGGTACGCGGGCTGTTCGACGGTGGGGCGGGGCTGCGCGAACAGCTCCACCGGGATGTCGTCACACACAAAGTTGACCGTAATCGTCGGCATGTTATCGACAAGCTGCCACGCCAGCAGGAAGTTAGGATAGGTGGCATAAGCAGTGCGGGCGTCATTGATAAAGGCCCGCAGGTTTTCCGGGCTGCAAACCACATCAATATCACTGCCGATAATATCTAGGCCGATAGGATACGTGCCCACCCACATCGGGTTGTAGTCGGCTAATTTATGGAACAGCATAAGCTGGTCATAGGCGACGGTGTAGGCGCGCATCTGGGAGGGGCTGCCATCGCGAATTGGGGTGTGGTCGTGCCAGTCGCGGGCAGCAACGGCGGCCAGTTCGCGCATGATGCGCTCTTTTTCCGCCTCTGTGTCTAAGTCAGGCGCAGCCGCCTCGGTGGTTGACTCATATTCGATGTAATCGTCGTCCACGGCCAGAGGGATTTCTACGGTATCTAGCACGCTTGGAATAGCGGGTTGGGTGGCGGTGTGGGCTTGAATCACGCCGCTGCCCCCGCCCACGGCAATCGTCTGTTGCATGGCATCCCCGGCCACAAGGCGCACGGCCTCTTCTGTTGGCAGGTGACCGTTCAGCGGCTTGCCCATGTACAGGTCACGCGTGGAGTCGGTCAGGTCGATGAGCAGGTTCATCAGTTCTTTGTTGTCGTTTTGATAGGCGGCGCGGGTGAGCATCTTGAAGGTGGCCAGCAGTTCGGCGACCGCCTGACGGTCGTTTTCGGTGCGCAGTTCTAGCAGGCGTTGGCGCAGGTATAAAATCATGTCAGCGATGGTCATGAGTGTAGTCAACCCCCGGGGGTGTCTCGTTTTACAGCAGATGTGACAATATTATAACGAGGCCCAGCCGCAGTAATAGGCGTTGCTGGGTTGCTTTTTGGTTAGTTTTACACTGTTTTACCCACACACCGGTTGCCCGCTGCGTTACAATATCCGCTTTGACGTAACGAACAACGCATCTGGAGAGACCAATGGCAGATTCAAGCAGCTACACGCTCAATCTGATTCTACTCGAATGCCTGCAAGCGCAGGAATTTGATGGGGACGAACCCTATCTCAAGCTCAATGGTGAAAGCATCTGGTCATGGGATTTGGTGGGCCGTAAGATGCACGATACGCTCAACGCCAAGGCGTGGACGAATGCTTTCGACTTCCGCACGGGCAAGTTCCGCACGCTGGAAGGGTGGGAGGCGTCTGCAAACTACGACCCCGGCCAGTTCGACTTCAACGGGTTGACCGGGAAAACGAGCGTGGAGCTTTGGGAAGCGGACGAGCATGAAGTGCTACGCGGGGATGATGACTTCCTTGGTGAGATGATCTTGACCATCGACAATGCGCGTATGGGTGAGCAGGTGGCCGTGTTTAATCAAAGTGATGCCATGTATCAGCTCACGTTTCGGCTGACAGCCGAATAAAGCCAGCACACAAAAGTCTAACGAAACGTTGATGCAGCAATACCATATGGGTGATTATCCTATAGGGTAGCAAATGCGCGGCTACACCCGCTAACCATCAATCCTTATACAACCGTTTAATAACTTGCACATTTGCAAAGGTGATCCTATGCCCATGTATCGCTACCGCCGTGAAGATGGCACCGAATTTGAAATCCGCCAGAAGTTCTCTGACGACCCGCTAACCGTTGACCCGGAAACCGGGCAGGCTGTGGTGCGGGTCATTCTGCCCACTGGCATCGTTTTTAAGGGGTCGGGCTTTTACGTGAATGACAGCCGCTCGTCTAGCAATAGCAATGGACGCAGCCCCAACGGCAGCAAGACCGACACGGACAGCAGTTCGTCCGAGGCGACGTCGGCCACGGCTGCGAAAGAAACCAAAACCGAGACGAAGGCATCGAGCAGCAGCAGCGGCTCGGACGCAGCCGACTAGAGGGCTGTAGAACGCAAAAACCCGCCAATTGGCGGGTTTTTATGTGCGTGCCCGGAGAGATTCGAACTCCCGACTTCTTGTTCCGTAGACAAGCGCTCTATCCGCTGAGCTACGGGCACGGGTTACTATGACCAAAATCATACCAACCTCACCGTGCCCCGTCAAGACCCACTGACGGCACTGGGGTGTAAAAATTGCGTATGCGGCCCGGCTTAGTCTATATCTACGCCAAAGCCATAGGAGACAAGGTCGTTGTAGGTGAGTTCGAAGGTGCGCTGTTCTTCGATGTTGTCCGCGATCAGCTTCAGCCGCCGGATTTCCTGCTGAATTTCGTAGATGCGGCGCAGCATCTGGTCGATTTGGTCTTTCTCTTCGCTGCTAATGTCTTCCATCGAAAACAACTCGTAGTTGCCCCGGTTGCCGTGGCCAAAGTTGTGCTGGCTGCTGCGAATCAGGTACGACCGCACACGCCGCTCATCCTTGATAAGGTCGTCCAGCGATTCGCTGCGGCGGTCTAGTCGGGCTTGCTGAGCGGCGATGCGCCGGGCAATCGCCGCTTTGATTTCCTTGCCAGTTTTGTTGAATGTCACCTCGTGCGGCATAATGCAACCTCCCCATTGTAAGCTGTCATGACCTATTATACACCACCCTACGCAATCTGCGACCTACTCTGCGCTCGTGATCGGCTCAAAGCGCAGCACCTCCACATGCGTGATGCACGCGTTTACCTGCTGGGCGATTAGCCAGCCGCAGGTGTTGTTCACATAGCGCGCCACATAGCCGTCGTCTGCATGGTAAATCACATGCGATGTGGTGGGGGTGTAGCTGTGAGCGCGCCCGAATTGTGCTGTTAAGTCCGCTGCCTGCTCAAACAGCGCTTCGACGGTGTAGGCTGCTGCTTGGCTCGTCGGCACATCGAAGGCGGGCGCGTTAGGGTCATAGCGGTAGGTGAGCGTGTTGTAGATGGCAGCGTCCGTCAGGGTGCCGTCTGCCACCGTCAAGCGATAGACGCCGTCCGTGCTAAAACCGCCCTCAACTGCGACGAACACCCGGTAATCGTCAATGGCAGCGGCCTGCCAACGGGCGACGGCCCCCGCGTGCTGCCCTGCCGGGTTAATCATTACACGGATTTGGAGGGCGGCCATCAGCCCACCAACCAAGACCGCTACCCCCACTATAACAACCGCAATCCACAACCAGCGGCGGGGTGCAACGTCACGCAACATAGGCTATGCTATCCTCATGCGAGTTTGCAGCGATTGTGCCACGACTGCGCACGCAACCCGTATAGGCAATACACAGAGCGAACCTATGGTAGACATTCAAGCCCAACAGATGACGGTAGCTGAGTTCAAAACCTTGCCAGAAACCACCCAACCCACCGAACTCATTGACGGAGCGCTAATCGTGAGTCCTTCACCCCGGCACACTCACCAGAAGCTTGTGTTGAAAATGGCGCGCTACATCGAGGACAATATGCTTGGTGGCGAGGTGGGGATTGCGCCGGATGATGTGTATTTGGATGCGGTCAACGCTGTGCAGCCCGATGTATTTTGGGTGGGTGAGGCCAACCCGACCTGCGCGCTAGGCGACGACGATTACTGGTACGGTGCGCCCGACCTCATCGCGGAGGTGCTGTCGCCTTCTACGGAGGCCGTTGACCGGGGCCAAAAGTACCAACTTTACGAACGGCAAGGCGTGCGCGAATACTGGCTTGTGCAGCCGCAAACGCCATTTGTAGAAGTGTTCACCCTAGTTGACGGCGCGTTCGTCAAAGCCGGACTGTACCAGCTCAGCGAGACGTTCGCGTCAACCGTGTTGGGCGGGGCTGTACCTGTTAAGGCACTGTTGGGGCTGTAACCGATGAAAACGATTCGCTTTCTGCCGTTAGGGCTGCTGGCCGCTGTTGTGATGTTGCTGGCAGGGTGCGAACCCGCTGCCCAGCAGATTTTGCCCACCAACCGCCCCACAGAAACCGTGACGCCTACCGTCACGGCGAC
>CAWUJQ010000301.1:0-5796 GCA_963922445.1 uncultured bacterium
CGGGCCGCCCGTCGCTGTTGCCTCGTCTTCCTCCGTGACCGCAACGGGTTCCGTTGCCTCTGGCTCTTCGGTTACCTGAGCATTCGCCTGTGCGACTGCTGTTGCATCGGCCTCTTCGGTGGCTTCCTCAGTGGCAGTTAGCTCTTCGGTAGCCTCTTCCGTGACAACCTCTGTGACCACTTCTGTTTCGGTCGGCGTTGGCTCTTCGGTGACCGCGTCGGCGGTTTCCGTCTGCGCAGTTTCAGTATCCTCAGCCGCCACCTGCGCCGCGATTTGTGCCGTTTCCTCAGCCACAGCGGTGTTGGTCAGGTCAGCTTGAGCGGTGGCCCGGTCAGCGGCAACAGCGGTCGCTGCTTCTTCGGCCAGTGTGGTTTCCTCGGCAGCGATGGTGGCCGTCTGCGCGTCTGCGAAGTCTGTGGCTTCCTGGTCCAGTACAGCCTGAGTTGCTGTTTGCTGCGCGTTCGTCGTCGCCTCGGCGTCTTCCGCCGTCTGCGCGGTTGACGAGGCAATAGCGACTGCCGTTGAGGTTTCAACGGCTGCTTCCGTCCCCAGGAAGGCCGTTGTCGCTTCGGCCTCGGCGGTGTTCGTCGCGTCAAGGTCGGGGGTTTCAGTCGGCGTGACTGTTGGCGTATCGGTTGGCATTGCCGTCAGCGTTTGCGCCTGCGCGAACTCTACCACTGCCGTCTGCCGGATTTCCTCGGCTGCGGTCACCGTCAGGTCAGGTGTATTCGTCGGGACGGGCGTTTCGGTGCTGGTCGCCGTCGGCGTCAGCGTATCAGTTGGGGTATCCGACGGGGTGACGGTTGCCGTTGACGTGTTCGTCGGTGTGTCGGTCGGTGTATTGGAGGCGGTGCTTGTCGGCGTGGGTGTGTCCGTATCGGTTGGGGTGGGGGTATTCGTCGGTGTATTGGTTGGGGTCGGTGTGGCCGTCGGGATGGCTGCCGGGTCAACAATGAAGGGGATGTCCTCCGTAGAGACCTGGCCGTTGGCATCAACTGCCGTCACCGTTAGCGTGTGGGTGCCTTCCCCGGCTGCAATCACATCCAACGTGAAGCTATTCCCGTCAATGGCAATCGGCGCGCCGCCGTCTACGGTGTAATTCAGCACCGCTTCTGCCTGGGATGTAACGTCTACGATCACAGTTGGGTCTTCCAGCAGCACATCGCCTTCCTGCAAGCCGGAGATCGTCAGCCGTGGCGGAACAGCGGGGATGTCTGTGGTGATGGTTGTGGTGGTAGATAGGCCCGCCGTGTTGGTGACGGTCGCCATGACCTCATGCTCACCCACGCTGTAGTTCACCAACGGGAACGTCACGGGTAGGATTTGCCCGTCAGAGATGACCAACGGCTGGGTATCCGCGCCGTCAATGCTTACGCTGCCCTCGGCAGGCGGCGTTTGACTGCCGCTCGTATCGACTAGCACCACCAAATCGTCACCGTCTGCAACGGCTACAACGCCCACGGCGGGCGGCAGCGCGCCCACTTCAAACGAGGCCGTCGCTGCGCCCACGTCACCGTCGGCGTCGGTTGCGCTCACCGTGACGGTGTATGCACCGGGCGCAAACTGTACCGGATCAACTGATACCGTGAAGTTGGCCAGGTCTGCCGCGTCTACGGGCATGGGCAAGCCGTCATCAAACGTCGCTGACGCTTCCACCAGTGGATCATCAGCCGCCACGCTCACTGCAATGGCCGTCGTTTCGGTGATGGCATCTTCTGGCAGCCCTGGGAAGCGCACAATGGGCACCGGAACCGGGGCGCGCAGTTCAGCCGTATCTGAAACGCGCTCTTTGCCGATGGCCGCCTCCAGGCCCAGTTGATACACCGTCCCGTCTGCGGGCACGGGCACATCCAGCGTGACGATGTACTGGCTGCGGAGCGTGTCTGCCAAGTTGCGGTAAATCTGCTGGAGTTCATTTGGCGTGGGCGATTCGATAAAGCGGCCATTGGTGTTGTTCGCCAGCGATTCCAGGTAGGTGCGGTCTACACCAAAGCCCAGCCCCACCGTGTACACCGCCACACCGCGGGCCTGCGCTTCCGTCAGGGCGGCCTCTCGCGGGGCCGATGGCCCCTCACCGAACTGGGCACCGTCACTCAACACAATAACGACGCGCCGCCGGAACTCCGACGAGGCCGCCTCTTGCACTGCCAGCAGGCCAGCGTCATAGAGCGCGGTTTCGCCGCCAAAGCCTAGCCTATCAATGGCACTCAGCACAGCATCGGTATCGGTTGTAAAGTCCTGAAGAATGCGCGCCTCATTGTCAAACGTGACCAGGGCAACCGCATCGTTTGGCCCCAGGTTTTGCACAAACAGGCTGGCTGCCGCCTTTGCTTCTTCAATGGGCGTGCCAGACATGCTGCTGCTGGTGTCTATCGCCAGCACCACCCCAAAGCCCAGGTTATCCGTTTGGATGTTTTCGACATTGACCACCTGTCCAATGTCTTGCAACTCCCCGAACAGGCTAAAGTCATTGGTGGTGAGGCCAACAACGGGTTGGCCAAAGCGATCTGTCACATCGACTGTGACGGAGACGGTGGGCAGGTCAACTGCGTTGACCCCGGCAATCGTCAGGGTAGACGACACAGCCGGCGAATCGGTTGATTCCTGAAAAGCGAGGACGGGGGCCGCCAATAACAGCAGCACAATCGAAAGAAACATTTTTTTGCGTGACATAAGACCGACGAATCCTTACGGTACCGGAGCCAATAGACGATGAGAGACCGTCTTTAATGGTATCGCAATTGGCGGGGAGCCACAAATTAACGCTGGTCTAATGCTGCCCGAATGTGGTGGCGCTGCGCCGGATCGGTGAGTAAGTCGTGGGCGACCATGACGGCGGCGGGGTTCAGTTGGGCCATAAGCTGCACTTCTTCTAAGTCGCGCAGCGGATTGGCAATCATCAGCCGGGTGCCTGTTGGGATGTGCGGTGCCAGTCGGTGTGCCGAATTGCAATCCACGCGGTTGTCCAGCGGCGATGACCCGGCCAACCCGATCACCTGGGGCGAGAGCTTGCATACAGCGTCCAGTTGTTCGCGGTCATACACCGTGATGACGGCCGTCATGCGGTTGCGATGCACCAGGCTCATGAGCGAGCGCAGTTGCACCTGTGGCACCGTTCCGGCATGTAATATCACGGCGGACGCGCCCGCCGCCCGTGCCGAGACGACATGATACTCCGTCAGCACGTAGTCCTGGCTAATGACGGGTGTTTCGGTGTATTTGAGCACATCACTGACAATCGCCAGGTCAGCTACGCCGTCGCGCTCAATCACGGTGTCGGTAAAAACCGCAATCGCGTCTGCCCCGGCATAAACGTACTCCCGCGCTCGCATGGCCGGGTCGTAGCGGGTGGTCAGGTCGCCCGTCATGGGCACGTTGTAGCGAATTTGCCCCACAATGGCCGTCTGCGCGCCGACGTGCGTCAGGAAAGGCAGCGGACGCCGCTGCATACTGGCCACGGCCCGCAGCGCGTCCAATGAGGTGCGCGCCATTTGCACCTGGAGGTTTTTTCGTTTGGCTTCGAGGATCGCGTTCACGGCATGTCGTTTCGCTTTGTTACAGTGGCTCTCATCTTAACAAAGATTGGGCCAGTCCATCGCTAAAAAGTCATAAATCCAAACGTTTATTCATAACTCGCGTCGTCCCGCTCACTGGGATGCAGCCCGCCACGCGTGCCTTTGCGAATCGCCTGCTCCCAGGGGGGCTTGGCCTCCCCCTGATAGCCGAGTTCGCGCATCCGGTCTTGTTCTAGTGCTTCCAACTGGTCACTGACAGCGCCGTAATCATCCGGCGGGATGGGGTGCTGCACGCCGTCCGCGTTTTGATACACATAGCCAACGCCACTGCACCAGGCGCAGTCCGTCGCCTCGCCCGTGAACTCGTCTGTGTGCCAACCGTAGCCCTCACACGAGGGGCAGCGGATAATTTGCATAATGATTGCGCCTATGTGTTTGCGTATGATCCCCAGCCTAGCAAAATCCGCCGCAGGATGCAAAGCATGCACCTGCCGCGGGTGCATTTCAAGTTGGTGCAACGCTTTTTGGCCCTCACCCCAACCCCTTGTATGTTGGAGATGCGGTAAAATATGACCTAAGCGGTTGTTCCCCCTTCTCCTAGCCGCGCAGCGGCGGTCGGGAGAAGGGGGCTAGGGGGATGAGGGCTAAACGCACGGAAGCGAAATGCACTCACCTGTCGCTAAGCCCGCACTTCTGGCGGCTGCTGCTGGCGCAGCCACGCCAAGATTGCACTGCTGCCGCGCTGCCTCACATCCGCGGGCAGTTCGCTGAGTGGATTATTGCTCACGGCAAGGCTTTCCAGGTCGGCCAGTGCGCCGAGTGACCTGGGTAGGTTTTGCAGTTGATTGTTCGATAGTGACAGCCACTTGAGCCGTTTCATCTGGTGGATTTCTGGCGGCAGGTCGGTCAGTTGATTGCCGTGCAAAAACAGCCAGCGCAGGTCGGGCATTTCGAGTAACACAGCGGGGAAGGCCGTCAGGCGATTTTCGTTGAGGAACAACCACTTCAGGTTGGGCAGCCGCATGACCGCCCCCGGCAGGCTATTGAACCGATTGTTGCCCAGGTCTAGCACTTCCAGCCGCTTGAGCCGCGTGATGGTTGATGGCAGCGTGCTAAGCGGGTTGTGATGGAGATAGAGCCGCTCCAGGGTGGTGACGGCACCAATGGCACGCGGCAGCGCTTCGATGCGATTGATATTGAGGCGCAGCGACTTCAGGTTGGTCATGTACCCAATGCTTTCTGGCACGACTGCAATACCATTATCAGACAGCGAAAGCGTTTCCAGTTGGGGCAAGTCGGTCACCACGTCCGGGAATTGGGTCAGTTCATTGTGGGCCAGGTTTAACTCTTGCAGGTCAACCAGTTGCCTTATTTCCTGCGGAACGGCCCGCAGCGACAGGCCGCTCAGGTCTAGCTTGAGGTGGCGATACTCGTAGGCGGCCTTAATGCGGCGCACCGCTTCTACAAAGCCTTCATCGTGGCGGTGGATGTAGTCGGCAATGTTGGCCGGGTCATAGTTTGGGAAGACGTCCCAAAACGCAAGCAGCGCATCCCAAACATCCTCCTGCGAGCGGCGGTTCAGCATAGCGCGGATTTCATCGTACTGAAGGTCGCGGCCCAGCCGCCGCAGGTTGGCCGGGTCATAGCCGGGGTGTCTATCCCAAAAAGCTTTCAACGCGGCCCACAAATTTTCTAACGATTCATGCTCGGCCATCACGCGCAGCACGTTGTACTCGCTAGCCGCTTCTGCTTGCTGCACGTTCGCTTCGAGCTTTTTGTGAACTAAATCCTGGTAGCGCGCTAACTTGAAGTAAGCGGGGAGGTCTTGCCGCTGCTGCAAATGCCCGATGAGTTGGTCGGCCCGCTGCCAGTCACCAGCGCCCCATGCGTCATAGAAGTACTGCATCAGCGTGATAATGTCGATGTCCAGCGCCGTCGTGGTAGAAAGGTGCGTGGCCTGGGCTGTGGGTGCGTCTGGTTTTGCGGGGGCATCGCCTGCTAGCTGATCAAGAATGTGTTGGATGCGAACTTGTTTGTTGCCTCCCACGCGGGCCAGCATCTCCTCAAGCAGCGCATGGATAGCCGGTTCATCATCGTCCAGCGTGCCATAATCCAGGCAAGCGCTAACGAGTTGCACCGCAACGTCACGCGGGGCACCGCCCAGGTTAACCTGACGGGTAAGGCTGGTACCGAAAAACGCTGCCGTTACAAACGCATTTTGCTTTTCGGGGGTGTCTAACAACGGCACCAGCAGCGAAACGATCTCGCGGTGCGTTTTCCT
>CAWUJQ010000302.1:0-5768 GCA_963922445.1 uncultured bacterium
GCACCTCACCGTCCACCACACTGACGACAGGCCGAATGCGCAGCAAGCTGCCGACGGCCCCCACAGCCCAGTTGACGCGCCCGCCCCGCCGGACGTAGTCCAGGTTGGGTAGGCCAGCATAGAGCGCGACATTGGCATGGGCGCGTTTCATGGCATCCAACACGGCAGCTAGATCACCCGTTTTGGCGGCGACTTCCGCACCTACAATCGCCTGGAAGCCCGCCGCTAGGCTCAGTTGGCTGCTGTCCAGCAGGGTATAGCTGCCGTCGGGCAGGTTAGCAGTGCCCAGGCGCATGGTGTTATTGACCGCGCTCACGCTGGCCGCGATGCTCAACAGCACAAGATGGTCAGCGTCTTCAAAGGCGCGGTGAATGCGTTCTGTCGCCTCGCCAGGGGAGGGGGCTGCCGTGCTTGGTACCGGGTTCATGTCCGCGAGGCGGGTGTAGTAGTCCGTGCGGTCTAGGTTGACGCCGTCGTCGGCGTAGCTTTGGTCGGCGTAGTTAACGTAGGTTGGCAGCACCGTCATGCCATATTGTTCCACGATGCCGTTCGGCACATCGCAGGCACTATCCACCACAAAGCGAATGTTCACGCGTCGTCCTCGTCGTCAGCGTTCAGGTCACGTTCCATCAGGGCGATGCCAGTGGCATTGGGGCCGATGATCGCGGCCAGAGCGGTGCCATAGGGGGCGTGCGGAAAGTGCAACTGCGGGAACTCCACCGAAAGCCGATCTTGCAAAGCTCTAGACTGTTCGCTCATGAAGGTGCCGGACTGCACAATAAGCGCATCTTCGATGTCATCGAATTCAATGGCGAACTCCACGAGCCGGTCAACAGCCTGGGTGCGATTGCGCACCTTTTCGATGATGGCCACTTCGCCGTCCTCGACAGATAAGATGGGCATGGTGCCCGTCATGGCACCCAGCACGGCATGAGATGGTGCAAGTAGTTTGTTGGCGACGAGGAACTGCGTCGATTCTGTGTAGAAGGCGGCGTAGATGTGATCCACGCTGCCGCGCACCCGGCTGACGATGGTTTCTGGGTCGTTGTAACTTTCTATCGCACGTACCGTCGCCCGGATGACCATACCCAGCGCAACGTCGGTCGTGCGGGAGTCGATCACATGCACATCGGCGTGCCCGTCAAGCTGCTGTGCGGCGGCCTGCGCGTGCGCATAGCTATCGGAGAGGGAGCGTGATGGGTGCAGCGACAGGATGACATCGGTGTGGTGGGCCAGTTTGGTATAGGCGGCAACAAACTCGTCTACAGACGGCGCGATGGTTTGCGGGGGGGTGGGGTGCGTGTTGATGGCGTCAAGCAGCTTTTCCGGGGTTACATCTACCCCGTTGCGGTAGCGCTTGCCGCCGACCACCGTCGTGTTGGGGACGATGGTCAGCGGGTATTGAGCGGCAAGCTGCGGGTGTGCAAATTGCACGCTGCTGTCTGTAACGATGTGGAAGCGCAAGTTGGTCTCTACTCGATGCTAATCAGATACGGATATAGGGCTTGCCCGCCGTCCACGGACTCGAACTCCAAGTCGGGGAAGTGGTCTTCCAGGTCGGCAGCGAGGGCGGTTGCGCTTTCTGGCGTTTGGCCTTCGCCATAGTACAGCGTTACGAGTTCGCTGGTTGGGCGCACGGCTTTTTGCAGGGCAGCCACAATTACATCCATTGCGACGTCGCCTGCGGCTTTCATCTTGCCATCCACCAGGCCGATAAACTGCCCCTCTTTCACATCGACTTCGTCAATGGTCACCGAGCGGGTGGCGGTTGTGATCTCTACCGTCACGACTTCATTGGCAGTCTCGCGCATTTCCTCTGCGATGTCGTTGAGTTCGGCGTCGGGCGTGGCATTGAGGTAACTAATCATGGCGGCGATGCCCTGCGGGATGGTGCGCGTGGGCACGACGACGACATTTTTGTTGACGGATGTGATTTTCGCCGCTTGATTGGCGGCCATCACGATGTTTTTGTTGTTCGGCAGCAGGATCACATCTTTGTTGGGCACCGCGTTGACGGCAGCCACAAAGTCTTCCGTGCTGGGGTTCATGGTTTGGCCGCCGTGAATGATGTAGGCGGCGCGGAAGTCGCCAGTGAACAGGTCGTGTAGGCCGTTGCCAGCCACGACCGTGACGACGGCTGCGCCCTCCACTTCGTTGACGAGGCCAGATTCGCGCTCCTGGCGGGCCTGAACGTAGTCTTTGTATTGAAGCTGCATATTCTCGACCACAATGTCGTCAATTTCTGCGCCGAGGGTGGCAATCGCGTAGTTGAGCGGCTCTGCCGGGTTATGGACGTGGACGTGAACCTTAATCAGCTTGGGGTCACCGACCACCAGCGTAGACCAGCCCATTGCGTCAATGTCTGCCCGCACCTGGGCTACGTCCATGCCGCTGCCATGAATGAGAAACTGCACGTCGTAGCCGTAGCCCTCTTCATCTTCCGGGACGAGCGCGTCTTCCCAGTTGGCCGCGCCTGTTTCCTGCGTATCGACCGCGTCGTGGTCACGGACGGGTTCACCTTCTAAAAAGCGCAGCATCCCTTCAATAATGTAGACGAAGCCCGCCCCACCGGAATCTACCACGCCCGCGTCTTTGAGGACGGGCAGCAGGTCTGGGGTGCGCTGGAGCGATTCCTTGGAGGCTGCGACCAGTGTTTCCAGCGCGTCGCGCAGGGGGATGTTCGGGTCTTTCTTGACGAGTTCGACAACCGCTTCAATGCCCTCGCGGGAGACGGTAAGGATGGTGCCTTCTACGGGATTGACGACCGCGTTGTAGGCATACTCGACCGCCACTTCGCAGGCATCTGCAAACTGCTGCGCGTTGAAGGTGTGTTCATCTTTGAGATTAACGGCGAACCCGGCCAATAGCTGCGACAGAATCACGCCAGAGTTGCCACGAGCGCCCATCAGCGCGCCACGTGAGACGGCATCCGCCACCGGGCCGACTTTCGGCTCGTCGCTGAGCGTGTCGACTTCTTCAAAGGCTTTGCGCATGGTGAGGTGCATATTCGTGCCTGTGTCACCGTCCGGCACGGGGAAGACGTTCAACTGGTTGACGCGATCCATGTTGCGTTCTAGCCACGCCTGCCCAGCGGCAAACAGCCACTTGAGCAGGTAGCCGTCGCAAACCTGACGGTGGGCTTGGGTTTCAGCGCCGGAAAACTGCTGTTCCTGTACCATAAATATTAACCTTTACTCGGTAGAGCCAGCGACTCTATCGGTTGCTAGCGGAATGACTGCATCTAAATTTGATAACACGCATCTATTTGTAGGGTGTTGGCACCAAATCTCTAAATTGCGTAAAAACGGGCTAATCGTCTGCTTCACCCAGGGCGGCCCGCAGCGCGTTGATGTTTTCCACGATGGGTTTGTCGTTAAACAACGCAGACCCCACCACCAACACATTTGACCCGGCCTGCGCCACGGATGCCGCCGTCGTCACGTTCACACCCCCGTCAGAGACGATGGGCATCGGGTTGTGCTTGTCCCCGGCCATAGCGCGCAGGCGGGCGATTTTTGGCAGCGTTTCTTCGATCAAGCTCTGCCCACCAAACCCCGGGCTGACGGTCATCACGGTCACCTGGTCAATGATCGTCATGACCTCGTACAGCTCACCGGCCCGTGAGTGCGGGTTGAGCGCGACGCCAGCCTTGCACCCCTGCGCTTTGATGAGGTTGAGTGTGCGAAACAGGTCACGGCAGGCTTCCACGTGAACGGTGATATGATCGGCCCCGGCACTGGCAAACGCGGGAATCAAGTGATCGGGTTCGACCATCATCAAATGCACATCGAGCGGCAAATCCGTAATGCGGCGGACGGCCTCTACAATCAACGGCCCCATGGTGATGTTGGGCACAAAACGCCCGTCCATCACGTCAATGTGAATCCACCCGGCCCCGGCAGCTTCGGCCTCCTGGACGTGTTCGCCCAGGCGTGTGAAATCAGCCGAGAGAATGGAGGGGGCAATAATGGTGTCGTCGTAGTTCAAGGGTGTGCTTTTCGGTTGTGGATGGTTGATCGCTGCTTTTGTGCAGCGATATTACAAATTCAGCCCGGTTTGTGCAACTTGAAATTGTTGACCCGGTCGCGGTAGTCCAGTAGCAGGCCAACGCCGATGACCGTCACCAACGCACCCACGGCAAAGGGCAGTGCCGTGCGATAGCGGCTCACCCAATCAACGGACCGGGTTTGCGTCAGGATGCAGCCCTCACCGGTGATGGGGTCGTCTATCTGAATGCCCGTGAAGATGAAGATCGGGGTGACGCTCTCGGCATCCACATAGGCCACGGCCCCCTGACTGCGATTGTAGGTGCCGTCAGGCGTGGGGGGCAGCCACAATGTGCCGTAGATGTGGTGGGTGCCCTCATAAAGGGGCAACGTGGCTAGGATAGGCTCGGTCTTGATGACATCGTCGGGGTCAGTGGTTTGTAGGTGGTCGGCCAGCAGCGCATCGCTCAGTGCCTGGATGCGCTCAATGTCGTAGTCAACCGTGGCGGAATCCCCCACTCGGCCCGCGTCCGGGTCAATGGCGGTGATAACAGCTTCGCGGCAGGTGGCGGCATTGGCATCTTCGCTGACGAGGATGCGGTCTGCGGGCAAGGGGGGAACCTGGATGTTGGTGTCTCGGTTAGCCCACAGCACAACCACCCGCCCGATCAGAAACAAATTAACGAGAACCAGCGCCACGAGCCGTGCTTTGCTGCTGCGCCTCATGTGTGTGCCTCCAGGTAGTGTTCAAACTGGGCCAGGGTATCTGGCAGGTTACGGCGACCGAACCCTAAGCGGAAGTAGCACCCCGGATAATCGAAAATGGTGGCGGGCACAATCATCACGCCGGCTTTGGCGACAAGATCGTCCGCAAAATGTTGAATATCCACATCCAACTTGACCTCGGCCAGGGTAATCGTCCCGGCTTTGGGGCGATGCCAGTTGAGCCGCCCGCTATGACGAAATAGAAACGCGTCAAGTGTATCCAGGTTCGTTTGGGCAATGGCGATGTTGCGGGCAGCGAGCTGGTCATGGGCACCCAATGCAATGATTGCCAGCACCTCCGACGGCGCGCTGCTGCAAATGGTGGTGTAGTCCTTAAACTGCTGGAAGCGCGCCATAAAGTCCGTGTTGCGGGTGGCCAGCCAGCCCACACGTAGCCCCGGCAGCCCAAACGACTTGGACAGGCCGCACAACGTGACCGCGTTTTCGTACACCTCACATGCAGACGGCAGCCGATCTGCGGGGTCAAACTCGAAGAAGCGGTACATTTCATCAGAGAAGACGGTGATGCCGCGCTCGCGGGCCAATTCAATGATGCGGGCGTATTCGTCGTGGGTTGGCAGTGCGCCGGTGGGGTTGTGCGGGAAGTTGACGACAATCAGGCGCGTTTCTGGACGCAGTAGGTCGGCCAGCGCATCGGGGTCAAAGTACCAGCCGTTCGTTGAATCCGGGTACCAGGGGGTTACCTCACAGCCGATGCCACGGGCAATCTCCGCCAGGGATTGATAGGCCGGAGCTGTAACGACAACGTGGTCGCCAGATTGCAGCAGCGTGTTCATCGCGATGAAGATGCCCTCTTCTGGCACCACTTCGATGATGTGGTCAGTGTGAACGGCGTCCGCGTATAGGTTGGCAACCGCAGCCAGCAAATCCGGGTGGCCTTTGGACTCGGTATAGCCAAGGGCCAAGTTCTCCCATTGGTCAAGCTGAGCGGGCGTGGTATGGGCCAGCAGTTCCCGCATGGAATAGCTTTCACTGTCCGAGGCGCTGAGCAAATAC
>CAWUJQ010000303.1:0-5767 GCA_963922445.1 uncultured bacterium
AACAGGTTGTCCGGCAGGGCGAAGCTGTCCACAGCAGGCGGCAGCGTCACGCCCCAATCGTAGGCGACGGCGTTCGTCACGGGCAGCGTAAAGCCCGCCCCGTTGATGGGGTTAATCAGCGCCAGCGCGCCGCCCTCAAACGCAACCAGGAACTCACCATCAGGCGTCCAGCGCAGGCCATCGAGTTCGATTTGCACCGCGCCGATGAGGTCTTCGCGGCGGGCAGCGGGATTGACCCGCGCATAGCTGCCCTGGCCCGCCACTGTCAACGGATTGGCGAGATCACGGCGGAAGACGGCGATTTCACCTGTTGGGCGCGCCGCGAGGCGGCTGTAGATCACGCCCGCAGGCAGCAAATCCGTTTGATTGCCACTGGCCAGGTCAAGCTGCACTAACCCGCCTGCCTCCGGTGCAAATAGCATCTGCCCCGGCCCTGTCCACAGCATGGCGCGTGCATCCAGTTGCAGCAGCGCTTCGGTAGTGGTGTCGGTCACCTGGAACACCTGCCAGCCGCGTTCTTCACCGATCGCGGCAAGGTAGCCGCCATCCGGTGACCACAGCAGTTCGTAAAAGCCCGCTTCCGCCACTGGGTTAGCTACTTCTACGGTGATGACGCCATCCGCCGTGTTTAACGTGGTCAGGCGCAGCCCCGTGTCTGTTGTGTAGGCGACCTGACTGCCATCCGGTGACCACGCGACCGTTGCGCCCTGCCCGCGCAGCAGCGGGAAGCCCGGTTCACTGTCCAACACGCGCCCTTCGCCTGACCAGATGTTGTACATCACCAATTCAGATTCGGTGCGGTAGGCCAGCCAGTTACCATCGGGCGCGACGCCGAAGTCGATAATAAACGCATCGTCTGGTGAGGCGGCCATCACGCCTTCTGCCCCCACGCCGTATCGCGCAATGCGCCCGTCGTTGAGCAGTACATACAGTGCAACTGGCAGGTTGAGTGCGTCATCCTGAGCGGCGGCCCCGGCCAACAAACCCAGGGCCAGCAGCGCGGCCCATCCCCATGTGTAAAAACGCAACTTGGAAAAAGCCCCTATTTTTGCAATGATTGGCATATCTAGTGTGCCCAGGCACACGCACAAAGTCAAATGCACGCAAGAGGCTGTACGCCGAATGACTGACGCGCAAACCTACCTCAGCCCTGGGGCTAAACCCGTCTACCGGCGGGGCAGCACCACTGCCGGATGCCTGTGCATTCACGGGTTTTCTGCCGCGCCCACCGAAATTAGCTGGTTGGGCGACCACCTGCACGACGCCCTTGATATGACGACGTACACGCCGCGTTTAGCCGCTCACGGCACAAACCCGCTCGATATGCAGCGCGCCCACTGGCGTGACTGGTACGCCAGCGTGTGCGACGGCTACGAAATCCTCAGCAGCCAGTGCGATCAGGTGTATGTGGCGGGCATTTCGATGGGGGGCTTGCTGGCGCTGCTGCTGGCGGCTGACGAAACGACGGACATCACCGCAGCGGCGATTATTGCCACGCCGGTTGTGTTCCGGGTGCGCCGGATTGCCTATGCGCGCTATTTGAAGTGGTTGCGGCGTATGGTCAATGTGGCAGATAATCACCCGTTGATTGACACCATCTGCGCGGAGCAGGAACGCCGGGGCGAAACGGTGATTGGCCGGACGAACTATAACCGCTGGTCGGTGAGCGCGCTGGCCGAACTGTGGCACTTAACCCAGACGGCCCAGGGCGCGCTGCCCCACATCACCACGCCGATGACGCTGCTCTACACCCAAAACGACCACAGCGTGTCACTCGCGTCTATTGATGCAATTCAAGCGCAGACAAACAGCCAGACTATAGAAACGCACATCTTTGAGCAGTGCGGCCACATCATCACGCAGGATGTTGAGCGTGACCGGGCCTTCCAGATTGTTGAAGACTTTTTCTACCCATTCATCCAGGCACAACCGCAAACGGAGCCAACCCCATGATTGAAGCGTTTATCACCCAGTTGCAACTGACCTATAAGCTCATGCTGGACGGGCGCGTGTCGCTGTGGGCCAAGTCTGTGCCCATTTTTGTAATTATCTACATCGTCTCGCCCATTGACCTGATCCCGTTCTTCCCGCTGGACGACTTTGCCATTTTACTTGGCGGGCTGCGCCTGTTTGAACAACTGGTGCCCGACTACATCGTCAACGAACACCGGGCCGACCTGGGCCTGGACGAAAAGCAAAAGCGCTAACCCTGCAAGCGAAGCTGCTGGCTTTGCACTTCGTCCATCGCGTCGATGGTGTCTTGCAGGCCAGCCACCTCGTCTTTGATTTCCAGGCGCAGGCGCTGGGCACGGGAGCTATCCACTTCTTTGGTGCCGAGTAGGGACATTTGCGCGTAGACGGTGCCCAGGCTGCTGAGCGTGCTTTCTAGCTGGATTTCGGCACGCCTGATGCTGTTCACGGTTGCATCCAGGTTGGCAAGCTGCTGTTCCAGTTGATCGAGCTTGCTTTCCAGGTCGCGGCGCACTTTGGGGTCGCTTTCTACCTCAATGCGGCGCTTGGTGGCCTCAATGTCTGTTGGCACACGCTGACGGTCACGCATCACCAGTTCGTTGCCTTCGAACGAGTCGATGTGCAGGGCCAGGTCATACATATGGCCGATCCAGTCGTCAATATCTTCTACGGTTTGGTTCAGGCTCACGCGCATCGCACCGTCGTGCCGCTTCACGAGTTCTGTCATGCTTTTGCGATATTCCAGCGCGCTTTCTAGCCGTTTGCGGGCGACGCTGCTTTTGATGCGGCCAACGTCGTACTGGCGCGCAAACTCTTTGGCAACCGCCTGCTGCGTGGCGACCGGGTCGGTCACGGAGGTCACAATCCAGGCGGCTTCGGCAACCGCCCCGCCAATCAACCAGAACCACGGCTGCCAACCGGGGATTGCCGTGTCTGGCGCGAGCAGGTACAGCCCCGCCGTAATGCCCAGCGTCACTGCTGACTGCCAACTTAATACTGCATTGCGCAGCACCGCACCCAGGGCGCGCTGCCGGACTTCACTCGAAAAGTTATCGGACATAGCCTATTCCGTTGCATTTAAACGCGTGCTTAGTCACTGTACGTGCAATCATAGCGCAAGGTTCCCAAACAGAAAACGGGGGTTGCCCGTGTGTAATGAGCACCCCCCGTTGTTGAATGAACTTTAACCTGCGCTTGGCCGGGTTTAGCTTTCGCCACCCAGCAAGCGGCGGCGGCGCTCTTCTAGCTGGCGCTCCACCTCGCCACCGGATACAGCTTCGTCAATCTGGTCAGACATCGACATGGTCGCCATTTCCAGGCGGGCGTCTTCCTGGTCAATGCGGCTGCGGATGGACTCTGCAATGCGGTTGACGTCGGTGTCGCCCATCTTGACGATGTCGTCCAGGCTCTTGACCGTCTTCAGGGTTTGCTGCTTGGCAGCGGCCAGTTCCATCAGGGCGCGTACCTGCTCCCGTTCCTGCTTCACGGATGTGAGCTTGGATTCCAGCTTGAGGCGCATTTGCATCATTTGCTGATACTGGCCCTCTTGCGTTTGCCACTGCTCATAGTACTCCTGAGCAAGCTGCTGCTTGGTGTTCAGTTCTGCCTGGGCCGCCCCGGCCAGGTCGTTTTTGCCCTTCACAATGAGCGTGTCAATGTCGCGGTCCAGCTTTTCTGCCTGGGATGCGAATTCCTCGTACTTGCGCTTGAGCGTGCGCACGGTACCGCCGACGGTGGCCGTGCTGTCTTCGAGCGCGTCCAGGTTGCGCTCTACCTGGCGGATGTACTCGTCCATCACCTTAACGGAGTTGGATTCCAGGGCGCGATCTACGAGGCTGTGTAAGTTGGCGCTAATCAGGGTGTTTACCTTATCCAAGAAGGATGGGGAACTCATTATGGCGTCTCTCCTAGTGGTTACCGTGTTGTCGTCTGTATAACGTCTAATATAGCATGGAAGTTTTAAAGCTGCCCTTGCTGGAGGGCCGGTTGGGGTGTTAAAGGTATATAAATATAGAACGTGCTGCCTTCACCAACCGTGCTTTCCACATCGGCATAACCGCCGTGCAGCTCGCAAATGCCCTTGACGATGGCCAAGCCAGACCCGGCCCCTTGATCTTCGTAATAGGAGCGGTTGATTTGATAGAAAGATTTCCAGATGTTGTCAAATTCATCTTCGGGGATGCCGCGCCCCTGGTCACGCACGGTAATCACGATGTGTTCAGCCTCAAGGTGGGCCGCTACCTCAATCGGGCTGCCCGGTTGAGAGAACTTGCACGCATTTTCAATGAGGTGAACAACCGCCATCGACAGATAATTCCCGTCACCGGAAATCGGCGGCAGGTTTTGCATAACCCGCAGCTTGCATTCACGGGTCGGTGTGATGAGGCCACGGCTGCGCTCAAGGGCTTCCTCTAGTAGCGGTTCAAGGTTGGCAATCGACTGGCGACGGTGTTCAAAGTTCGTGGACGCTGACCCGGTTTCGAGTTCCACCAGCGTGATGAAGTTTTCCACCAGGCGTTGCAGGCGATTGGCCCCGTTTTGTACCCCTTGCAAAAAGGTGAGCATTTCGCCGTCAGCTTGTTCGGCACTCAGGTCTTCTAGCATGTCGGAATAGGCGACGACAAACGTGAGTGGGGTGCGGAACTCGTGATTGAGGATGGTGAGGATGCTGCGCTTGAGTTCGTCTTCACGGCCTGCCTGAATGCGCTTCATCTCGCGGGCACGTTCCAGGCGCGAATCAATGGCAATGAGGATGTCGTCTGCACTGAAGGGTTTTACCACGTAGTCGTCCACGCCCAGGCGCTTGGCCTGTTGGATGTCTGCCTTTTCGCCCTTGGCCGTCAAAAAGATAAACGGTATATAGACGAAGCGGTCGATTTCGCGCACTTTTTTTAAGAACTCGATGCCGTCCATCTCCGGCATCATGATGTCGGAAACGATCAGGTCAGGCGGCGTCGTGGCGCTTTCCAGGATGCGTAAGGCGTCAACGCCATGCTCAGCGGTCAGCACCTCGTAGCGTTCCAGTTCGAGGATGTCTTGGATGCCTTCTAGCAGCGTTAGGTCATCTTCTACAACTAGTATCGTACTCTGCGCCATGCTCGATCCAACTTCCTACTCACACCTATGATAGTCATTATGGTGAACAGTTGGACGCGAAACAACGCTGAATTCGTTACAAAATGAAATAGATTAATCCCATCATTAACACTATCTAAGGTACTATGAGAACGCTTAACTTGTCCGTAACAATGCGCGAGCGCGATCCACGCCCAGCCACAGCGCGGCGGCACCGTTCGGCGTCACCCGGATGGGGAAATCTGGCGGCAACTGCGCCAGCACATCGGCATCGGTGGCGAAGGGCAGCACCTGCAAGTTGCCCACCTCCCAGGTTGCCCCCATATGCTCTTGAAACCAGCCCGGCTGGTGAATGAGCAGCAGCGCACAAAACGAGACCTGCGTGGTTATCATGTTCATGGAAAAGCCGGTGAAGTGCAGGGAGGCTTGCCCGCTGCTCAGCATCGCTTCGAGTTCTTGCGCTGCTGGAACCTGGGCCGGGTCAACGCCGCCGTCTTCCATTTCCGTTACGTTGAACAGCTCTTCCAGGTATTCGCGTTTGATCTGCCGCTCGATGCTCCACTCGCTGGCGGGGTATTCCAGGCCGGACGGCTGAAAGATAAACGCCGGGGCTACATGATAGGCACCGGGCTTATCGGCTGTTTGGGCTGAGCGCTGAATGACAATCAGGCGATAGTCACCGTCGGCGTGCTTGAACACGGTTAGCACGCCCGCGCCCAGG
>CAWUJQ010000304.1:0-5758 GCA_963922445.1 uncultured bacterium
GTTCAAGCTGCGTTTCCACGGTTTGCAGGGTGTTTGGCTCCAGGGTTTGCCCGTCGGCCACCTGCTGCACCAGGTCAAGCGCATCGTAGAGCAGGTCGGCAATATCTGGCGTGATGGCCAACCCGCGCCGCAGCGCCGCCTCGAAGACCTCTTCCATGTGGTGGCCCAGCACTTCCACATCGTGCACACCTACCGCCCGCGCCGCGCCCTTCATGCTGTGGGCCACGCGGTTCAGTTCGCGCAGGCGCTCGACAAATGCCCCGGCGTCTTCGTCCTGCTGGGACATTTCTAGCGCCATGATTTGCTTGTTCATGACATCGAGGTACTCACTGACCTCGGTCCAAAACAGATTTAAGAGTTCGCTGTCATCCATAGGTTATTGTTGCTGGCTCGTCATGCGTCGTCAGAGTGCTATTGTACAGGCAATCTCAACTTTGCGGCCCGGCCATCACTGCGAATACGTCCGCAACGGTGATTTCAAAACCGGGCAGCACGCTTTCGATAGTCAGCACATCGGCGTTGTCCCGGTAGATGACAACCGATTGCCCCGGCGCATGGGCTTCTATATGCCGCTCCTGTGGACGCACCACCCACACGATTGCACCCGCCGCCATGTAGTTTGTCACCTTCACAGATAGCTTTTTGTTCTCGTCGGCCCGGTCAGATGACACGACCTCAACCACGAACTCCGGTGGTGTGGGCGTAAACCAGTCCGTTGTCGTATCGGGATAGCGTGCATAAGACAAATAGCCAACGTCCGGGGCGTAGCGTTCGCTTCCGATGACGTAGCCGTGATCGGCCCCGGTGAGGTGGCCGATGTCGTTCTTAAGCAGGTACATCCCGATGAATGCCAGGATACGAACGGCAAGCTTGGATGCCAGTTGGTTTGTTGGCACTAAAAATAGCTCCCCTGCGATGTATTCGTAAGTGGCTCCGTCTTGCTCAAGTTGGTCGATAAACGCCTCGAACTCCGCCAGCGTCATCAGGGTTTTTGTTGTGGTCATGCGTCTTCCTCCAGCCAGGATGGAACCTGTGTGAGCGCTTCGCCATTGGGCAGCACAAACGGTTCGTCTTCTATAATACCGTTGTCGTCGTCAAAGCGGATGAACAGCCCGCCAAAGCCGCCGCTCTCAAAGTCAAACGCCAGGTTGAACACCGCCGCTGTGTCCGCACTAAGCCACTCTGCGTAGCCCATACCCAGGGCATCCACGCGGTACAGCAGCGCCCCAGAAGGCAGCGCACGCACCTCGATGGTTTTGATCTCGCGGGCGCTGTCCCCCACATTGAGGATAAGGCGGGTCGGGGCGGCGTCGGTGTAGCTATCGTTACTGTTCGGGGTGGCCATGTGGCAGCTTAGCGCGTTGTTTTGCTCATCGCGCAGCAAGCACGGCCCTTCATATAAGGTCGTGGTTTCGCCTGCGTTCACATCGTAGCGATAGACGGTGATTGCCTCCGTGATGCCATCTTCCACTGTCCACTCGTAGCGGGCGGGGTCATCGCCGTAGCGCGGGCGCGCCACATAATCGCGGGCTACCTCACGCAGTGACCCCGGCTGCGCGGCATCGGCAATATAAACGGAGCGCCAGTTGTAGGTGCCGCCGCCTGTTTCGGTGCGCAGCGCGATTTGCGTGTCGGTTAGCCAGCGCGCCGCGAAGATGCTCTCGGTGGCGAGGTCGGGGGCAGTTGCGCCTAGTTCGATGGTGGTGCCCGTTTCAAAGTCGGTCGCGTAGACGGCATAGGCGGTTTTGTCGGGGCTGTAGCACTCAAAGTAGACGCTGTAGCGCCCATCGGGTGAGGTGGACGGGGCACCGTTGGCGAGGGGGGCCGCTGGGCAGGGCGCTTGTGCATGGAGCGTGGCACTGCTTAACACGAAAAGGCACGCCAATAGGATGATGAAGGGTCGGTTCACGGGTGTTGCCCTTGCGTTAGGCTATCTTGCAGAATTAGATGTCATCGTAACGCAAAAGCGCATCCTATGAAAGCCAACCCAGCCCGCAGGGTGTGTTTCAGATTGTTGGCGCAGGTGGGAACACATACGGCTTCGCCTAGTGCTCCCCTACGAAACACCGCTGTAGGGGCGGGACTAGACCGGAACGGTCGTATGTCCGCCCATTCATGAAACGATTTGCCAAAACATTGAAAGCCAACCCAGCCCGCACGTAAACGTTGTGCAAGAGCGCCAACCGAATGCACCATTCGGCCTTAACTTCTATGTGGAATCGCGTTAGCTTGCAATCATCTCACCGTCATATAGCAATTAGGGAGGTGTACCTTGCATCGGGAATCGGCTATTGAAATCGTGTTTAAGTATATTCAACTGACTGCCGGGGCCGCGCTGGGGGCGGCATCCGTGGTGATCTTTCTCATCCCCGCAGACGTGGTGCCGTCGGGTGTGACCGGGGCGGCAGTGCTGCTCAACGAACTGCTGGGGATACCTGTGGGCCTTTCCAACGCGCTGATTAACGTGCCCATCCTGTACATGGGCTACCGGATGCTGCCCGGTGGCTGGCGCAACACCGTGCGGACGATCTATGCGGTGGCGGCCTTCAGCATCATTGTGGACGTCATGGCGGGGGCCTTCCCCGATGTGGCCTACACGGATGACCGCTTTTTGAATGCGCTGTTTGGCGGCATTTTGGGCGGTGTGGCCGGGGGCATCGTCTACCGGACGGGCACCAACTTTGGCGGGACGTCTACCCTGTCCCTGATTTTGCAGCGGCGGCTGGGGTTGCCGCTCAGCAGCACGATTTTGTACACCGATACGGCTGTGATTGTAGCGGCGGGGCTGGTCTTCGGCGTGGAAGCGGCCTTGTATGCGCTGGTGGTGTTGTTCCTGGGCGGCATCGCGGCGGATTACGTCATGGAAGGGCCGAGTGTGATTCGTACCGTGTCCGTCATCACAGAAAAAACGGATGAGGTTACGCAGGCAATCATGGATCGGTTGCAGCGTGGCGTGACGATTATTCCGGCGAAGGGCGGCTACACCCGCGCAGACCGCACTATGCTGTACATCACAATTTCACGGTCACAAGTGCGGGAGTTTAAGGCGCTGATTGATGAAGTGGACCCACAGGCGTTTATAGTCATTGGGCAGGGGCATGTGGCCTACGGGCAGGGCTTTAAGCCCATTGGCAAACCCCCCAGGCAGCTAACCGTCGCTGAGCCGGGGCGCTTGCCGGCGGATTAGATTGTTAAATAAGATGACAGCAACTTTGACATACTCCCCACGGCTAAAGCCGGGGGATTCTAACTTCAAGCAGGGAAGCGAGGTTGCGGTTGTGCAAGGTCTCGTCTAACGTCCCCTCAGTTACAGGTCGATGTCCCAACCCGTTTGATATTCAGCGCTGCATTGTGGTCACGATCCAAGGTGTGTCCGCAATGCTCACAATCAAAGCCCCGTTCATGTAAGCCGAGTGATGCCTTCTGCTCGCCACAAGCAGAGCACGTCTTGCTCGTGGCCTCCCACTGGTCGATTTGCAGCACCCGTTTGCCCAGCTTCTGGGCAACCCAATTGAGTTTGGTCAAGAAGTCGGCAAAGGCTAAATCGTTGATCTTCCGGCCCCACATCCACTGCATCCCGCGCAGATTCAGCGTTTCAAAGATCATCACGTCGTAAATGAGGGGTACTTGCGTGACGCCTTGAAGTTTGGAAGCCCCACCTTGCGCGGCTTTCCCTCGCTCAAGTTCTCAAAGAAGCGGTCATAGCCGACCTCAACCCGCTCCACAAGCTGCTGAACCGACTGCGCCATCCACCAGGGTTTGTTGCCCGTGCGCCGTTTCGCCAGATGGGCTTGCATTCGGGTTTTGTTGATATGCTGACCCGTCAACCGATAGTACCGCTTTTGCAACGCAATCATGTGATTGCGAATGCTCCCTGCAATCGTCACCTGTCGCCGCAAATGTCGGTTCTTTTGGGTGCGGTACAACTTGCATTTGTATGTACGGTTGAGTTTGCGCGGGGTCATGCGTTTTTGTGATTCTCTATGTCAGGTGTCTGGTTACCCCTATTTGGCATCATACCGCTTGAAGCGGTACGATGCCAGTGCGTCTACACCCCCATCGCTAAAGCTAGGGGCACTGACGCACTTTCGGCAGGCGGCCAGCTTGTAGCAGTGAGGGGAAAAGCAAAACCAGTGAAGGTTCACTGGCCTCGTTAATGCTGGGGAAATACGCTTTACTGTGCGCGCACGTCCTTGATGAAGGCACAATCGTCATTCATTCTGAACCAGTACGGACGGGCACCAGTTTCCTTGCGGTTAGTCTTCACCCGTGCCCACAGCGGGGTAAACCCGATCACTGTCACGCCATCTTCAGCGAATTCGCGGCGAACGCGCAGGCGATCAATCGGGAATTCCTGCCCGCCATTAACCACAAAACCATCAATAACGCGGTCGCGTGCCGCTCCAAAGTAAGCCTGGCACGGTCGTGTGATTACAACGCGGTTGAATTCGACTTCTTCATCACGGAACTGGGTAAAACGGCGAATCCCCTCTTCAATTTCTTCGGGGGTCAGCACTTCCTGCGCCATGACCGTACTTGCGCCAAATACACCTAAAACCATCGCAAGTACCAATGACAACAACAATGTACGCTTCTGCATAAAAACTCCTTGACTCTGAACCTAATCGTATGGGGAACCACAACGGTGACCCATAATCATGTTCATTCTATTAAAGATCGCATAGCGTGGCAACCACCTTATAGCAGGCGTAGGGGAACCGTCTGTCGCGATTGCACGTCTCTTTTGTATGATAGTCGCATTGAGATGCCCTGGAGTGTGTGTGGAAACGACAACAATCACATCCCCTGCACGACCTGTATCCGTCCAAAACGTGAATAAGTTGGGGCGCTATGCTCGCCAAACCCTGCTGCTCGTTATATATGCCTACTACGTCGGGCTGGTGGGGTATTGGGGGCTGCGCGTGCTGCTGGATGGGCGCTTTTGGCTGGTTGCCTTCCTGGATAACTTTGCGGCCTACAGCCCACTGCCGCTGTTCGTGACGCTGCCGCTGGCGTTTGCCGTGGGCAAGCGTCCCGTTCGCCTGGTAACGGTGCTGCTAACGCTGATCGCGGCGGTGGGGCTGGCGCGGCACTGGCTGCCGGGTGATTTATCCCGTGGTGGCGCGGTTGATGCGCAAGCTGAAACCCTCACAATGGTGACCTTCAATGTGTGGGGAGACAACCCGCGCACTGCCGACGTAATTGACTGGCTGAGCGAGACCAACGCCGACGTGGTGCTGTTACAAGAGATTCCGCCGCAGTGGGCCGGGGACGGCATCCCGGAACTGCGCGACCTGTACCCGCATCAGGTCAGCCAATCCGCTGAGTTCCGTTATTGGGGCGACGCCATTCTGTCACGCTATCCGATTGTGCTGTCTGACCGTTATACGCTCGATGAAACGGGCATCAACGCCCACGAGTTCGTCCACATTGACGTGAACGGGCAAACCGTGGCCATGTACAACGTTCACTTGTGGATGCCGTTGGGTGAGCGGCAGCGCGTGCCGGTGGAAAACGACGTGTCGCCTTATGCCCATATGCTGTCCCGCTATGACGAGCGCGGGCGCAACGGCCAAATTGAAGCGTTGGTCGCGCTGTTAGCCGATGAAACGCTGCCGTACGTCGTGGGCGGGGACTTCAACATGAGTGCGACATCAACCCAATACGATGCATTGGCCGCCGTCATGCGTGACAGTCACCGCGAGGCGGGGGTTGGGCCGGGGGCGACATGGCCGCAGAACCGTTTCGCGGGCCTGCC
>CAWUJQ010000305.1:0-5715 GCA_963922445.1 uncultured bacterium
TTGCGGCATCGGCACCAGCTTGGGCGTGCTGGGCGCGTCCCAGGTTTGATGTGGGGTGGGGTGTTCAGTTGGGCTAGGCGTGCCGTTCAGGGGCAGCTTGCGGATCAGATCGGCGGGTGGCGCGTCGTCGGCGGGCAGCATGTGCAGCATGGCGTCTGTGACGGCGGCGTATTCAGCCAGTTCAGCGGCGACTTCTGGGCATTCTGGCAACAGCGCTTCAATAGCCCGCGTCTCTTCCGGGGTGGTGGCACCGATGCTGTACGCCCCTAAGAGGTCTGCAACCTCCTCGCAGGCGGTGGGTGGGTTGGGTTGGGAGTGGTGATTGGTCATAACATCCACATAACAATAAGATCGCTAGTCATTTTAAGCACGCAGCTTAACGAGCGTCAACGCTTTAGACATATTTCTGACGCTATCTAGTTGGTTTCGCGCTCTTTTTCGCCCTCGTTGGCTACTGCGAGCCAGCCTTCACGCAGCTTTTTCATCCCCAACCGGATGCGTGACTTGACTGTGCCCAGGGGCAGCCCCAGCTTACCGGCGATTTCCTCGTGCGTCATACCCCGGTAAAACGCCATCACAATCGGGATGCGTTGGTCTTTGGGTAGGCGCGCCATCAGCTTCTTCATGATTTCGCCGTTATCACGGGTGCCGCTTTCCACCGAGGGATATGCGGGCAGTTTGTGGTGCAGCGTTTCTAGCGCGCTCGGTTCCAGGTTGGGGCGGCGCTGCTCACGGCGCAGGTAGTCGATGGCGGTGTAACGGGCAATTGCCAGCAGCCACGTTGTGAGTCGGGCGCGCTTGGCATCCCAGCGCTCTGGCCACCGCCACACCTGAAAGAACACATCCTGTGTGACTTCTTCTGCACTGGCTTTGTTCTGTAACACATGCATGGCCATGTTGTAAACCAGCCGCCCGTATTTTTGGTAGAGGTCGTCGAGCGCTTGCTGCTCCCGGTCAATGATGCGCTGAATCAGGGCGGTTTCTTCCGGGTGAGTCTCGGTCATGGTCTGGCAGTCGATTCTAAACACTAGTTGAGTGATAGGTGGGCCTATCGCCCCCTCAATATAACACACGCTAAGGCAATCATGAATGTCGGCTCACGAAGTCATCTGTAATGCAGTCAGTCACGAAAGCATAGGCAACACGCGTGAAACACCTGGCATGGGCGTCCATGCCACACTGACCAATACCTTACCTTGAGGAGAAAACCACCCATGAAGAAGTCTTTTGCTACTCTATTGCTCGCCGTCGCACTGATGGCCGTGGCCGTTGTGCCGTCTTTCGCCCAGCAGCCCAACATCGTAGAAGCCGCTGTTGCCAGCCCTGATTTCAATACACTCGTCGCTGCTGTGCAGGCGGCTGGCCTCGTTGATACCCTGTCTGGCGGTGAGTTCACTGTTTTTGCTCCGACCGATGGCGCTTTCAACACCCTGCTGAGCGACCTGGGCGTATCTGCTGAGCAGTTGCTGGCCGATACCAGCCTGCTGACCACCGTGCTGACCTACCATGTCATCCCCGGTGAGTTCCAGGCCGCCGACATCCTGGCTCAGGACTTCCCGTTTGCTGCGCCCACCGTCAACGGCGCGAACATCATCGTCACGGCTGACCCTGACAGCGACCGCCTGCTGCTCAACGGCGGCCAGGCTACGGTTGCTATCACTGACCTGGACGTGAGCAACGGCGTCATCCATGTGATTGACAACGTGCTGCTGCCGCCGAGCATCACCGGTGCCAGCGCTGCTCCGGCCCCGGCTGTGGCTGCTGCTCAGCCGAGCATTGTGGAAATCGCTGTAAATGATGGCCGTTTCACCACGTTGGTCGCGGCTGTACAGGCGGCTGGCCTGGTTGATGCCCTCAGCGGCGGCACGGAACTGACCGTTTTCGCCCCGACGGATGCTGCCTTCACTGCGCTGCTGAACGAACTTGGCCTGTCTGCAAATGACCTGCTTTCTAACACTGACCTGCTCACCACTGTGCTGACCTACCACGTCGTACCGGGTGAGGTTCCGGCGTCTGCGATTATCAACGCGGGCAGCGTAAACGCCCCGACGCTTCAGGGGTCTACGGTGTTGGCCCAGGCTGCCGGGAACGGTGTGCTGCTCAACGGGGACACCAACGTGATTATCGCAGACATTGACGCCAGCAACGGCGTTGTGCATGTGATTGATAAGGTGCTGCTGCCACCTGCGCTGCGCTAAGGCGCGTGGGCGGGGACGTTGCCCCGCCCCTACCGTTCCGTGAATTGTAGGGGATGGCCGCCGTGCCATCCCACCGTGATGCGGTTGTGTTGCTTTGCGCTAAAAATCCTCAAACCAGATCACAAACTCGTTGACCGTCACCTCATCCCCGCGCAGCCGTGACGTGTCGTCGTCCTGCGGGCAGCCCGGCAGCGACCCTTCGAATGTTACGTCCGCAATCCGACGCCCGTTGTCCGCGTTCAGCAGCACCAACTCGACCACATGCTGCTCGCGCTCCCGGCTGCCGCCATCCGCCAGCGGGCACGCCGTGCGCGCCACCCACGCATCATCGAAGCACATTACAATATCGACCTCGTCAGCGGTTTCCGCCTTCCAATCGTCCGGCAAATCCCCCTGCCACAGGTCACGCATTTGCAAGCCCTCATCTAATATGAGGAACTTCACGCCGTCCGCCTCAAACGGGAAGTTATCGCGGCTGGCCTCACCGCCTGTGGGCGGATCACACATGCCTGCAAGTTCTGCCCCATAGCGGCTGCGCACGGTGATCGTTTCCACTAACAGGTAGGCGATAGCGCTCACGCACACCAAAACGCCGCACACCCCCACGGCGGTCAATAAGATGAAGGGAAGCCGTCGCTTGCGGTTGCCGTGACCGCGCTTGGGTTTGTCGTCTCCGTAGCTATCGTCGTACATGCCTTAGTCTGCCACCAGCACGGCAAACGTCAGCCGGTAATGTGCGCCCTCTGCCGTGAAGTCATAGGTTTGCGCCTGCTGGCTGGCACTACGTTCGTCCACAACCAGCGTACCTAGCTTATCGTCATCTCGCCGGAAGAGATTGCCTTCGTCGCTTTCCCACAGTTCGACCGTTGTCGGCTCGGTCAGGTTGGTGAGCAAAAAGCCAAAGTCCTTATATTCTTCTACTTCCACGTTGCCCGCCTTGGTGCGCAGCAGGTTGTTACGGAAGTCGTAGTAGTCCGTCCAGTCGTCCAGCTTGAGTTCGGCGGCCCAACGGTAGTCGGTGTCTTCCCAATGGAAAATCGTTTTGCCATCCAGCTTGATCACAATTTCGTCGCCGTCCACTTCTTGATTCTTCAGGCATTGCAGCGCCAGCAGTTCCAGGTGATAGGCCATGAGGGTGTCGTCCTTCAGCAGTAGTCGTCAGTGTTCTCAGGTGATTGTAGCCGATGAGGGGTTGCGGTGCATCTTGTGCTGGTGTGGGAAAACGGTGAGTTTTCGCCTGAATATTGCATAAACAGATTCTTTGTTACGATGATTCACACTGCCATAACGATTCTCTTACGTAGTCTTTACAGAAGCATTTGTTGTGGTTTCGGTTGTTTGCGTTCACAATGGAGATAACGCTATTAAAGGAGCAGGTTCGAATGCCCTTCATTGCAGACAAACCTACCATCTACGAAATCAATACGCGGGTGTGGCTGACGGCCCTCAGCCGCCGCTACCGCAAGACGATTACGCTGGGCAATGTGCCAGACGAAGCGCTAGACGAGGTTCAGCGCACAGGTTGCAACACCGTTTGGATGATGGGCGCGTGGCAGCGCAGCCCAGCTGCCCGCCGCAGCGCGCTTAACTACACCCACGAATATCGTCCAGCCCTGCCTGATATGACCGATGCCGACGTGAGCGGCTCGCCCTACGCCATCTACCGCTATGAGGTCGATTCCGAAATGGGCGGGCGGCGCGGTATGGCCTCCCTGCGAACGCGGCTGGCAGAGCGGGGCATGGCGCTCATGCTGGACTTCGTGCCCAATCACATGTCCACGGACGCCCCGCTGATTCAGCAGTTCCCGAATGCGTTTGTGCAGGCCACCCCCGGCGACTACCGCCGCGACGACTTTGGCATCTTCCGCACGAAAGACGGGTGGGGCCGCACGATTCACATCTGCCGGGGCCGTGACCCGTACTTCCCGGCGTGGATTGACACCGCGCAGTTGAATGCGTTCAGCACAGAGCTGCGTGAGCTAATGATCGAAACGCTGCTGGAAATCGCCGAGCAGTGCGACGGCGTGCGCTGCGACATGGCTATGCTGATGACCAACCGCGTGTTTGAACAGACGTGGTCGTATTATGTGCCAGAGCAGCCCACCAGCGAATACTGGCGCGACATCATCCCGGTGATTAAAGATCACTACCCGGATTTTGTGTTTGCCGCCGAGGTCTACTGGGATATGGAGTACGAACTCCAGCAGCAGGGCTTTGACTACACTTACGACAAGCGCCTGTATGACCGCATTGTGGAAGGCGACCCGGAGAAAATCCGGGTGCATCTGCTGGCGGATATTGCCTTCCAGGACAAGATGATCCGCTTTTTGGAAAATCACGACGAACCCCGCGCTGCCGACACCCTGGGCATTGAGCGGCAGGTGCCAGCGGCTGCCCTTACGTTTACCCTGCCGGGTGGGATGCTGCTGTTTGACGGTCAGTTGACGGGCAGCGTGGTTAAACTGCCTGTGCAGCTTGGCCGCGCCCCCGACGAACCCGTCAACGAGGGGCTGAAGATTTTCTATCAGAAGCTGTTTGCTGACCTCAACTCGCCCATCTACACAGACGGTGAGTGGCGCTTGTTTGACGTTCATCAGGCGTGGCCTGATGACGCTACCAGCCACAACCTGATTGCGCATGGCTGGCGCAACGTACAGCACGGCGACTACCGCCTGGTCGTGGTAAACATGAGCGCGCAGCCAGCAGAGGGCGTGATTGATTTGGGCGCGTGGCGCGGCGTGCAGGGCGACGACTGGCACCTGATTGACGTGGTGAGTGATGACGTGTGGGAGCGCAATGGCATTGACATGGTCAAGGGTGGCCTGAATGTGCGCCTGTACGGGTATGGCTTCCATGTGTTCCGGTTTAAGGCGCTCCCCAAGCCAGCGCCGACATTCGACGACGATGACACCACAGACCAATCCTTCGCACAAAGCGCCGTCCTTGACGGTGAAGCGGTCTCTGTCGAGCCGCACACCAACGGCAATCACCGCCACTAAGTGCCTCGCCACATCCCCCTAAAGTTAGGGGGATGTATATCTTTGCCCTTTTGCGTTTAATTTGAGTTTGTATCGGCAACATTGCGGCGCATCTAAAGGCGTTGAGGCCACTTCTTTGCTAAAATCGTAGGACTTTCAAACTCAAAGTCTTTAGGACTGAACGAAATGTCAGCCGATGGAATAGATGTGCAAATTAAATTACTGGCGAGCGAGTCTGAAGCTGAGCGGCAGGCGGCGCTCGATACCCTCAAGGCAATGGGCGTAGACGCGGTTGATGCTTTAGCGGCAGGGTTGCAAAGCCCAACCCAGTCCACCCAAACCCGGCAGCTCATTGTGTGGGTATTGGGGGAAATTGAGGAGATGGCCGGGGCAGACGCGCTCGTCCAGGCGTTGCACGACCCAGACGATAAGGTGCGGGTGCTGGCGATTACCGCGTTAGGCAATATCGGCGGGGAAGCCGCTGCCGCTCCGCTGGCGACCATGCTCGAAGACACCGACGAGACGGTTCGCCGGGAGGC
>CAWUJQ010000306.1:0-5714 GCA_963922445.1 uncultured bacterium
TAGCAGCCGCTCCACGGGCAGCCCGTTTGGCAGTAGTGCCCGCTTCGGCGGTGGCCGTCCGATTGGCAGCAGCGGCGGGATGCGCCGTGAGGGCAATGACGACCCGGCGCTTTCTGGCATTCAAACGGGGAACGGCAGTGCGGGCATTCGCTTTAGTGCCTACTACCCCAAAGAACTTCTCCCCAATGAGTGGCACCCGCTGAAGGCGTATGCGTTTATGGGCTACGCGGTGGATTCGATTGCGGTAGACGCCGAGGGCGGTGACGTGGACAAAGTGCCCGAAATCCTCTATGACCGCAACCGCAGTGCCCGCTACCGCATCCCTGAAGGGGCGCAGGTGACGGTGACGCCGCACATGAAGGGCTTCCAGTTCAACCCGCAGAGTGTGAGCATTGGCTTTTACCGGACGTGGCACCGCTTTGACTTTGAAATCCGGGCGATGGACGCCAACCTGGACGAAGCCACCAACGGCTACCTCACCTTCACAGTAGATGGGCTGGTGGTGGCAGATGTGCCGGTATCGGTCTATGTGGCACGCGGCCTGAGCCGTGAAGCACGCGAGGCCACCCGCCGCGTCACGCGCAAGCCGTACCGGGCGGTGTATGCCAGCTTCGCCAATGAGGATTTGTATCTGGCAGAGCGGCTGCGCCGGGTGTACGACGCGCTGGGCATGTACAGTATGCGCGACCTGATGCAAATGCGCGGAGAAAACGGCTGGACGGACGAGATGCTAGAGGCGATTAAAAACGCGGAGGTGTTCCAACTGTTTTGGAGTGAGGCCGCCGCCAACAGCGATAACGTGCAGCGTGAACTGGCGCAGGCGCTAGAACAGGCCGAAAGCCTGGACAACTACATTCGGGCGGTGTATTGGGAGCATCCCCCGGCGGCGCTGCCCGACCTGCTCAAGGACATAGAGCCGGAATACCTGCCCGACATTGCGGAATAACTAGGCCGGGGTCACAAAAAACCCGGCCCTCACCGCCCGCTTGACCTCGGCAGCGGCCCGCTGAATACGTGCGTCATCGTAGTAGGGCATGGCAATCGCCAGGGCAACCACGCCGTGTAACACCGCCCACAACGCATCACTCGTCGCCTGAGCGTCATGCTCTGCCCGAACGACCCCTTCACTGATGCCCACCTCCACCGTGCGATATAAAATCAGGAACGTTTCATACCACGTGTCGCGGTCGTCTTCGGTATGCTCACGCACCATAAAGTCTGTGCGCTCGATGAACATCAGGCGGTAGTGAACTGGGTTGTTCAGTCCAAACCTGATGTACGCTTCCCCCATACCCATGATCTGCTCTTGAATGTCGTCTGTGGCATCCACTGCCGCCTGGAGCGTGGCCCCGAAGCGCTGGAAGCCCTCATCGGCAATCGTGAACAGCAGGTCGTCTTTGTCCTCAAAGTAGAGGTAGATGGTGCCCGGTGAATAGCCGATTTGCACGGCCACCTGCCGCAGTGAGAAGTTGGCATAGCCATCGCTGACGAACAACTCCGTGGCTGCGTCTATGATGGCCTGCCGCGTTTCGGCCTTTTGGCGCTCACGCCGCTTGCGCGACGCCTTCTTGATGCGCTCCGATTGGGTGGGTTTGGACTCAGTCATGCCCTGGCCTTTTTACTGAACAGCGTTCAATAACCCTACCCTGCCAGATTAGGTGTTGTCAACCATCCGCTGCTGCACAGACGTTAGCATAGGCTGCTCTGTGTACCAGTACGCACCGGCGAAGTCCGGCTCAACCTCTTTTTTCTTGCCGCTCCACTCGCTGATGTCGATCCGAATCACCGCCGTGCGCTTCAGTTCTTCTGGCACAGGCGGGCGATAGTCCTCGCCGGGGGTCAGGTGCGGCGCGTATTTGTCGAGCAGCTTTTGCAGCGCGGTGGTCGCTTCGCCCTGGCTGTCGTCCACAATGGACGCCGGCCCGAACAGCGTCACCCCGGCGTATTCCACACTAAATTCGAGCGCTTCTGGCGCAGGGAGTAGGCGGCCCATCTCCATCACACTGAAGCACACCTGCGGCGCGGCTTCCACGTTGGCGCGGGTGCGGCCCACGCTGGCCGTATGCACATAGACGCAGTGTTCGGCCTCATCGTAGTAGAACAGGTTTGTGTTGATAAACGGCTGGCCCTCGTGCTGGGTGGCGAGCGTGCCCACGCTGGCGCGATGCAGCATGGTTTTCATCCACGCCTCGTCAGTCACGGCGCGGTCGCTGCGGCGGACGGCGGTGGCGGGTTGGTTCAGGTAGTCTTTGCTCATGGGGTGGCCCTCAGGTTGTCGATAGCAATCAGATCGCTTGCCGTATAACCTAGCAGCGTTTGTGATGGAAGCGTATGGCCATTAAATTCCATTGAAGTGAGACGACTTGTGAAGCGACTTGACCTGAACCCTTCCCAGTGGTTGGCGCTGTTGGGCGTTTTGATGGCGGCGGCTGTGTTTTTGGGCTGGGTCGGCAGCCTCAACCCGCAAACATCCCAGGTGGCTGGCCTGGTGATGCTGCTGGTGGTGCTGCTGGCAACCAATGCCATTCCGCCGTTTCTGTCGGTGCTGGTCTTTTTTGCACTGGCAATGGTTTTTCGCGTCGTCCCGCCCGACCTTGCATTTAGCGGCTTTACATCGGGGGCGTTTTGGCTAGTGTTCGGCGGGCTGGTGATTGGGGCGGCGGTGCGTCACACAGGGTTGGCTAACCGCATCGCTAACCGGATGGTCCGGCGCTTTCAGGGCAGTTATGTGCAGGTTATTGGGGGTGTGGTGTTATTAGGCATTGGGCTGAGTTTCCTAGTGCCGTCGTCAATGGGCCGGGTGGTGCTACTGGTGCCCATTGTGATTGCCCTGGCCGACGGCTGCGGCTTTGGGGCGCAGTCCAAAGGGCGTTATGGCATTATCCTGGCGACGGTTTACAGCACGCACCTGCCCGCCTTCACAATTATGCCCGCCAGCGTGCCCAATATGCTGCTGGTTGGCACGATTGAGGCGGTGTGGGGGGAGGTGGTGCAGTATGGGGCGTATTTGCTGCTGCATTTTCCCGTATTGGGTGCATTGAAGGCTGTCGCCATCTTCGGTTTGATCGTCGCACTGTTTGGCGAAGCATTACCCACGCAAGCAGGGGCGGCGACTGCCGACGACGAGGCAGTTTCCCCGGCAGAGTGGCGCTTAGCCGTGGTGATGGTGGGGGTTCTTGGGTTGTGGGTGACGGACTTTTTGCATGGGATCGCGCCAGCGTGGGTAGCCCTCAGTGCTGGCGTGGTGCTGCTGCTGCCGGGTGTTGGCGTTCTCCCCACAGATACCTTTAACACGCGCATCAGCTACACCACCTTGATTTACACAGCAGGCATTATCGCGTTGGGCAGCATCATTGCCGAATCGGAGTTGAGCGCGATTATCGCAGCACAGGCCGAACGTTGGCTGCCGCTCATGCCCGACCGCAACCTGTTGAACTTCACCGCCATCACGCTAACGGCCATGCTAATCGCGCTGTTTGCCACCGTACCGACGGTGCCCGCCGTGATGGTGCCGCTTTCTGGCACGTTAGCTGACCTCAGCGGCTTGCCGTTGATGTCTGTATTGATGATGCAGGTGGTGGGCTTTTCAACAGTGTTCTTCCCCTATCAGGCTGCGCCGCTGCTGGTCGGCGTCCTCCTTGGAGAGGTGCCAATGGGCCAGGCGATTCGCTTTACGTTGGCGCTGGCTGCGGTGACCCTGGTGATCTTGCTCCCGCTGAACTATTTGTGGTGGGTTTTGCTCGGTCGCTTATAGGCCATCGGTTGGGTGGCCTGTGCTTCTCATAGCCCACTCATGCTTGGTTTAGCTGTTGCTTAGCGACTGAAACAATAATGGCTAATGAGGACAAATCATCCCACAAGCCCTTCCCTCTGCAAAGCCGCGTCGCGTGTTCCCCCCATGCTGCGCGGTTTTGTTGTTTAAGCATTCATGGCAAACTTATAGGCGCAATCATTATTTGTTAATGTTGAGTTCAGGTTAAGCTCACGCACCTGGGGCATCCTTTAAGTAGAAAGTCTGGTAGGTTCTATACAGAACCTTATATGCCCTTCCCCCCGAATTGCCCTGGTGCCCCCCTCACCAGGGCGATTTGTTTTGTACAACATCTGAACCCTTCTCTAAAGTGCCTTTGCTAAAATAGAGCAATATTGCTAAACACCTAAAGGCGATAGGCATTGAACGGCGCTTTGCAACTGACGATAACGCATCAGCAAACCGTAACCCAGGCCGACATTGACGCGTTCAACACGGCGGCAGGCCTCAGCGAACCCGGCGGGATGGGACGGGGGTTGTTTGTTGCCGCCCTAACGACGCGCATCCTTCAGCAGCGCGTTTTGGGCCAACATGATGTTTATCTATCGCAGAGCTTAAAGTGCTACGACGGCGTACAGGCCAACGACCAACTCAATATCCACACGACGCTGCACGTCCAAGCCGTAGACCAAATTGTTTTGCTGGTGGAGGTCAAAAAACAGAACGGTAAGCTACTGCTGGTCAAAACAGCCGTCATCCACCGCCACCCCACTGCCAAAGACCTTAACGGCACTGTCACCCACGCGCAGTCTACCTGAGCCGCTATTCGCTGGCCCAACGCGGCGTGTCCACCGTCGGGCGCAGCACATATTCCACAGCCGCCATACCTAACTGCCGCGTGATTTTAGCAGGCGTCGATTTGCCCCGCACGCGCTCATAGCGCTTCCCCGTTTTATCCACAATCAGCACAATCAGATCGCACTGTTGGGTGAGCAGCGCGTGGACGAGGGCATCCCAGGCGGCTTTGTTGTTTTGCGTGACGGGCGGGTTCAGGCGGATGCTGTTGCGGTTTTTCAGCGTTTGCAGGACGGTTTTCACGTCCAGGTTTTTGGAAGAGAAGACTTTTTTGGCCATGGAGCGAACGTTATCAGCAGCGATCAATGTGAACTAACCTATCGCAGCCGCCTATTCCGCGCCAGATGCAACCAGCGTAGGGCATTCGTCAGGTTAGCGCATTGTTGGAGGCAAGTTAGCCTTTCACAGAACCTTTACAATTCCAAACAAATGACAGGTAGGCGTTTGGAGGTGTGATATGTGGCGAAGCACGATTGCAATCGGATTATTGGCTCTTGGCGCGGCAGTGGGGTGTACCCAGGCCGCGATCGAAGCAACGCCCGTACCAGACACCCCCACCAAAGCCCCGGTTGGTGACAGTATCGCTATCGACCTGATGCCCCCGCCCACCCCCGTCTCCGAAGACCCTGTCCTAGAGGCCGCGAACATCCCCGCCCGCAGCGTCCAGCAAGTAGAAATTGCAGGCACCTGCCAGTTAATCGCGGGCGGTGAAACGGGCGCGTCCGTCTATGCAGCACCAAGCAGCGGCGACACCCCCCTCGGCATGATGCAACCGGGCAACCGCATCAATGCAGAAGCCCGCACAGTCACGGTCGATGGCCGGCTGTGGTACCGGGTGCCTGTGGGTGAGGCAGACGGCTGGCTCGAAAGCGCCACGGTCATGACGGCTGGCCCGTGCAGTGAACTGCCGCTCGTCACAACCAACGTCGTCACCACGGGCCAGCTTGTCGAAATCAACGGAGTAGGCGGCCCACTGCCAGCGGACTATCAGCCTGCCCCCTACGACGCTGACACCTACGATGTGGTCGTCAATGGGAGTACGGGCGCGGCCTTTTCCCAGCAGGTTTCCTATCCCGACGGCGACCACATCGACCGCGTGTGGCTGAGT
>CAWUJQ010000307.1:0-5707 GCA_963922445.1 uncultured bacterium
ATGTCGATGCGCCCGTGCAGCGGGAGTACGACGAGTACGCTGATTATGACGCGCCTGCCGACTACGACGCGCCGCGTGCGGACACTAACGTAGACGCATCCGTGCAGCGGGAGTATGACGAGTACACTGACTACAACAACGCAGAAGACTACGCTTACGATACGCCAGATGCCTACGACGCGCCGCGAATGGACGTGAATGTCGATGCACCCGTGCAGCGTGACCATGATGCGTCATCAGCACCTGCATTCGACGCCCCACGCCAACAAAACACCGGCCCTGACCTGGATGCCATCTTCGATGATGTTTACTCACAGCCGTCACCGTCAGAGTTCGACCCCAACGACGACTTTGGTCAGGCACAGCAAGCTTACATCCCAGACGGCTACGAAGACCTCGCAGCCGAACCGCCAATCCAGCGCGTGCCGTTTGAACACGACGCGCCGCAATACGACGATTTAAACCTGAGTGATGCACCGCCCATACGCGGCAACAATCGCCTGTTCGATACCCTGGCCGATACGTTTAGTGAACAACCCCGCCGCGACGCGTCCCCGGCAGACGTTCAGCGTGACTACGAAGCCCCGGCTTACACCGACGGCCCAATCCAGCGCGAAGCCGACCCCAGCGCACCCCAGCGTCAGGATCGGTCGCTGTTTGATGTGCTGGCCGATATGGGCGCAGTCAACGACCTGCCCCAGGATGGCGGCTACACCGACGGCCCAATCCAGCGCGAAGCCGACCCCAGCGCACCCCAGCGTCAGGATCGGTCGCTGTTTGATGTGCTGGCCGATATAGGCATGGTCAATGACCTGCCGGACGACGCCAACCAGGGGGAACCCATCCAGCGTGAAGCTGACGCAAGCGCACCGCAGCCGCAAGGGCAGTCACTGTTCGACGCCCTCGCGGATATGGGCCTCGTTCACAATGTATCGGAAACCGACGAATTTGGTGACCCCATCCAGCGCACGCCAGACGATGTAAGATCGCACGTGAGCGACCAGCAGTTGCTGCGCGCCATTGACAACATTCAGCGCCAGCGCGACGGCGAAGAACCCATCCAGCCAGACTCCCCGCGCCAGGAAATGGACTTGTTCCAGGCTTTGCGCGCCATGAACAACGCCGCCGATGCCCGCGAACAGACCAAGCAATCGTCACAGCAGCAAACAACATCCAATACGCAAACCGTCCAGCGTCAGCCAGAAGCGGCACCCGCACCGGAACAAGCGCAGGGAGGGCTGTCACTTTTTGATGTGGGCCTGCCAGTGGTGCAACGGGCTACCGAACCAACATCCGATATGGACGCCGATACTCAGAATAACGAAGAAGACGACGGCGTTGACGTGGAAACCCTCGCCCGCGATGTCTTTCGCAAGCTGCGCAATCGCCTGCGCACCGACCGCGAACGCCGTGGCCTCAGATAAACAGTTGTGTAAGCATAACCCTGGTTGAGTCGATATCAGTAACACAGCCCCTCAACGGGCAAAGGAGTCATCACAATGGTCAGTAATCTCACACGCGGTGGGTTGCAACCCGCGAAAATCTACAACTTGCTGCACCCCCGTGACCCAAGCAGCACGGTGGATTTCATGTTCAACCCTTACGAATTTACCATCACCAAGTCGATAGAGTGGTCGGATAAGGGTAAGGCGGGTATTGATGAGCCAAGCGCGGAGTTCACCAAGGGTAAAGCGCGTACTCTGTCGCTCAAGCTGCACTTCGACACGCAAGAAGAAGAAACTGACGTCACCAAGCTCACCAAAAAGCTGTGGAAGATGGTCGAAATTGACGATTCCACCCGCAACGCCAAAAGTGACAAAGGGCGGCCACCGTCTGTAGCGTTTGCATGGGGCAGCCAATACTTCGAGGCCGTCATCACCCAAATCAGCGAAAAGTTCACCCTCTTCAACTACGACGGCACCCCGCTTCGCAGTGAAGTAAACATCTCCTTGCTGCACTACCAGGACGAAGACTCGAAGAAAAACAAATCCACCGTCACCAGTTCTTCCAGCTTTTCCCCCGGCAGCACCATTACCTACACGCTGGATATGCGCATCGACCTGTTGGCCGCAATGGGTGGCACAGGCCATCGCACGCTCATGGGCAAAAACGGCATCAACACCCTGCGCCAACTTCGCACTGGTATGAGCCTTATTATGTTCACCTAGCCTGCACAGGAGGCGATTGCTATGGCTGTTAACACCGCACAAGCCAAAGGCGTTGATGTCGAACATATTGGCATCAAAGTTGATGGTGAATACATTGACGATTGGATGAAGTACCTACTGCGTATTGAAGTCGATATGTCCTTCTATATGCCAGATATGTGTACGGCCATTTTCCAGGACGATGACCTGGAGCTAATGGAGAAGAAGGTCTTCGCCATTGGTAAGCCCATCGAGATCACTTACGGCGACCCGGATGATGTTGCCAAGTTAGTCAGCCTGTTCAAAGGCGAGATCACAGCTATTGAGCCAGAGTTCAAACAAGATTACGTACTCAACTACATCGTGCGCGGCTTTGACAAAAGCCACCGCCTCAATCGCGGCGCGAAGTCAAAAGCCTTCGTCAACCGCAAGGACAGCGACATCGTTAGCGACCTGGCCAAGGCCGCCAAGCTCAACGTCAGTTCAGATGCGACCAAAACTGTGCGCGATCACGTCATCCAGCAAAACGAGAGCGATCTCAGCTTCCTGCATCGCCTGGCCGATGTGAACGGCTACGAAGTTTATGTGGACGACACAACGCTGCACTTCAAAAAGGCGTCTACCACACGCGGCTCCACCATTGAATTGAAGTGGGGCGATAGCCTGATGTACTTCAACCCGAAGGCATCAGCCGCCGGTCAGGTAGATAAAGTCACGGTACGTGGCTGGGACCCGGCTAAAAAAGAAGCGGTCGTGGGCGAAGTAAGCAGCAGCAAAGTTCATCCCACCACAGGCTTTGAAAGCAAAAAGTCCGGCGGGGAGATTGCCAAATCCAAGTTTAGTACCGCTACCCAAATCGAAGTGCGCCGCCCAGTGGTAGACACCACCCACGCCCAGGCCATTGCCCAGGCTATCCTGGACGAGATCAACGGCAATTTCATGGAAGCAACAGGCGTGGCTGAGGGTGACCCGGAGATGGTCAGCGGCACCAAGGTCGATATTAAGAACTGTGGCATGTTCGACGGCCAATACATCGTCACCTCGGCCCTACACATCTATGACCCCGCCGTCAAGCCCACCTATCAAATTGAATTCACCGTCAGCGGCAGCCGTCCCCGCCTCTTTAGCGATCTAATCGGTGACGCCGCTGTAACGTCTTCTGCTCAGCAGCGCTGGCCCGGTGTGTATACGGCGATCATCGACAACAACAACGACAAAGAAGACTTGGGCCGCGTCAAAGTGCGCTTCCCCTGGCTAGACGATGAACTCGTTTCCAATTGGGCACGGGTGGCCACACTCGGCGGCGGTGCAGCGCGCGGCCTGGTTTGGACGCCCGAAGTCAACGATGAAGTGTTGGTCGTGTTTGAGCAAGGCGACTTCAACTATCCGGTCGTCATGGGCGGGTTACACAACAAAAAAGATGCCTCCCCGCTCAAGGGCAAAAAGAGCGTCGCTAACGGTAAGGTCGAGGTACGCGGCCTCAAAACACGCGCCGGTCACCAACTCAACTTCTATGATGAGAGCGGCAAAGAAAAAATCGAACTCATTGATTCCAAAACCAACACCAAGATGTTGCTAGACACCGCCAAAAAAACCATCGAAATTACATCGAAGGACAAATACAACGTCAAAGCCGATGGTGATATTTCTATTGAAGGCAAAAACATTACCATTAAAGCCACGGCCAGCCTCACGCTGCAAGCTGGTGGGTCTATGACAGTCAAGTCGGGTAGTGCTATGTCCGTCCAGTCATCGTCAACGATGAGCCTGCAAGCCAGCATGAACATGACCGTCAAGGGTCTGGCTGTGGCCATCAACTAAGCCGCATCCGGGTGGCTACTGTGTAGGGACATGCTTCTGCGCGTCCGCCGCCAGCAAAATTTGTTTTGCCCGTTCGCGGGCCATCATTAGGGAGGTAACGGCAGATGTTCAACGCCGACGACATTCTGGGTCGCTCAATCGCATTCCCGCTGCGCCTGAACGACCGCAAGCGGCTGGCCCTCGTCAGTGCAGACGACTCCATCCGCCAGTCCATTTACATGATTATTTACACGGTGCCGGGTGAGCGGCTGATGCGCCCGGACTTCGGCTGCCAAATTCACGATTTGATCTTTGACCCGGCCAACAAACAAACCGCTATCATTGCAGAGCGCTACGTGCGCGATGCGCTGGAGCGGTGGGAACCGCGCATCAACTTGGATCAAGTGAGCGTTGAAGCCAGCCAAGAAGACCTGGGCGAGTTGATTGTCAATATCGTTTATCGGTTGAAAAACTTTCCAGACCCGCGCAGTATGGTCTTTCCTTTTTACTTAAATCCCGACGTTATCGACGTCGCCAACGAATCCTAAGGGGGTTCGCCCATGCCTTTAAAAGTACCTCGCCTGGACGACCGCGAATATCAGGACTTAGTCGACGAAGCCCGCGCCCGCATCCCACTCTACACACCAGAGTGGACAGACCACGGCGCTAGCGACCCCGGTATCACGCTCATCGAGCTGTTTGCCTTCATGACAGACATCATGCTCTACCGCCTGAACCGCGTGCCAGAAAAGAACTACATCAAGTTTATGGAACTCATCGGTATGAAGCTGCACGAGGCGTCCGCCGCGCAGGTGGATGTCACCTTTTGGCTGAGTGCGCCGCAAAACATCCCGATAGTCATCCCCGGTGACATTGAAGTGGCCACCACCCGCACCGAAACCGACCCGTCCATTGTGTTTTCTACCGACGGGCCAATGACCATCCAAGTGCCAGAGCTGGCCTACCTGCTCACCAACTACGAAGATGAAGACGGCTCCCGCTACTACAACGCGCACCCCGTTTCTGGCATTGAGGCTGGCTTTGAGGCTATCAAGGTTTTCGGTTCCGAGCCGCCCAAGTTTGATGATGCCATTTACTTTGGCTTTGAGCAGGATTTAAGCAACCACTTGCTCGGCTTTGAATTCGGCGTGCAGGACTCAGAAGGTGCTGGTATTGACCCCTCGAACCCGCCCTACATCTGGGAAGTGCTGGGCAGCGGCCTGGACACCAACTGGATTCCACTGGATGTAGACACCGACGAAACACGCGGCCTCAACCAGCAGGGCTTGATTCGGGTTCACCTGCCGCAGCTACGGCGCACCGCCCGCAACGATATCAATGCCTATTGGGTGCGCTTGCGCTATGACGCAGGCGACACGGAAAGCCGCTACGAGATTAGCCCGACACTCAATCGTCTGGAAGTCACCAGTTGGGGTGGTACCGCCGCCTGCACCAACGTCACCCGCACCGTCAACGAGGTGCTGGGCCGCTCTGACGGCACGCCGGGGCAGGTGTTCTACCTGGAAAATACCCCCGTCGCCACCCGCACCGCCGATGAATACCTCATCGTGCGCCTGGGCGATGGCCGCGAACAGCGCTGGACGGAAGTAAGCGACTTTTCAACCTCCAACGCCAACGACCGCCACTACACCATCGACAGCGAAAATGGGGAAGTGCGGCTGGGGCCAGCCCTACCGCAGCCCGACGGCACGGTCAAGCGCTATGGCGCGCTGCCACCCAAGGGCGCACTGCTCGTCATG
>CAWUJQ010000308.1:0-5678 GCA_963922445.1 uncultured bacterium
CGAGGACTTCAATGACGAGGACTTCAATGACGAGGACTTCGATGACGAGGACTTCAATGACGAGGACTTCAATGACGAGGACTTCGATGACGAGGATGAGGACGATAGCGACGACGAGGATGAGGACGATAGCGACGACGAGGATGAGGACGACGGCGACGACGAAGAGTAGTCCTCACATTGGTACCACATAGCAAGATAGCAGCGGTCAGGTGCCTCGTTTCCACCTGACCGCTGCGCTATCCGGTTGCCATTCCACCTTAATGAATGTGCTGCAGCAGTGTGTACAAGCGCCGGGAACAGCGTCACCGTTACATCTGCGGGAGCTTTTCGTCTTTCGCAGCGAACACCGCCGCCTTTTGGATGCGTTTGGCGCGGGTTGCGTTCGTCTTGGCCAGCTTGATCCAGCGCAACACATTACGCCGATACGACGGCGCGGACGCCTCGAAGTTCTCTAAGCCGGGGTGGTGAGCCGTCAGCGCCTCGGCAAAGTCCTCCGGGATGATGAGCGCGTCTACATCGTCCATGAAGTTCCACAGGCCGTTCTGCTTCGATTCTTCAACTGCCTTCAGCCCCGCCGGATGCATCCGCCCCTGTTTTTCTAGCTTGGCCACGCGGTCTTTGTAGCTTTTGGCCCAGTGCTGCGCCTTACGCGGCGCGATCAACTGCATGGTGCGGTCGTCGTCCAGTTTGCGCCGGATGCCATCAATCCAGCCGAAGCACAGCACCTCGTCTAGTATCTCTTCCGTGGAGACGTACCTATCCGCGATGTGTTTTTTGTACGTCACCAGCCACACACTGGCATCCTGCTCGTGATTGGCTTCCAGCCACGCCCGCAGTTCCGCCGCCGAAGCCACCTCAACCTTGTCGAAGTTGTCCGTTTTTGTCATGCGCGCCACACTTGTTCAAACGTTCTAATCGTAGATTGATTATACGTGAATGGTGGCGTATCGGACGGCCTACTATTGCAGCGTTAACGTCCACTCCGTGATGTGCAGCACCACCCCGCCGTCCTTCACATAGATGGCGGGCACAACAGGCGACGACACATCCACGCTGCCCGCCGGACGCACAGGCGCGCCCACTTCTTCCCCGTTGAGGAAGCTGCGCACGGTGCCGTCAGGCAGCCGTTCCAGGCGCACCCGCACAATCACCGCGCCTACCGACCGCTGCAAAACCGTTGTGACGGTGTTGGCCTCCCGCGTGCCCACATTGAGTACACCGGGCTGCACCACGTCAATGTGCATCCCGGCCCCGCCTGCCAGCGGGTCTGCACTGCCTGCCGGGGTCAGGACTGCCCCAAAGTAAACACTGTCGCTGCCAAGCAAGTCAGGGTTGAACGTCACCAGCACAATTTCTGCTTCAGCAACCAGCATCCGCTCATCAGCATCGCTACCAAAGTAGTCCGCAAATACATCTGAAGGTGGGCCAAACACATACACTTCCTGGGGCGTAGTTGACCCCGTGCCCAAGCGCCAGTGTTCCGGCTCAATTTGCACCCGCTCGGCATCCCAGAAGATAGCGCCCGCATTTTCCATCGGCAGCCGCTCCAACACATTGAGCGCGTCCACCTCTCCGGTCAGGCCGCCAGGGGGCAGCGCAGGCGTGGGGCTTGGCGTCTCGGTTGGCGTCACCGATGCTGTGGACGTAGCCGTTATTGTGGGTGTGGTCGTCTCGGTGGGTGTGTCCGATGGCGTAGCGGTAGCCGTGTCTGCCCCCGTTGCTGTGGCCAGTGGCTCGGCTTCTGTGGCCGTGGCCGTCTCCGTTTCAGTGACGGCTCCCGTCACCACAACGCTAACCGACGCCGCGACCTCTTCCGTGACAGGTTCGGTACGGGCCAGGGCCACTGCCACCACATCCTCGGTGACCGCTTCCGTGGCATCCCCGCCCGCGCCGCTGCCAGCACCGATGTCAAACACACTCGTCATCACAAACCAACCGGCCAGCAACAGGGCCACCACCATCAACCCGCCCACAACATAAGTCATTGGCCCACTTGATCGGCGCGCCCGCGACGACGATTCGGATACAGACGCAGCTAACTCATCCTGCGGGACGGCTTCTTCGGGCGAGAGGCTTTCGTCTTCTTCGGCCATGCGCGGCTGCGGCTCATCTGTTAGCGGGGCGGGGAACTCCGGGGCGCGCTCAATCAGGTCGTACCAGTGGCGATAGAGCGGATAGGCCGGATGCCGGTCAATAAACATCGCCCGGAACAGGTCGTTCATGGCAGTGAGCTTGGCGCTGCGGCGCATCTCCTGGTCATTGATGACATCAACAAACGCCCAATACGTATCCCGCCACACCGCCAACGTCGCGGCGTACTCCCCACCCACCACTCGCTCGGTTTCTTCTACCATGCGCTGATGCAGCGACGCCAGTTCTGGCGTGGGCTGGTCGGGCCGTGCGTCAATGGCGTCCCGCAGGGCACGGCGCAGGGTATGCAGTTCAGCGGCAGTTGCGCCGATCCCATTTAACCACTCACGGTACTGGCTTAAGTCAACGTTGGCCGTCTTTTCGGTGTCTTGCACCGCTTTGGCTGCGTTTTCCAACTTCATCCCTGCCGTGCGGAACTCTGCATTGGCCCACTCCGGCAGTGCAGCCTCAACCTCACGCAAACTGCGGATGGCCTCGCCGACCAGCTTCGCCTGTGGGTGCCCTTCAACTTGTTTGCGGGTGGCCCCCAATTTCTCAATCGCCGCCACGCCTTGAATTTGGTTGAAGATGGCTTGCACTTCCAGCAGCCCCTTGCGCCGCTCAACCAGTTCACGCAGCGTCTTCACCCCCACATGATCGGCCCCGTGCGGTTCCAGGGCACGGATTGCCGCTTGTTCCCAGAATGCGGTGTCCTCGAACGCTTCTTCGTGGGCGTCAATCGCGCCTTGCAGCACATAATCGACAAACAGCACGCGCTGCGCCGCCGAACTGTGCAGCGCGTAGGTTTCTACCAGCCCCTTCCCCATCGCCTTAAGGTAGGTTTCGCGAGTGGGCATTTGCTTGTTAAACCGCTCCCGAACGATGTTTTCCTCGTCCGTGTACATCTCACTGACTTTTACCAGCGCGGCCTCAGTGCGATCCAGGCTAAGGTAGCCCTTGCGCTCAATCCAAACGCGCAGCACCTCCACCAGCATTTTGAAGCGCCCCACCAGGAAGTTATGTAACTCCGTCCGGGCGACCTGCTCTGCTTGCAGTGCCAACCGCTCAGCATCGGCCAAATTTCCCTTGTCGAAGGCCGCCCATCCGTCCGCAAGGGCGCGCCCCAGGCCGCCCGTCAGCGCATGGCGCTCAATGTAGTCTGCATTTTTGATAACGGTGCGCAGTTGGTTCAGCCAGTTGGCCAGCGACGGGCTTAGCGTGGTCACAGCGTTGCCTGCCGAACTCAGCGCCAGCCCCGTGCCCACGCGGTTGCCCCCCAGCGTCAGGCTGTCGTAGGCGTCCCACTGCTCACTGGCACTGGTTAACCCCTGCACCATCCCCGCCAACATCTCATCGAACAGCCGCTCTGTAAACGGTACCAGTTGGCTGTGGGTGCGCTTGAGCCATGTAGACAAATCGGAGCCGTCAGCAACGGGGATATATGTCTGACAGGATTCGAGAATGCGGTATAGGTCGTTGAGCAACTCCGCGACGATGGCCCAGGTGTCATTGGTGGGGTCAATATCGCGGCTGTTATCCAGGGCGGCCATCGCCTCACGCGGGGTGCTGGCGGCCTGCTTGCCAACGATGTGCATGTTGTCTGCCAGGGCCATCGCTGCGTTGCGGGCACGCTCCAATGAAGACAACGGCAGGCGTCGTTCGCCCCACCCAATGTTCACCGCCTCCATGAGCGTGGTTAGTGCAGTTAGCCTGTCTACAATGCCCCGGTACACATCACGCAGGTGAATCAAACTCACTGGCTCGTCTTCGGCCTCGCGCACGGGCGCGTCCAGCATTCGGTTGATCTCGTCAATGAGTTCGCGCTGTTCACCCAAATGCACGCCATCCGTGCCGTCCAGGTTGGCCAGCGCCTCGGCTAACCGAAACAAATTCGGACGCAACAGCACCACCTCCGGCACAGCCGATGTCACCCGCTCTGCCAGCCGCATGTGAATACGGTGCGTGGCCGGGTCGGGCGCTTCCGCTTTGACGAGGTCACGGGCAGCGGTGCCAACCTGACCGTCAAACACTTGTTGAATCGCGGTCATCGTCGCGTCTGACGCGGGCACGTTTTCGTTTTCCAGCAGCAGCATCGACCAGTCGAACAGCAAGCGGGCCGTCTGGCGCATGTCCCCACGAGCGCGCCCCCGCAAATCACCTAAAACATCGGCGCCACTCTCCCAATTGCCGCTTTCCAAGTAGATTTTAGCGACATCCAGGTCAGAACTGATTTGCAGGTCGTCCAGGCGGCTGGCTACCTCGGCTAACGTCTCCTGCACCGGCGGATAGCCGGGGTCCGATTGCAGCACGGGTTGCAGCACCCGTTCCAGGTCATAGAGTTCGTCTTTACTGAGGGTGCGCCGCAGTTGGTTGTTCACCCGCGACAGCACTTGATTGCGCTCCTCTTCCAGGGGCCGCCGCACTTTTTCCAGTTCACGGCGCAGCTCGTGAATGGTGCGGTAGCGCACATTTGTATTGGGATGCAGGGCAATACTCACCACACGCACCAGTTCAGCCGGAATGCGCTCAATATCACGGCCAAAGTTCACCTTCCACGCGACGGGGGCGTCACGCGGCACCTCAGCTCGCCCGCCACCACTCAAAATGAAGTAGAGCAGTTCGCCCGTCTGGTACACATCGGACTGCTCGTTGACGGTACCGGGCTGGGTTTCTTCGTCCATGTGAACCGCGTTGCCCCAGTCAATCACCTTGAGGCGGTGGTTTTCACGCTGCCAGAACAGGTGTTTGGCGTCTACGTCGTTATAGATGATCTTGCGGCGGTGGGCGGTGTCCAGCAAGTCCAGCAGTTGATCCACGACAACGAGCGTTTCTAAAAGCGGCAGCCGTTCGCCGCTCTCGGCCAGTTGCAGCACCTCTTCCTCAATGATGGTGCCCGTGGCCCGCTCCATGACAATGTACTGGTGCGACGTGCCACCGACGAGATAGTGCCCTTCACCCAGCAGTTCGGTCAGCACGGGGTGCCCTGTCAGGCGGCGCAAGGCATCCCGTTCGTTGATAATGCTCACTTCCTGGCCGCCGCGAATGGGCGGGGCATCGTTGGGGGCAGGGCGCTTGATGACTACCGGGCGGTCATTGGCCTGCGTGTCGTAGGCGCGGAGCGTTTCTCCGCTGCGCCCACGGGGGTAGATGTAATCGTAGCGGTAGCGTCCATCAAAAAGCCCCTCAGCCATGGCAGCACATCTTTCCGTCGTGTGGTCAATAAGTGTGTTGGCCCGCACGGTGAGCAGTTCCAAGCGGGGCTATTAGATTGTACGCATCACAGGGTGTGTGGCAAGCCGAATGTAAAAAACGTATAGAGACGGGGGCAGGCGTATGGAAAACCGCTGGGGATTACAGGTCCAGCAAACGGCCAAACAGATTCCGTACCATACGCTACAGGCCGTTCATCTTGCAGGCTTACTTACATCGCGATAGTTGTGTTTGCTGGGTCGCTCACTATTCATTCTCCGTAATCCATCTTGAGCGCAAATAACGGTTTGTATCGACAGGTACGGAATAAACACGTTCAGCATCTTCCAAGGCTT
>CAWUJQ010000309.1:0-5676 GCA_963922445.1 uncultured bacterium
AATCCCTTATGGGTGGCCATCGGCCTTGCTGCGGTGCAGGTGCCAGCCATCGCCTGGGGGCGCACGGCTTACCGTCAGCACAGACAAACGCTCACGCTGTGGATTGTGTTCTTTGTGGTGGTGTTCATCATCATCAAAACGAACCCGCTCATTACCGGGGTGAGTGGTCTGGGCCGCCTTCTCACTGGCCAAGACGCCTCCGTCGCCAATCCCGCGACGGACTTAAGCTGGCTCGGCTTTTCTTATGTCGCATTTCGGCTGATTCACACGCTGCGTGACCGGCAAACGGGCATTCTGCCCGCACTCTCGCTGCGCGACTACATCACCTATGTTGTGTTTACCCCTGCGTTCATTGCTGGCCCAATTGACCGGGCGGAGCGCTTTCAGCAGGATATGATGGCCCTACCCACGCTGCCCCGCTTCGACCCAACCCGTCTAACCATTGCCACCAGACGTATTGCAGTTGGCCTATTCAAAAAGTTCGTGATTGCAGACAGCCTCGCGCTTGGCCTGACGCTCAGCACCCAAACCGCTCCGTTTATTGACACAACCTGGGCTGCGTGGCTGCTGCTGTACGGTTATGCGTTCCGCCTGTTTTTCGACTTCAGCGGCTACACGGATATTGCCATTGGCATCGGCATTCTGTTTGGCATTACCCTGCCAGAAAACTTCAACCGTCCCTACCTCAAAACGGACATCACGTCTTTCTGGCAAAGCTGGCACATCACGCTGAGCAATTGGGCGCGCTTTTACGTCTTCTCGCCGCTGTCACGCGGGCTGCTGCGCCGCAAACCCAAACCGTCGCCTACGCTGATTGTGCTGGTATCGCAACTAGCGACTATGCTGACGATAGGGCTATGGCACGGTGTCACCTGGAACTTTTTCATCTGGGGTGTGTGGCACGGGCTAGGGTTGTTCGTGCATAAGCTGTATACCGACCGCACCCGCAAATGGTATCGCAGCCTCAAGGACTATCCGGGACAGCTGCGGGCAGTCGAGTTTGCCGGGTGGTTTGTGACGTTTCACTTTGTGGTGCTGGGCTGGGTGTGGTTTGCCCTGCCAGACTTCCGCATGTCGTTGACGGTGTTCGGCCAGCTATTCGGGGTGCGCTAATGTGGAAGTGGCTAACAGATACCACGTACACCTGGGGATTTTTAGGGCGGGTGCTGGCTAAAACAATGGCCGTCCTTGCTATTTGCAACATTGCTTATTTGCTGGTTCCACCTGACGCAATAAATAGCTTTTCGCTTTACAACAGCGTTTTCCCTGGTCGCGTTCGTTTTCCACGTGAGGTCAGTAGCACATCCCAAAGCTTAACCGCTCTGTTCAACTCCCATGTTATTTCGCAGGTGACGGACAAACCGGATTCAGAATATCGCGTCTTTATACTTGGAGATTCAGCGGCGTGGGGATTCCTAATTCCACCGCAAAAGACGCTGGCCGCCGCACTCGACCAACGCCATGCCTTCACTTCCGACGGGAGGCAAATCACAGCCTACAACCTGGCGAACCTCAGGCCAAATGCCCTCAAAGACCTGGCGATACTTGACTATGCCATGCAATATGAACCGGATATGGTTCTGTGGATGGTCACCCATCATACGCTTTTTGACCATGAGTTTAATCGCAACGAACTGCTGCAAGCCAACCAGCCACAAATAAATGCTCTGGTAGAACGCTACGACCTACACACGCACCCGTCTGGCACCATCGCCAACCCGCAACAATCCCAGCCGATGTGGATGCACACGCTCTTCCCACAAGCGGAGGCATTAGGCAACGCATTGAATTTGCAACTGCTCGGCTTCTACTACACGCTAAGCGGCACTGACCATGATGTAAACATCGCCTATTCACCACTACCAAACGACTTCTCGGCGAATCCGACCTACATCAACTACCAACCCGGTGACATCAATCAGGATCATTATTTTGACAATGTGGCAAATGCCATCGTCCAAAGAGCAAGCCCGGTTCCGGTAATCATCATCAATGAGCCGATTCAAATTAGCACAGGCGAAAACAGCGACGTACACTACAATAGACAGTATCCACGCTGGGTGTACGATAATTATCGGCAAATTATGTTTGAGTTTGCCGATGCCAACGATTGGAACTACGTTGACTTATGGGACGCCGTGCCTCGGCACCAATTTACAAACTCGCCCATACACATTGCGCCAGAAGCAGTGGAACCCCTCACCGATCAACTGCTTGAGATTGTCATTGACTACAGCACAACAGAGGGCGAAACGTGAGGGTAGTCAATTGAGCATATCCTGGGCTTTCATCACTCGCGTGGTTGCCAAAACCATCGTATTGGTGGCCCTGTGCAACTTTGCTTTTGCCCTGGTGCCGCCGGATGCCGTCAGCCAACTATCGTGGCATAACCGCGTCGTTCCTGGCCGCGAGCGCTTCGCCATCGGGGAGCGCGGCCTATTTGCTCAAACAACCTACGACCTACCCGCCCTGTTCGCCTCGCACAAAATCGCCCGCAACCCCGCCCCACCTGCGGATGAATACCGCGTCGTACTGATTGGGGACAGCGCCACATGGGGCTTCTTGCTCCAACCGGATGAAACCTACGCTGCTACTATCACGCGCAGCGGCACTACCCTGACGGATGGCCGTCAGGTCGTTGCGTATAACCTGGCCTATCAGCAAACATCGGGCCTTAAAGACCTGCTCATCCTGCAAGAGGCCATGCACTATCAGCCTGACCGGGTGGTGTGGCTCGTGACGCTGCGCACATTCCAACCGCGATTCCAGCGCAACCACGCCCTTGTGAATAACAACCCAGAGCTTGCCCAAGCGCTTATCGACCGTCACGCGCTGGACATTACCCTGGACGACGATGACCTGATTCCACCAGTCAACACAGGTACGCTCTACACGCAGCGTGAGCGGCTGAGTACACACCTACGGCTGCAACTCTATGGTGTACCCTGGGCACTGCTGCGCGTGGATCACATTGCAGAACTGCCAGATGAGCCGCTGGACAACGATTTCAGCGAGGATGTGACGTGGGCAGGCTTCGATGATCCCACCAACCTCACCGCTGACGACCTGAATCTTGACCTCATTGCTGCGGCAGAGCAAATCACGGGCGACGTACCGCTCCTCATCATCAACGAGCCAATCTATGTTGCAGACGGCGACAACAGCGACCTGCACTACAACAGCTTTTACCCACGCTGGGCCTATGACAGTTATCGCACGCTGCTGGCTGACCGCGCCGCTGCGTCAGAGTGGCGCTATGCCGACTTGTGGGATGTGATGCCTGCGAGCGACTTTACAGATACGCCGCTGCACCTCAACGCACAGGCCGCCGCTGAGTTTAGTGACCAACTGCTTGACGAGATTCTCAAATTGACCACCACAGACTAACAAGGAACCCACCCTATGGACGAAAACACCATCCGCGAGAAAATCCGCACTTACATCACCCACGAACTTATCCGCGACCCGGACTACAACCTAGCCGATGACGAAGGGGTCGTCACCGGGGGCCTGATGGACTCCTTTTCACTGGCTGACCTGGGCGTCTACGTCGAAGATGAGTTCGGCGTCTACATCCCTGACCCCGACCTGACCGTGGAAAAGATGGACACGCTCGACTTGATGGTGGCACGGGTGATGCGAGACTTGCAATGACCGACAGCACCCAACCCATAACACTGCTGCAACCCCTATTGGAGCGGCAAAACAGTGATGCCACAGCCATCACCTATGTTGCGACCGACGCCGACCCAATCACCGTGACGTGGCGCACATTTTTCCAGCAGGTGCAGCGCTACCAGCACGGCCTCGTCGCACGCGGACTGGCGGCTGCACCCGCCCCCGGTGAACAAAACCTCATCGTGATCGCGCATACCCAAAGCCTGGAAAGCATCTATCTGTTTTGGGCAGCGATGCTCACACCCCACACCATTCCGTCCATGTTCCCGACGCTGACCGAAAAACTTGACCCGGATGTGTACACGCGCAACATGGCCGAACTCGTGACCAATTCAGGCGTCAAGGCGGTGATTTCAACAACGGAGTTTGCGCCGACTTTGCGTGACGTGGTGCCGTGCCCGGTCTACACTGATGCCGATTTGCTTCGTGATGACGAACATCCCGTCACCAATGCTGACCCCAACCCCACTGAAATTGCCTTTTTGCAGCACTCCAGTGGCACCACGGGCTTACAAAAAGGCGTCGCCCTGTCGCATCAGGCCGTACTTAATCAGCTTACGGCCTACAGCGAAGCCATCGCCCTAACCGAGCGCGATGTCATCGTCAGTTGGCTGCCGCTGTATCACGACATGGGCCTGATTGCCGGGTTCCTGCTGCCACTGGTACGAGGTGTACCGCTCGTGTTGATGTCCCCGTTTGACTGGGTAAGCCACCCGGCCATGCTGCTGCGCGCTATCACAGATTACAACGGCACGCTGTGCTGGCTGCCCAACTTCGCCTACAACCACATGGCCCGGCGCGTCCGTGCCCGTGACCTAGACGGCGTTGACCTCAGTACCATGCGCATGTTCATCAACTGCTCGGAGCCGGTCTATCACGAGAGCCACCAGCTATTTGCCGATAAATTCGCGGACTACGGGGCACACTCACAGATGCTCGCGGTCAGCTATGCGATGGCAGAAAACACCTTCGCCGTGACCCAAACACCACCTGGCACCCGCCCCCACCTTGACGTGATCGACCGCCGCCAGCTTGAAGAACAGCAGGTCGCCGCCCCGGTGGAACCCGGCACCCCTAACGCGCTCGTGCAGGTATCGTGCGGGCCACCCATTCGCAATGTGCAGGTTCACACATTGGATGGCAACGGAGCCAAGCTACCGGAGCGGCAGGTGGGCGAATTGGCCGTCACCAGCGATAGTATACTTACTGAGTACTACAAACGCCCCGACCTCAACCCCTTCACGGCAAACGGCTGGTACCGCACTGGCGACATGGGCTACATCGCCAAGGGTGAGGTCTATGTAGTGGGCCGCAAAAAGGATTTGATTATCAACGCGGGCAAAAACGTCTTCCCGCAGGACATTGAAGCGATTGTCAACACAGTAGAAGGCATCAAGCCGGGACGGGCGGTGGTATTTGGCGTGCCGGACGAGCGCGAGGGCACTGAACTGCTAGCCGTCGTGGCCGAAATTACCGAAGCCGACCCAGACGCCCATCAGCGCATCAAAAAGGCTGTGCGCCAGCAGGTCACCCGCCAGTCTACCGTCAGCGTGAGCTATGTGACGCTGGTTGATGCGGGCTGGCTCATCAAAACGTCCAGCGGCAAGGTGGCCCGCGCCGCCAACCGCACCAAGTGGCTGCAACAGCAATCATCATGATTTGGCCGTGCTGCCGCGTCCATGCTATGATGAACAGTGTACTTGTGGCAACAGCATCGAATTGAGGACACCCAACCATGTCAGCAAACGTCCCAGCTATGATCGAACAGGGCAAGCGTGCCCTGCGCGAGGGCAACCGCTCCGAAGCGCAGCAGTTGCTACTCCGGGCGACCGAACTTGATGAGCAAAACGAAGAGGCCTGGCTGTGGTTGGCATCCGCTGTAGACGATATTGAGGAAAAGCGCATCTGCCTGGAGAATGTGCAGATCATCAATCCAAACAATCAAGAGGCCAAGCGCATGTTGGCCGAACTCGACCGCAGCAGCGGCACGCCCGCCGT
>CAWUJQ010000310.1:0-5648 GCA_963922445.1 uncultured bacterium
GCCCCGAACCGACTTTGGCGACGAGCCGCCGCCATTACCCGCATCAGATGAAGCCGCCCCGCAGCCTGACCTACCGCCGGATATGGACGTCCGGCAGGCGCAGCCCACACCCAAGCGCCCACCCCAACAGACGGCCAATGCCGATACCCGCCTGGAAGCGCACCTGCTGCACGGGCTATTGAATCATCCCAATGCCTACTACCGGGTGAATGGCAAGCTGCGCGAAGTGGCGACAGACAACGACCATCTCCTCAAGAGCGCACTCGCGCCCTTCAGCCCGGACGACTTCAGCCGCACGGAAATGCGTGTGCTGATGAGTACGTTTATCGACGCGCTGGAACAGGACGATATGGAAGTCGTGGCGTATATGGTCGGGCATACCGACGAGAGCCTATATCCCGCCCTGGAAATGGTCATGGAAGACCGGATGCAGGCTAAGCTCGAAGACCCCGCAGCCGTCGCACGCGGTGACCTGGATCGCGTGATGGCTAAAATTCAGCGGGCGGGCGTCATTATTGACCCGCAAGTAGACGTGATTGCCCAGGCCATGCGTCTGCGCGGCAAACGCCTGATGCGTGAACGCGAAGAACTGCGCCTCGTGCAAAAGAACGCGTATCAAGACGGCGACCCGCAGCAGGCCGACGCTTGCGCCAGCCAGATTGACAAACTGGCTCAGGCTGCCCACGCCCTGGAATTGGCGGCGCATCAAGTGGCGCGCCTTTATTAAGTTGTTATACTCACGGGTAAACACTCCCTGTTGCAGCGCTAAAAATCCTGTCATAATTCAGGAACTCTCCCGCTTGGAACCCAACGCAGAGACACATGGCGAAAAAACGCACCCCCAAAGATGAGCCAATACAGACGGATGTCGAAACCGAAGACGAGTTCGACGATGATGACATGGGATCGGAAGAGTCCGATTACGACGGTTCGCTGCGCATTCGCAACGAGTCCGGTGATCTGATCGAAAGCGATAACGGCGACCTGGACGACGACGAGGAGGAGGAGGACGACTACGACGCCGTCGAGATGACCTTGGCCCCGTCGGATGACCCCGTGCGCCAGTACCTCAAAGAAATCGGTCAGGTGCCGCTGCTGAACTCCAACCAGGAGATGTGGCTGAGTACGATGATTGCGGCAGAGCGCCTGATTGAGCAGACGATTGACCGCCTTTCGACCGTCAAAAACGAAGACGGTGAGGTGATTGAGTCGCTGCCGCTGCCTGCTCCCACAGGGACAGCCAAAGGCATTGCGGAACACATCTGTGCGAACTGGGTGGACGTCACGCGTATTGCCGCTGATTATGACACCCCCCCACCCGACCTGCGCGGCATCGTGGACGAGGCGCAGGTGGTGTTTGAGAACTGGAACGTGGACAGCGACAGCTATGTGCGCCAGTACCTGCGCCAAAACGACTGGGGCCGCGACGAAAACTGGACGGAACTGGCCCGCCGCCTGTTCGACGTGTTCCAGGGTATTTACCTGATGCCGTTTGATGTGCAACTGCGCGTGCGTGGCTACTACCAGGAGTGCGAGGAACTGCTGCCCGTTGAGCAGTTCTGTGAAAAGCTAGAAAACTACGACGACCGCGACGAACAACTGCAAGACCTATACCAGCGTGTGGACTTCAACGCGCAAGAAGCCACCGAAGCCCTGACGCGGGCCAACCTGCGCCTGGTGGTGAGTGTGGCCAAGCGCTACATGGGGCGCGGCATCAACTTCCTTGACCTGATTCAAGAGGGTAACATTGGCCTGCTGCGGGCGGTGACTAAGTTCGACCACACCAAGGGCTACAAATTCAGCACCTATGCCACGTGGTGGATTCGTCAGGCGATTAGCCGTGCAATTGCAGACCAGGCACGCACGATTCGCATTCCGGTACACATGGTGGAAACGATCAACCGGCTGATGCGCGCCCAACGTGACCTCATCCAAAAGCTGGGCGCGGAACCCAACCCGGAGCAAGTCGCGCTAGAAATGGACTTCCTGGAAGAAGAAGACATTGCGCAGATCAAGCAGTTGCAAAAGGACGGGCAAGAACTCGACCCGAACCTGCAACGCAAGCTGCGCCGCGCCGCGCAAAAAGTCCGCAAGGTGATGCGCATATCCCAGGAGCCGATGAGCCTGGAAATGCCCATCGGCCAGGACGCGACCAGCCAGCTTGGTGACTTCATCGAGGACGACAAGCTCCCCGGCCCGGTGGACGCCGCCAGTAAGCAATTGCTCAAGGAGCAGTTGCGCAGCGCACTGGGCGTGTTGAGCGACCGTGAGCGCGAGGTGCTGGAGATGCGCTTCGGCTTGATTGATGGCCAGGACAACACGCTCGAAGAGGTAGGGCGCTACTTCGGCGTCACCCGTGAGCGCATCCGGCAGATTGAGGCGAAGGCGCTGCGCAAACTGCGTCACCCCACGCGCAGCCGCCAACTCCGGGACTATTTGGAGATGTAGCGGTAACCTCTCTGCTGGCGCGCCGTTGCACGCCCCTACAGGTAATGTGGGTATGTGACATTGCGCATTGTGGGCGTGCCGTTGCACGCCCCTACACCATTATTCCACCACGTCCACGGGCTGGCCGTACTGACGCAGCGCACCCAACCGCGCCTGCGCCCACCCCGTCAACGGAGCGCCGTTGCACGTCACTTGCAGCTTGTACCAGTTGAAGTCTGCGGTGCGGCCCAACACGTTGTATTCGATGTTCCCTGGCATCACGCACACCTCGGTCGTTGTGCTATCTGGCTGGGCATAGACGGGGTAGTCCTGGTAGAAGATAAAACGCGGGAACACCCGCTCGCCGCGTGGGATAGCGTCGTCTTCTAGCGCGGTGAATGCGCCCTCGTACTGCAAATCGCCCCGCAAAATGATGAAGTCGGCGCTGACCCAACCTCGCTCCGGCCCATATTCCACATACCACCACGTCGCAGCCTCGTTGCGCCCGATAATGAACACCTCTTCGCTCCGCGTGACCACGCCCAAACTGCGATACTGAATGCCGTCACCGCTGCGCACGTTGAGGCGGCCCGTATTCACCACACCCGTCCCTTGCAAGCCAAACAGGTCAGCAATGTCGCGGGCGTCTACCGGGTCGTCGGTGGCCTCATTGCCGATTGCGTCCGTAATGCTGACGGCGGGCGGCTCGTCGGCGGGGGCGTTGTCCGTTAATGTGAGGCCGCTGTTGAGCAGGTCGCGGCAGTCTCCCTGACGGCGATAGACCGTCTCACGGGCGAAGCCGTTGCCCGCCTCACTGGTGATGGTAAAGAAGAGCGGGTTCGCCTTGGGCTGTGCAGACCAGCTTTCAAACAGCCCGCGTGGGTAGTCCAGGCTGGTGCCAATGGGCAGAGTTTCGATGACCGGGCCGTAGATCACATTGCCGAAGCCGTCTGTGGCCAGCAGTGCGATGCGCTCGGCCCCGTTACCCGTGTTGTCCCGGTTGAGGATGACACGCCCACCATTACTCTCGAAGCCGGTGCAGCTCAAGTTGAAGTTTTGGGTGCCGCGCACGGCTGCCCCCGTCGATAGGATGCTAACCACGATCATCACGACCAGGATGGCCGCAATTTGTGCCGGACGCTTGAGCAGACGTTTCATTCTTGTTGCTTCCCCTCACCTATTTGTTACATTGCCTTGCAATAATAGCCCGGATAAGTGGCGCGTGAAGGCACGGACTGATAAAAGTTGGTTAGGGTGGGTTAGAAGCTGCAAACAACCGCAGCGTTCGTTAAACCTATATATGAACCGTTGCCAAGTTTACCCCTACGTTCGTGAACGCTACGTGAACGTAAAGACAAAGGGTAGCATATTCGCGCTTCGCACGTCATACTTGTAGGCGTAGCAAATATTACCCCTTTCCATTCATAAATCTCCAAGGAGACAAACGTATAATGAAAAGCATAACCGGGACGATTGCAGCCGCACTCCTGTCGCTGGCGCTTGTATTCAGCTCAGTAGGTGCCCAATCTGACGGCAATGTGCTTCAGGTCGGCTTACGTAAGCTCACCACGATTGACCCCGCCCTAGGGGCCAACGACCCTGAAGTGATGTTCAACCAGCTTCAGTACGAGTACCTGATTGACATCACCGCCGACGGCGAACTCGCGCCAAGGCTGGCAACGGATTGGTCCGTCAGTGAAGACGGCCTGACGGTTACACTCAACCTGCGTGAAGGCGTGACCTTCCATGATGGCAGCCTGTTCACCAGTGCTGATGTGGTGTACACCTTCAACCGCCTTGTCGAAAGCGGCTCCTCGATTGTGGGCTTGCTGGGCCAGGAACAGGTCGGTGAGGACGACGAAGGCAACGCGATTCTAGAGCCGACATGGTCGGTCGCGGCTGTTGACGACTTCACGGTGGAGTTCACCCTCGACGCCCCCAATGCCGACTTCCTGTTTGGTGTGGCCTCACGCTTTAGCGCCATCGTGCAAGACGGTGCCACCGATGTGAACACACTCGCAGAGGGCGACGACCCGCTGGCGAACTTCAATGGCACTGGCCCGTTCGTGCTAACGGAGTACAACGTTGACGAGAGTGCTATCTTCGAGGCTAACGAAAATTATTGGGATGAAGGCGTGCCCGTGCTGGACGGCATCGACTTAATTTTCTTCGACGACGACCAATCGCAGTTGAACGCCCTGCGCAGCGGTTCCCTGGATTTCATCATCAAGGTGCCGAGTGACTTGCAGCCCGACTTAAACGCGGCTGAAGGCCTTGTGGCGGTATCTAAGGCGACCAACACCCACCCGATTATCCGCCTGCGCACCGACGAAGGCGCCATTGGTGAGGATGTTCGCATCCGGCAGGCGTTTAAGTTTGCCACAGATCGTGAACTGCTCAACCTGGACGCGCTGGATGGCGCGGGCACCGTGGCGAACAACGATCCCTTTGGCCCGTTTTATGGCCCGTTCTATAACCCGCAGGAAAACCGCCCCTACGACCCTGAGCAAGCTTGTGCCTTAATTGCCGAGGTGCTGGCTGATGGTACAGACAACGGCTTCATCACAGAAGTCGGCGGCGAAGCTCGCGTCGAAGTGCCGTTCTTTGTAGGCGACACATTCGAGTACCCGCAGGTGGCTGTGTTTGCTCAGGATATGTGGAGCCAGGCGTGCATTGACGTGGACTTGCAGGTCGTGCCAGAAAACGTCTACTATGCTGAGGGCGAAAACAACTGGCTGGGCGCTCAGTTGGGCATGACGGCATGGGGTGAACGCCCGGTCGCGCAGGAGTACCTGAGCGTGGCTTACACAACGGGTGCTATCTTCAACGAGGCGCAGTGGTCGAATGAAGAACTGGACGCGCTGGCAGCCGACGCTGCAACCACGTCTGACATTGAAGCCCGCGCTGGCATCTACAACCAGATTAGCGAAATCTTCTTCGAAGAAGGGCCAGTCATCATCGTCTACTTCCGTCCAGTGGTAGGCGCTTATGCCGAAAACGTCACTGGCCTAGACATGCACACCTTCCCCGGTCGCACAGACTTCCGTAGTGTAGGCTTCGCAGAGTAACGCGATATATTAACAGGGGCACCCAGGGGTGCCCCTACCCCCGCTGATTTACAACCCAACGGCGTTTGCCAAACCCTCACTGAGCTGCATGTTGCGCAGTGCCGCGTCGATTTGCGCCCGCTGCGCCGGGTTGCGACGGGCACGCCCACGCTG
>CAWUJQ010000311.1:0-5643 GCA_963922445.1 uncultured bacterium
GCCCCACGCCGAACGCCCCGCCGATCAAAAACGGCGCGTATGCCAGCACATAATGCAGCGGCGGCGGGGCAGGCAGGTTGTTCTGAGCGCCCCACTGCGCCATCGCCGGGTTCGTCTGGAAGACCCACAGCAAAAACAAAAACAACGGCAGCGGCACCAGCGCGGCCATCACCGCCCGGACAAACGCATCAAGGGGAAAGGTACGCCGCCGCACCCACAGCAGCACGCCCCACACGCCCAGCACCGCGTAAATCACGGCAAGGTAAAACGGCACCCATAGCGTGGTCATCAGCCATAATGCACCCGCCAGCAGCGCATAACGCCTGTCACCCGCAGAGGCAAACAGCGCCACAAAGCCGCCAAGCAGCGTCAAGCGCGCCAACGCGAGATGCGGCAGCGTGAGCAGCAGCATAAACGTAAAGCCCTCTGGGATGTACCACTCCGGGGGGGTGGCATCAAAGCGGGGCAGCAGCAACAGCCAACCCAGGCCACCACCCAACGTGACCAGCGCCAGCGCATACAGGCGGTGAGGGAATACGTCTATGTAAAGGGCGATGAAGCGGTACAGCATCAGGATGAGCAGCCCGCCAAACAGCAGCCGCATCGCGTGGAAGTAGGTAACGAGCGCTGCGTACAGGTCGGGTTGGGTGGGGGTTGCAAACAAGCGTGCCGCCTGACCGGGTACCAGATACGACCAGTACGTGAGTGGGGCGGCGGCGTGCGGCTCAGCGGTGTACATCAGGGAAAAGCGCCAGTTGCCCGCCAGCCCATAGCGCAGCTTGGCAATGTAGCTGTGGCCGTCGTCCACGCCCAGCACAAAGCCGCTGTAGCGCTGCTGCGGCGTTTGGTTCGTAAAGCCGCTTGCATAGGGCATCATCGTTAGCGCCATCACGACGACAGCGAACACCGTCACCCACAGCCACTCCACCCACGTGATGCGCATCCTAATCGCCAGACTCCGAGGAGACGGCCACGCCGTCTACGTTGGCGGGCGCTGCGTCGGGCTGCTGCATGATGTCCGTCAGGGCCACCCCCAACCCGATAGACCCCCACAGCCCGCTGACCACGTACACAATGATCGTCACCAAATGGACGACCACCCCAATAGCCAACGCGATCGTCTCCGGCTCTCCAAAAGCCTGCCCTGCCAATATCATCGCCGCCTCAAACGGGCCGATAGCGCCCACTGATGGCAGCGCAACGCTAAACGAAGCCAAAGACATGCCCAGGCTCGACTGCAACACCACGTCGGTTGTATCGGCAAAGGCCAACTGCACCACCACAAATACCACCCAGGAAAGCAGCCAGGAGATCAGCGTCCAGCCGAGGGCATGAGCCGCGCTGCGCCACTCGACGAGCGGCTTTAGCCCTTGCAGCAGATGATCCAGCAGGTCATCCAGGGGGAACCGTTTAAGCAGCGGGATGCGGTCGATAAAAATGTGCATCATACGGTGGGCAAATTTGGGGTAACGCGCCAGCACAATCAGCGTGACGAAGGCCACAACGCTAAGCGCGGCAAACACAGGCGCAATGCGAGACACATTCGCCGCCACTTCCGGCGGCATATCGGGCACGCGGCTCACCACAATCAGCAGCACCACCAGCACCAACACCGTATCGAGCAGGCGCTCCACTACGATGCTTGTTGCCGCCGTGACAACCGGGATGCGTTCGCGGCGGGCTAGCACCGTGCGCGCCACCTCGCCCAGCCGGAAGAACAGATTGAGCATGAACATCACACCGACGATGTAAAACGCCTGCCGCTGATTCACCTTAAAGTCTACCAGGCCCTGCCAGCGGATGGCCCGCGTGTAGATGCTCAACATGCCAACCACCAGGCTTAGCGCGATCCAGCCCATGTTCGCCTGTTGAATCTCGGCCCACACCTCACCAATTTGGATGCCACGCAATGCTAACCACAAGAACAACGCACTCACGGTAATGCTTACGACCACCGCACCAATTCGCTTCCACATAGCTGCTTTGTCCCTTGATGATGTCCCGACTGTGCGCATTGTAGCATCCAAAGCGGATGCTGTGCTTATCAATACAGTTGTTACCTCTGTGTCCTATGTATTATGTCTGAGCGTTTTCCGGAATCTTTGCAAATTTTTTTGCCCTAGGCTACTATGACGTCCGCTTACGACATTACACCGGAAAAGCTATGGATATAAAGGGTAGTCTGCGTTTTCTCATTCTGGCCATTTTGGATCGGGAGCCGAGCCACGGCTACCGAATTCGGCAAACCATTCACGATTTATCAAACGGCGTGCTTCACTTCACCGAAGGCACACTCTACCCCACGTTGGGTAAAATGCGCGAAGAGGGCTTAATCGAAGAGATGCCCCCAGTAGACGGCCCAAGCAACCGGCGCTACTACCAATTGACGGATGACGGGCGGCAACTGTTGGCAGACGAACGGGTCGCGTGGAAGCGCTTCGTGTTGGCCGTGAATACTGTTGTGCGTGCCGAACCACCCCCAGAGTAACCAGCACCATTGACATCCCTCCGCCCCGTGCCTAGAATGCAAGTTAATAACCAGCGGAGATTGCCGATTTGGGTGTGCATTCGGCCCCGCGAACTTGCTCGATCCGAACGTGTCAGGGCCTAGCGGCAGCAGCAATAAGGTTCGTTGTGGGTGTTGCGGGTTGCCGGGTGCCTACCCAAGCAGACAACCCCCGCTGGTTTCCCCTCAAACAAGCGCATCTCACTCATGGCTGACGCAAACCCCCACCTCACAGACACACACACCCGGTTACGCTGGCGGGTGCATCGTCGTCACCTCACACCACGCCGCCTGGTGGCCGGGCTTATCGTCGCGGCAGTGGTGGCTTTTAGCGGGAGCGTCATCGTGCTGGCTTACATTTTGCAACTGATGGACACAACGACGGCGACCGTTATTGTCGATGGCCGGGTGATTGACTTAGATACCAATGCGTACACCGTTGGCGATTTGCTGGACGACATGGACATTACCCTGCAAGATGGTGACGCCGTATCGGTTGACCTGGACACGCCGGTACTTGACGGGCTACAAGTGGCGCTAGACCGCGCGCGGCCTGTGTCCGTTCAGGCGGATGGGCAGACGCGCATTGTGCGCACGACCCACACCCGCCCCACCGATGTACTCAACGCAGCAGGGGTCACGCTTTCTCCAGATGACACCATCGTGATTAACGGCATTCCCTTTGCCCTGCGGGAGCGTGCCCTGACCGATTGGGCGGCGAACATCAACCAGATTCAAGTTTACCGGGCGGTCGATATAACCGTCATTGACGGTGACACGCGGCGGACGGTGCGCACAACCGGCCCCACCGTCGGAGAAGCCCTGTATGGGGCGGGCATCACCGTCTATTTGGCCGATTCGGTTGTACCGGATGCCAGTACACCCGTCAGCGATGACCTGACCGTGACCATCCAGCGCGCCGTTGCTGCACGGGTCGTTGTGGACGGCGCGACCATCGAAACACGCACACTTAGCCCCGATGTTGCGGGCTTGCTGGCTGATGCAGGCATCGCGCTGCTGGGGATGGACTACAGCATTCCCAATGAAAACAGCCCCGTGCGCCGCGATATGACCGTGCGCGTGATTCGGGTGCATGAAGCGGTCGAAAGCACGATTGAGCCGGTGCCCTTTGGCATGATTGCCGAGGCCGACCCGCAGCTAGAACTCGACCAGATTCGCCTGTTACAGCCCGGTGAACCGGGCATCCGGCGGCGAGATGTGCGGGTGCGCTATGAAAATGGCGTGCCCATCAGCCAGGAAGAAGAGCGGGCCACGCTCATCCGGGAGCCAAAGGAACGGGTGATTGCCTACGGCACGGACGTGGTCATCCGTGACATTGCCACACCGCAGGGCACGCGCACCTACTGGCGGAAGATTCGCCTGTTTGCCACCCGCTATGAAACGGGCGACGGTGCCGCAGGCGTGGTGCGCGTTGACCCCACCCTCATTCCGCTGGACACAGAGGTTTATATATCGGGTTACGGCGTGGCGATGGTTGCAGAAACGGACGCCCCCCGCGATACACGCCTGTGGATTGACCTGGGCTATGCGCCGGGGCGGGCGGTGGCCTGGTCGCGTTACACGGACGTCTATCTGCTGACGCCCGTGCCCGACGACATTAGCTACATCCTGCCCGATTAAGCCTGACCGTCCTTGGCGTGGCGTTTGGGCTGCGCTTTACCTGCTTTTTCGTCACGGTAGTAACGGTAAATGGCTTGTAACGTCAACGCGTCTGCCGTGTGGAACGGCTCTGGCGCTTCGATGCCGATGGTTCCGGCCAGTTCGTACTCCACAAACAGCTCGAACAGGTCGGCATAGTGCTGCTCGCACTCAAACAGCGGGATGTGCGACTTTTCTCCCTTTTTGGTGTAACTGATGCCGCTCATGTGAAAGTGAACCTGCTTGTAGGCGTCGTCGCCCAGCACCGCACCGATTTTGTCCAGCGCCGCCCGGAACTCATCACGGGTGTTAAAGCCGCCGTTGCCCGTGCGTGCATACAGGTGCGCCCAGTCAATGCAGGGCAGCACCCCGTCCACATCATTGCTCAGGCGCAGGGCTTCATCCAGCGTGCCGAACACAGCCTGCTTGCCCATCGTCTCTGGCCGCAGCGTGACGACTGTGCCTTCGTCACGCAGGATGCTTTGCAGGTGAGCAAGCTGCTTGCACACAATCGGGTAGACGACATCTGGCGGTTGGCTGTGATAGCTGCCGGGGTGAAACACAATATCGCGCGCGCCGCACTTGTACCCGGCGCGGGCAGCGGCCAGCAGGCGCTCATCGCTTTTTTGCATCTTTTCGTCGGTTTGGCTGTTCAGGTTGATGAAGTAGGGCGCGTGTACACTCAGGCTGACGTCGTGTTCTTCCGCCGCTGCTTTGATTTCCGCCAGTATTTCATCGCCCACGCGCACGCTGCGCGTCCAGGCAATTTCTAAGTGATCCAGCCCCAATTCGCGGATGTGGGCAATGGCCGCCGGGGTACCCGTGCCGGGGGTGGTTTGCGGAGAGCCGACGGTTCCAAAACGAAGTAAATCTTCAGACAACGATAAATCCTCTCGCTTGGTTGTTGTGTTATTCTGGTGGTGCGATCAAAGGGAGCCATTGTACACCGAAGGCGCAGATAAATGTTTGTAGACTGGCAGCTTTTTCGGCGGCGGGCGCTGAGCATGTCGCTGATTGCACTGGTTGTGGTGTTCATTGTGTGGAACATCCCGGCCCTGGGCTTTGCGCTGTACCCATTCCGGCTGTTCGTGACGTTTGTCCACGAGTCTGGGCACGGGTTGGCGGCCATCCTCACCAGCGGCGAATTTATCCGCTTTGAGGTGATGGAAGACGGCACCGGGCTGGCGACTACACGCGGCGGCCTGCGCGCAGCCATTTTACCCGCAGGCTACCTGAGCGCAGCCTTGTTCGGGACGGGGTTGTTTTTTGTAACCAACCGCGTGCCCTACCCGCGCCTGATTGCGCTGGCCTTAAGCGGCGCGCTGGTGACGCTGTCGCTGTTGTATGGGCAAACCAGCCAGGTTGCGCTGGTGGTGGGGTGTGCCTTTGCTGGCGCGCTGGCCGCCATGAGTTTGATTGCATCGCGCTATGTAATTGTGCTGGTCCTCAACATCCTGGCACTGATGACCGCCCTTAAC
>CAWUJQ010000312.1:0-5637 GCA_963922445.1 uncultured bacterium
CGCGCAATGTACTGTAGGGGTGGGGCAGCGTCCCCGCCCGCTGTGAATAGGTCAGCCTGACCGCGAAAGGAACACGACGATGAATGCCCTTGAACAAGAAATCATCAATAAGTTTAACGAACTGGACGAAGACGCTCAGCAGCGTGTGCGAGCGCACATTTCCAAGACTCCGCAGTCAGGTAGCAGCACGTTTGACTATGAAACATGGGCATCGGACGTGGAGGCTATCCGACGGCGGATGGGTGCCAATGCGGAAACGCAGGCTGTTGATGTGGTTGGTATTCTGCGCGGCATCCGCGATGGTGAGGATGAATGACGGTCGTCATAGATGCAAACATCCTCATCATCTATGGCTTGTCCGATGAGCCGTTGCATTCGATGGCTCACAACAGACTGTCTGCGTGGCACAAGGCTGGAATACCTCTGGCCGCTCCGCGTTTGTTTCGCTCAGAAATCACAGCTGTCATTCGTAAGGCTGTCTATCAAGGGCGGATGCCCCATGATGATGGACGAGATATGTTGGCAAAACTCCTTGCCTACCCGGTAACATTTTATGATGATGATGCGCTGCTGACAGAGGCGTATGAACTCGCGGCGAAATTTAATCGCCCTCGCGCCTACGATGCCCAATACCTCGCATTGGCCCAACGCCTCTCTTGCGAGTTCTGGACGGCGGATGAGCGATTGTTTAATGCGATAACAGGTCGTTTTACGTACATACGCTGGTTGGGCAATTGGAAGTAATGGGCAACCGCCGCACATGGGCGTCCACGTTGGGACGCCCCTACACGCGCAATGTACTGTAGGGGTGGGGCAGCGTCCCCGCCCGCTGTGAATAGGTCAGTAACTACCTCACCCAGGCTTCGCTACACCAACTTCCAACCTCGTGAATAACATTTCACAAACAAACCTTCGCGTTCCGTTGTCGCCTCTGCTATCCTTGAGCTATCGTTAATGGAGCCAGCGAGGGACAATACAATGTCAACAGCAGCCAGCGGACTTTCCACCATTCGACGCCTCAAAGTCACCCACCTGTTTAAGCTCATCGACGTGAACTACAACGGGTATGTGGATCGGCAGGACTTTCGCAACTTGATTTTTAGCCTGGGCAGCGCCCGCCCCGTCACCGAAACGTCCGGCACGTACCAGGATTTAGAAAACGCCATCATGAACCTGTGGGATCGCATCAGCCAGATGAGCGACAGCAGCTTCGACGGGCGCATTGACCAGGAAGAGTGGCTCAAGTTCTTCACGTTTGCGCTGAGCGATGATGTGCATTACGCCACCTTCATCAAGCCGCTGGAAAAAACGCTCATCAATATGATTGACACCAACGGCGACGGGCGCATCAGCCACGGCGACTATCGTGACATTGCGCTGGCCGTCAACGTGAATGAGTCGGAAATTTCCGACATCTTCCTGCGCATGGACGCCAACCGCGATGGCTACATCACCACAGATGAGGCTGAAGTTGCCGTGCATCAGTTTTTTACCAGCGACGAACCCACCGCCCCTGGCAACTGGTTCTTCGGTGAGTTCTCGATCTAGCGGGACAGGTGCCTAGCCGTTACTGGCCCGCTGCCGATGGTGTTCAATAAGTTGGTAAGCGCTGTTCAGTGACGGCGCAGTGAGGAATTTCGGGTCTAGGCGCGGGTTAATCTGGTTAAATATATCAATGAGCCGGGTCACCAAAATTGACTCCGTCACAAAAATTGTGAAAAGCCAGTTGCTTGGGCCGCTGCGCGTTATATAGCGCAAATTGGCGAACACCATCTGTCGCGGGGGTGGGGCGCTGTAGCGTAGATCAACTAACACATAAACCTGCGTCGGCGCTCGTTCAGCGACCCCACTGCTGCCAATGCGGTTGTATTCAAGAACCGTCTCAAAGTCGTAATGGCCCGTAATATGCCACATCAGGATGTCATCGGTCACCCATTCCAAGGTGATTGGCACCGTTTAGTCGCTCCTGTTCTTATGCACGAGCGGCGTATCGTCTTCAGCACACTGTTCGACGTTGTCCGCATAGGTCAGGCCACAGTCCGGGCAGTGTTTGCGCGTATCGCCAATGACGCGCTGCACGTTTTGCAGGGCCACATCCCGATCCAACCCGGCGGCGGTCAGGTCAGCCACGGCATATTCGACGGGAGTCCCGTCGCGCAGGCGCTGCTCTAGCGTGTTGAGCTGGTCAGCCAGTGGGGCGATGCGGCGCTTGGGCTTGAACACCATGTCGAGTACATCCGGTTGCCATGCATTCTCGCAGAACTGGCACTCGATAAATTCCTGCCCCGCGCCTAGCGGGATCACCGGGACGAAGTACAGGCTGAAGTAGTTGCGCACCTTTTTGCGTTCGTATTGGCGCTGGTCGCCTTTTTCCACACTGCAATTGGGACAGTAAAACTTGCCTTTGTCGACGGTGGTGGTGCGTGGTTTGGTACCAAAGATAATGAGTGGTTGCATGGGGCTTCCAGGGGTATAGTTTCCGTTGAGTATACGCATTCTACCAGACGGCGCGACGATGATAAGCAGACGGGAGTGGCACACATGACGAGGGAATCGCAGGCGTTGGTACAGCGCGTCCGGTTATTGGGGCGCGGCTACCAGGAACTGCAACTGGCCATTGCAGAGACGCTGTTTGCCATGCAGCCGGGGCAGTGTTTGCTGGCGCGGCCTAAAGTCATGCGCACGGAGCGGGCGTGGCACCCTTACCTGCGCAGCGCGTGGTACCCCACCCACATTAGCCGCAAGCTGCTCACCGTGGAAGTGCGCACCAGTGAGCGCTTTGAACCCGGCGATGTTATTGACGTGGTGGGGCCAATCGGCCAGCCGTTTGCCTACCGGCGCACGCTGCGCAATGTGCTGCTGCTAGCGTATAACGCGCCGCCCTTCCCGCTGCTGATGGCGATTCCAGCGCTGTTGGGGCAAAAAGTGAGTGTAACGGTGGCCCTGTTGGGCAGCGCAACCGACTACCCGACGAATCACCTGCCGCCGGAGGTCGAGATTGTGCGCGGAGACAACCCGGCTGAGCCGCTGTCGTGGCCGAATCAGGTAATTACCATAGGCTGGGCCGATCAGGTATTTGCCGTAGTGCCACCCAGCGACGAACTCGCCTACTTCGAGCAGTTGTATGCGCTGTTCCGGCAGCGCCGCGCCGATGTGAGCAAGTATTACCTGAACGGCGTCTTCCAATCCGTGACGCCGTGCGGGGTGGGGGCATGTGAGGCGTGTATGGTCAAGGTGGGGGATGCGTACAAGCTGGCCTGCGTGGAGGGGCCAGCGTTCGACCTGAGCCAGGTATTTGGTTAAGCGCGTTGGCGGTGGACGCGCACCGTGACGCGTCCACCGTAGATATAAGTGCTAGGGTAACGACTCAGGTGGGGGCTGGGAAGGCCTCCCGCTCTTATAAACCCCTACACGGGTTGCTTGGGCGCTGCCCAAACCCGCCACTTTTTGAAAAAAGTGGACAAAAACTTGCCATTTTGCACGCTTTGCGTGCAAAAACATGGGTTCACAGGGTGCAAACCCTGTGCAGGGGTGCGGGGACAGCGTCCCTGCGCTTTTAAAAGCTTACCTTGTAATGGCCCTAGAGGGGCTGAGTAGTTAAGTGCTAGGCTAGGCAATATCGGCCAGGGCCGCCTCAATCAGGTCGCAGCCCTTCGCGATGTCTTCCGCAGTCACGTTGAGGTGCGGCGAAATGCGGATCACATTTCCGTACAGGCCACCCTTACCAATCAACAGCCCATGATCGCGGGACGCATTGAGCAGCGCGGCGGTCTTGGCGGCATCTGGAGTTTTGTCCTCGCCCGGTTCCACAATTTCAAGCGCCTGCATCAAGCCCATACCGCGCACATCCCCGATGAAGGGGTGCTTGGCCTGCATTGCCACTAGCCGTGAACGCAGTTCCGCGCCGCGCTCGGCAGCGTTTTTGGGCAGGTCGTGCGCTTCGATGTATTCCATTGTGGCCAGGGCGGCTGCCATGGTCACCGGGTTGCCGCCAAACGTCGCGAAGGTCAGCCCTTGCATGGCGTCTGCAATCTCGTCTGTGGCGACGGTGCAGCCAATCGGGGAGCCGTTGGCCATGCCCTTTGCAAACGTCATGATGTCCGGGTCAACGCCCCACTGCTCAATGCCGAACCACTTATTACCCGTGCGGCCCCAACCCGTTTGCACCTCATCTGCAATGAAAACGCCGCCCGCCTCACGGATAATCGGCACAATCCGCTGGAAGTACGCCGCAGGTGGGGTGATAAAGCCGCCCACACCCTGAATCGGCTCCGCCATGAACGCGGCAATCTTGCCGTCGGTGGTGGTGGCGATGGATTCGACCAGGTCTTGCACGCACAGTTCAACCAGTTCTTCCTCGCTCATGCCCAACGGCGCACGGTACACATACGGGTTGCGCACATGCTTGATGTGCGGGTCAACCACGCCGCCCAAGCGCCACGTCCCGTGGGCAGTGACGCTCATCGCGGTCATGGTGCGGCCACTGTAGGCGTGGCGCAGCGCGATGATGTCGCGCCGTCCGGTGTACATGCGGGCCGCCATAATCGCGGTTTCGTTGGCTTCGGTGCCGCTGCTGGTAAAGTAGACTTTGTTCAGGCCAGCGGGGGTTAGTTCCACCACTTTTTCAGCCGCCTTCACCATCATCTCGTTGATGTACAGCGTGGAGGTGTGCTGGGCCTTTTGGAACTGCTCAACGGTGCGCTGGGTTACTTCCTCGTTGCAGTGGCCTACAGACACCGTCAACACGCCCCCGAAGAAGTCCAGGTATTGGCGGCCTTCCACATCCCACACATACTGATCTTTAGCATAATCAACCGCCAACGGCTGATCGCCATAAAAAGGGTGTATGGCCGGGAACATCACGGCGTTGTGACGCTGGGCCAGTGCCTGGGTTCTATTTTGGGTTGGGGCAGGGACAGTCATCTTAAAATCGCTCCAAATTACAGGGAATTTACATTTTGTATCACACGGATGGCATTTTAACGTGGCAACATCGGTCGCAATAGATGCACAATTCACAAAAACGACCATAATAAGCCGTAGAGTTGGCAGGGTTTTTGAGGGTGAACGATGCCCACAGTCATTGAGAAGGTTATGGGGAAGCCCATCGTCATTGTGACGTTTGAGGGCCACATTACGATTGAGGACGCCAAGGCGACCACCGTTCAGGTTGCCGCTTTGCTGGATACATACGGTGCGCCGCTGTACAAAGTGATGCAGTGTGACCGCGCCCACGCGTCCTTCGATGAGGTGATGATGCTCACCACGCTGTCTAGTAAGGGCGGGGCGGGTTCTGTGACGGATGTGCGCGTGAAGCCTGTGTTCGTTGGGGAACACTTGCTGCTGGATTTGTATGTGGATGCAATGCGTCAGGAAGCCTTTGGGGCGATTGACATCCCGGTGTTTGACACCTTAACCGAGGCGCTGCTGTACGTGGACGAGAAAATCCACGAGGACGGTGCCTACGGCGGTGTGTGACGGGCCGCACGCAGCAGCATCACCAGCGCGAAGACAACCAACACCGCGTCCAGCCCCTGGTCAGCGCGGACGCCTGCCAGTGTGGGGGTGTAATCGCCGCGCACGGTGCCAATCGCGGCCATACCGCCGCTGAACAGCAGCATCACCAGCCAAAAGCGC
>CAWUJQ010000313.1:0-5628 GCA_963922445.1 uncultured bacterium
CAGCGCTGCTGCTTCCGGTCGCAGGTCAAGTGACCGCGCCCACGCCCACATGCCCGCCCCCGCAATGCCCAGGTGCAGCAGCACCATCACACTAAGGTGAAGTGACGCAGGCAGCAGTACCACCAGCCATTGCAACGGATAACTTGTCTTGTTTAAGGGGTTTGCAGCAAATGGTGACTCGTAAAAAATCACATCCTGCCACAAGGGATAGTCGCCACCTAAAACGGCACTCCGCATAACCGTCGCCGCGCTCCAATGGGCGGTCAGCGCATCGGTGTAGCTTTGCTTAGGGATGAACGGCACCGCCCCCGGCCCGAACCCGGATAGGATCAGGAAGGCCGCAACCAACCCGGCGACCGCGACCTTAAGGCTGATAGACCACGACATCGCCGAATTGCCGCACTTCCTCCAGGCCCTCGGTACACGCGGGGCGCTCACCATCGGGTTCACGTTCCCTCGGCCCAGCCAGCACATACGCAACCCCATGCAATTGCAAGACCTGTCGGCACACGGCCTCGTCAGCGTCCACAGCGCCGTACCATGCCTCTACGCTGGCCTTCAACCCTTCTGCATTCAGCGACTCAAATGGATGGCCGTACACCACGCTCATGCCGGCCTCTGCTGGCACCCACAAAGACACCACCTCCGATGCCAGCACCACTGACCCATGCTCAACATCTTCGTTGAGCCAAGCAAACGCGGCCTCATAGTCCGAATCCAGGTAAAAGCGCGCATCTGCTGTGCTGCCTGCTGCCAGGAACCAGAACACCATCAAAAACGCATTGCCAATCGCACTGACGCCGTACACACCCGCCAAAAATCGATTTCGATACGTCTCTGAGCGGTCATCCAACCAAAAGTCCATCAACGCCCGCGTGGTGAAGTACGCGATGGGGATCATCATGCCAACACTAAACCGCCGCTGCGCGCTCGTTGGGAAGAAAACCATGATTAAGATAAACACCAGCCACAACAACATAAACTGGTCACCGTCTGGTTCAAACCGGCGAATCGCCCGATAGATCCCCGGCAAGGCCAGCAGCAGCGGCAGCCCAAACCCGGCAAACAGGTACCACGGCATGGGCGACAGGTTAATGTTTTGTGCCATCCATGTCGCCACCTCCGGGTTGTAACGTATCTGCGCCACGTAATACCCGGCAATTGGCAAAGCGGGCAGCACCATCAACATAAACCAGCGAAACTGATACAGGATAATTTTGCGTTGGCTGACCCAATCAATCACCATGAGCAGCCCCACTGCGCCCACAAACGGCACCAAGCCGTGCGGTGCCACCAGCGCCAACCCGGCTGCCGATAGAATCAGCGTCAGGCCACCGTTTTGGATGGTCGGGTCGTCACGGAAGCCAGGCCGGAACACCATGATGATGACGCTTGCACTCAGGGCCAGCAGAGAAAAAGCCACAGGGAACTGCACGTTGGTTGCTGCGCTGTAAAACGGGAACGCCTCTGGAATAACGAGGTCAGGCGTTTGGATCGAATCGACACCCTGCAAGCCCAGCAGCAGCAGCAGCCAACCGAAGCCGCTCCCCAACACCGCAATGATGAAAAACGTCCGGCGGGCGCGCTCACGCCGCCACACCACCGACGCAAGGTGATAAATGGCCATAAACATCAGCAGCGAGGCCACAATGCGCCCAGCGTGATAGGCAATCTCCGGGGGCACGCCCATGTAGCGCGAAAGCTGTCCGAGGCCGTTGTAAAGCAACGTGACGTAGGCACCTTCCGTGGCGTTTGGCGTGTGCCGGAAGATCGTGCGCCAGTAGCCTTCCTGCCCCAAGCGAATTTTAGACAGGTAAGTGGCACCATCCAGCGGGTTGGCCACTAGCCCCATAAATACGTTTTCAGGCTGGGACGCGTCTACCCAAAAAGCGTACAACAACGGAATAGACACCACCACCAGCACAATGGAACCCACCACCAGCACCCAACGCCATTCTGATGTGGACGCCTGCACAGCGGTCGCAACTGAGGTCTGTGGACGGCTAACGGCCAACGTGCGTTCCTTTGGGTCACAGGTTACAATTGGCTTTAGTCTACAATAGCACGCGAATCATAACCAGCAAGCAGGCCACTTAAATTCATTATGATTAACGCAAAATCACTCCTCCAGCTTCAGGATATTGAGCGGCAAATCGTTAGCGCGCAAACCCAGATTCGTGAACTAGACGCGGAAATCGGCACGGACGAACGCGTTCAAGCTGCACAAACAGCCCTCCAAGCTGCCCAGGAGGCGCTGCCGCCGCTGCAAAAACAAATCCGGTCGTATGAGCTTGATCTTGACGAAACCCGAACAAAAGCCGAAGCAACCGAAGCGCGACTGTATAGCGGCTCGGTAAAAAACCCCAAAGAACTCCAAGAAATGCAGCAGGAAATCGCCGCCCTCAAGCAAAAACAAAGCGACCTCGAAGAGACCATGCTCACTGTAATGGAACAGGCCGAGGCCGCCGAAGCCACCATCGAAGCGCGCCAGGCCGACCTGGAAACCGCCAACCGCGCCGTGCAAGACCGCTTTAACCTGCTCACCGGGGAGCGCGACCACAAAATTGCCCAGGTAGACACCCTGAAAAGCCAGCGCGCCGCCACGTTAGAGCAGCTCAGTGCCGACGAACTTGACCTCTACGAACAGCTCAAACCGCGCACACGCGGCTTGCCCGTGGCAAAAATGAGCAGTGACGGCACCTGTGGCACCTGCGGCGTCCAGCAAAATCAAAACGCGCAATCCATCATCCGGCGCGGCACGCTGGGCCAATGCTCCAACTGCCGCCGCATTCTCGTATTCCTGTAAGGCTTATCAAGGACCCTTGCCCATGACTCAAAAGACGCAAAAGCAACCCGACACCGCCAGCCGTGCAGCCAACGTCAGCCGTAAAGTCGCCCGGCGCGGCGCTCGTGAAACCCGCAAGGCCATCCGGCGCTTTGGTGCGCTCATGGTCGATACGCTCAAGTCGCTGTTTGGGGTTGGCCAGCGCCGCGTCAATCGCCGCAGCAACCGCACCACCATCGGGCGCTTCATCAACGACATCATCACCCTGGCCGAAACATCCCACCTCACCGGGCTGCGCGTCAACCTGTCAGAAATCCTGGTGGAGCCGCGCTTTATGCCCGCTGAGGAGATCATTGAGCCGGTTGCCGAGGATGATGTCATCCAAGAGGTGTACTACGTCGTGCCCCGCATCCCCGACCTGCCAGAAATCGTCGCTCCGTACAACGTGCCGTCCCTGTCCATCCCGCAGCTAGCCGTCGGTCACCGTCGCCTGGCTATCCTGGGGCCAGTGGGCAGCGGACGCACAACCGCACTCATGGCGATTGCACTTTGGGCCGTGCGCGAAATCGAATTCGAGGAGCCAGACGACCCGGTTAAGCAGCACATCGAAATGGAAATGCAGCAGCTAACCGACAAAGAGCGCAAGAAGATCGAACGCGAAAAGCAAGAGCGCATCGAAGCCGCCCGCGCCCAACTGGAGATTGACCTGCAAAGCGGGCAGGTGTCCAAACCCAAAGCCGTCTCTCAGGCCGAAGCCTACCAGCAAGAACTCGAAAATGAGGCCAACCCGCTGCCACCCTTCACCAGCCTGATTCCGCTGGTGGTGCATCTGGCCGATTTGCGCGTTTCTAGCAATTTGTTTGGTGCGGAAGTTGACCCGGCAGAACCACTCATCCGGGCGTTGCAGCGCAGCGTCAGCACGCTCACCGCCCGCACCATCCCGCGCATGGTCTACCGCCGCCTGGAAGAAAACAGTGCCCTCATCCTGCTGGACGGCTACGACGAACTGCCGCCCGCCAATCAAAAACGGGTGCAAATGTGGCTGGAGGCGTTCATCGCCCAATATGGCGACAACTTCATCATCATGACTGGCCCCGATATTGGCTACGGCCCGCTGATGAAAATGGGCCTCACGCCGCTGTTCATGAAGCCCTGGAACAGCCAGGAAATCAACACGTTTATTGATAAGTGGGTCACCGCTTGGCCCACGGCCAATCGCGTGCGCCGCAACAAACCCGGCCCCGAGGTAGGTACGAACCAGCGCAAACGCGCCGAAGCCGACAACTACGCCTACTCCCCCGCCGAACTAACCTTCAAGGTGTGGGCCATGTTCAGTGACGACACCGTGAGCTACCATCGCGGCGAGTGGATTGACACATTTATCAAAACCTACCCGCCTAGCCCCATCGACTACGATGCCAGCCTGCCCCTATTGCAAAACGCTGCCACGCTGCAAACAGACCTGGGCTTCATCACGCTGGCTGGCATTGAAGTCCTCAACCAAGAGCAAGGGGCTGCCGGGGCCATCAGCCAAACTGCGCTCAATCAACTAGACACCGACGGCGACGGCGTCACCGATGACGATGACGACGCGGCAGACAACGCAGAAAGCCTTGACGATGCTGCTGCTGTTGAACGCGCACGGCTGCTGCGCACGCTGGGCTTTGCTGGGCTGCTGTCGTCTTATCGCGGGGGGCGTTATCGCTTCCGCCATCGCTTGATTGCCGACTATTACGCCAGCCTGACGCTGCAATCCCTGCCAGAAAGCGACCCGGCGTCGCTGTTTCAAATCGCACAAAAACCGAACTGGCAGCGCCCGCTGCGCTACGCCGCCGCTCACACCAACCTGGATGATGTCGTGCGCATGAAACTCATGGCCCACCCAGACCTGCTGCAATCCAACCTGATAGAACTCACCCGCTGGCTGGCTTACGCGCAGGAAGCCCCCGAATGGCGCGGCGAAGTGCTGCGGCGGCTGGGCAATACTTTTGTCCATCCCGACCAGTACGTGACCGGGCGGGAGCGCATCGCAGCGGCGCTGGTTGCCAGCCGCACACCAGACGGCGCACTGAGCATTTTCGAATACGGCCTGGGCAGCAAAGAAGCCGACATCCGCCGCCTGAGCTGCCTGGGCATTGGTGCGATGGGCATCCACGGACGCCGCCTCACTGACCAGATTGCGAACCTCATCGCAGACCCCGAACAAGATGTGCACCTCTCTGCGGCGCACGCCCTGGCCGCCATCGGCACAGAGATGGCCAAGCAAACCCTGGTGGGCGCGTTGCTGGAAGGCGAGGAGCGATTGCAACAGGCCGTGGCGGAGGACTTCGCCCTCATGCCAGAAGAAGGCTACATGACACTGTATGAAGCCGTTGAACACGAGGAGATGTTCGTGCGGCGGTCTGCGTTGTTTGGGCTGCGCCGCGTAGAAACCGACTGGGCACGCGAGCGCGTCCATGAGCGCTTCCTCTACGAAAAAGAGTGGTTTGTGCGCGTCGTTGCCCAAGAGGGCTTCCTCAGTCAAGAGGCGGGACTCGTCGGCCCGCCCCCGCCGCCCAACGCCGAGGATGTGTTCTGGATTCAGCGCTGGGCAGAAAATCGCGGCGTGGTGATGCCGTCAGGCGTAAAGTCAAATGAGGTGCTGCAACAGGCGCTCAAAGATAAAAACCTGGAGATTCGCAAAATCAGCGCTGTCGCGCTTGGGCAAATGGGCGCAGCAGAAGCAGCACGCCTGTTGTACCTGGGCCTTGCCGACCCCGAACCTGCCATCCGCGAGGCGGCCCACAAAGCGCTGGTGGAACTGCAAACCAAAATCGGGGACACACTCCCTGACCCGCACTAAT
>CAWUJQ010000314.1:0-5596 GCA_963922445.1 uncultured bacterium
GCGCCCGACGCCACCCGGAGCGGTGAATTCGAGATGGTCACCGCGGACGGCAAACCTGTGGACATTGTGTGGTACAGCGTGGCCGTGGCCGATGAGGCCGAAACAACGACCTTTGCCCGGTTGCTCGTCTTCCACGATGTTGCGCCAGAGCGGGCAGCAGTGCAGGTGCGCAGTGCTTTTTTGACCCGCGTCTCTCACGAGTTGCGCACACCGCTCACGTCTATCAATGGCTTTGCGGAGTTAATCCTCTCAGAAGCAGGCGATACGCTGCCCCCCGGTGCCCAGGAGTACGTAGAGATCATTCACAGCAGCTCGCAAAAGCTGAAGCACATCTTTACCGACCTCATCGAGATGACCCGTGCCTATGCGGGCGAGGTTGACCTCGTCATGATGACGGTTGACCTGCCAGAGGTGGTTGCAGCGGCCATCCGCTCCTGTGACCCGATTATTGCGGCGAAAAACCTGTCCACATCGCTAGAGGTAGTACACACGCTGCCCCCCGTGATGGCCGACAGCGAACGCTTGCGCCGGGTTGTCAGTCATCTGGTTACCAATGCGGTGCAATTTGCCCCCGTTAACGGCCACATCGATGTAACCCTGTGGCTGGAAACCGAGGCCCACAACCTGCCCGCTGGTGCCCCGTCAGACGCCATGCTCCCGGCAGTGGTGGTGAGCATCATTGACGACGGGGCTGGCATTGCGCCAGAGGATGCCGAACTGATCTTTGAACCGTTTTATCGCCGCTCAGTGCCCGCCAACGGCACCCCTCAAACTGACGGCGTGGGCATGGGGCTGGCTATGTCGCGCAGCTTCATTGACCTGCACCGGGGCAAAATTTGGGTGCAGCCCAACCACGATGGCGCGTCCGGCGGGCGTGTCTTCTTCATACTTCCGGTCAATATGACGGCGATTTAACGTTGTATTAAACAGTAGCGGATTGAAGTTCAGCGGCTTAAACTATATATTGCAAGTCTCATGTTCGGTTCATAAACGTAAGGACACGTTCAACATGGCAAAAGTAGCAATCAATGGTTTAGGTCGCATTGGCCGTGCAACGCTCAAGCTGGTGATGGAAACGCCAGAGCTTGAACTGATTGCAGTGAATGACATCGCTGATGTAGACAACATCGCCTACCTCATCAAATACGACACAGTTTACGGTCAATATGAGCATAACGTGACCGGGGCTGACGCCAAGCTGACCATTGGCGACCTGGAAGTCCCGTATTTTAGTGAGCGCAACCCGGCAGACCTGCCCTGGAGCGAACACGGCATTGATATTGTGTTTGAATGCACAGGCTTTTTCACCAAGACGGAAGACGCTGCCAAGCACATCGAAGCCGGTGCCAAGTACGTTATCGTGAGCGGCCCCACAAAAAGCAAGGACATGCCGACCATCGTTCACGGTGTGAACACCGAAGACGCTGGCATCAACATCATTTCTTGCGCAAGCTGCACCACCAACAACGTTGGCCCGGTGATGGAAATCCTGAACCGCCACTTTGGTGTTGAAAACGCGTTGATGACAACTATCCACGCCTACACCGCAACCCAGGCTATCGTAGACGCCCCGGCCAAAAAGGACTTCCGCCGTGGCCGTGCGGGTGCCCAGAACTTCGTGCCCACCTCCACGGGTGCAGCCGTCGCGGTGACGAAGGCCATGCCAGAACTCGAAGGCAAGTTCGACGGCGTCGCTGTGCGCGCCCCGATTCCAGTGGGTTCCATTTCAGACATCACGCTGGTACTGGGTAAGGCCACCAGCGTAGACGAAGTGAACAAGGTCCTCAGCGACGAAGCCGAGAGTGAGCGCTATAAGGGCATCTTCGGTGTGACGGAAGAGCCGCTTGTTTCCTCCGACATTATCGGCCTCAGCCTGGCGTCTATGGCAGACCTTTCCATGACGCAGGTTGTGGGTGGCACGCTGGTGAAGGTGATGACCTGGTACGACAACGAGTGGAGCTACACCTCCCAGATGATCCGCAAGGCCGTGACGCTGTCCAAGGAATCCGAAAAGATTCCGAGCTAGACGGCAACGCATTGCGCCCCAACCGTTAATTCGGTTATCGGTTAAACAAAAAACGCCCCGGCACATGACCGGGGCGTTTTGATTTACGGGGAAGCGGGACGGGTTAGGTGTTGCGCTTGGTGAGCTGTTCGAGCTGCACTTCGTATAAAGAGCGGTGCTTGATGGCATCCCCGAAAACGGCTACCCCCGCATTCAGGATAATCAGGCCCAGGCTGCCCACAAAAAACCAGCCAAAAAAGCCGCGCCGCGACCCCTTCAGCCATGCCGCATGGCCGATGATGCTGGCTCCCATACCAATCAGCAGCATCCCAATGCCAGAAAGCCGACTCCACTGTTCATAGTGTTCGTTCATTCAACAATTGCCTCTGTTTCCGCGTACTCATATCGCGCGCGATTATAGCGCGCCTAGGCCTGTTCGCCTATGATGGCCGCATTAGCGGCGCAGCATCGCGTCTTCACCTTCACCTACAGGTTCTTTGGTGGTGGTAATGCTCGTCCACTCCGGGCGGTCACCGCGCAGATGGGCATAGATGGGCTTTTCGTTGCGCAGCAGGTCAACGAAGACGGGCAGGTCGGTATAGGGCACAAACATGTAGCCCTTCTTCGCTTCTGCGTCGAACACGGGGTCGGGATAAACACTGTCGTCCATCAGGCAGTACACGTCCAGCGTGTACTCATCACCCAGGCAGCGGACGATGCCTTTGAGTTGAACCGTGGTGCCCTGGAAGTCCATTGCTTCCAGTTGGCGCAGCACAACCATATACTCTTTGACCTCGAAAACGGCGGCTTCTGCCATGTGAAATCTCTCCTGTTGTGGGTCTAATTGACGTAGAGCGTATTGTAAACGATGCAAGGCGATGGTGCTATTTTCCTTGAGCGGCGGACGACCCGGAAGATGTGCGCTTTTCCCGTTATAGGCGTATTATGGTGTGTGTTATATAGGCGGAATGCCCTTCAGAGTGCCACTAATGCCAGATAATAACACAATCAACATTTATGGTGATGTTAGTGATTCCAATATTAATGTCGGTGGCGTGCAAAATATCCACGAAACCTATCAGATTTTGCAGCCTGAGCAAAATCCAATCTTCACCCGAAAAGAGCATCCCTATGTTGACCTCATTCGTGCTGTTCACAACATATGGATTCAAGGGGTGCTTGATGATGCCCTGCGCCGTGTGAACCCTGGCTTTGAGATTAAGCTGCAAAGCCAGGCCGATGCTGCCGTGTCATCCGATACCTATCAGCACTTTCAGATTGCAGGCAATATTAAGCAAATTTTTACGAAGATCGACAAAAAACTTTTGATCCTGGGCGAGCCAGCAAGCGGGAAAACCGTCCTGATGCTGCAACTCACGGAGCAACTTTTAATCGAAGCCGCGATCAATCACCGCGCTCGTGTGCCAGTCGTTGTGAATCTCTCATCTTGGGCTGCTGACCCACAGCAATCCATGAGGGCTTGGCTGATTGACCGGCTCAAACGCGACTATGGCGCAACACAACACTTGGTGAAACAGCTTATTGACGGCAATCGAATCATTTATATGTTAGATGGGCTGGATGAGGTTGCCCAGGCTCACCGAGTTGCTTGCCTTAATGCCATTAATGCATTTATCACGACAGACACACAACTGGTCGTATGCAGCCGCTTGGCAGAATACCATGCCCTCAGCGACACGCTGAATGCAAACTTTGCGCTTGCGCTCCAGCCACTGACGAGGAACTTATTCAAAGCCTATCTTGTTGAAAATGGCCTGCCCGCCGCAACTGCTGAGCTGCTCATGGTTGAACTGACAGCTAGCGAAGCGATTTGGGAGGAAGCGCGTAAGCCGCTGTTCGCCAACATTTTGATCGACACTTACGGCGATAGAGATCAGATACCGAAACGGACCAGTACAGACCCTGAACAGCGTGTGTATGAGCTTGCCGTTGCGCCCTACATTGCCCGCCAGTTGGACGGCCACCACCAAAAGCCCTACAGTGATCGCCAAACACGACAGGCGTTGGCCTGGTTGGGCTGGCAAATGAACCGTTGGGAGATACAAACTTTTTATGGTGAGGCTCTGCAACACGACTGGATAGATCGCCTTTGGGTGTATTGGTTATTGTATTGGGTAAGTTGTGGGATTTTGGGGGGTGCCTTTGGTGGGCTTCTGGGCATCATGCTTTCTGCAATATCTTACGCTGTTATTGGGCGCAGCGACGTACCAACAGATGGCTTAACCATTAGTGTGCTGATGGGGCTGAAGGATGGCGTGATTTTTGGTCTGTTGAGTGGCCTGACGCTTATTCAGTTGCTTTTGATGATTGACGAAGGGGAAATTGACATTGAACGGCGTCTATTGCTCAACCTAAAGCGTGTGAGCATCTCGTTTGCAGACGTTCGCCGTCTGGTTCGGAAGGTGCCACAATTATTCAAAAGCGACGATGGGGAAGAATGGCCGATCTGGTCTTTGTTGCAACCCAGCTTGATCATAGGCATCCTGGTGGGTGTCAATGTTAACGTGTGGGCGGGTCTATTCGTCGCTTTAATTGTTGTGCCGCTTGGCAGCTTAATTTTCATGGCACTTGTTGGTGTCATCGTCAGCGCCAACCAATCCACATCGGTTCTCAGCCGCTTTCGGTTCAACCAGGGGCTGCGCGGCACGCTGATTGTCGGCTTATTGAGCGGTCTAAGTATCGGGCTGTTCATCGGTTTTGCTGCTGGGCTGGTTCACACAGTAACCGACGGGCTGGTTGACGGGTTCAGAAACGGCCAATATTTCGGGACATTTATGGGGCTGTTGCTGGGTTTTTCAATGGGTTTAGCGGACGTTGTCAGGCACCTAACCCTTCGCGGGCTGCTCTATCATGACGTATCACTGCCCTTGAACCTGACGAAATTCATCGCCTATGTCACTCAGCTTAATCTGATGCGACAGGTCGGTGGCGGCGTCATCTTCAAACACCGCTACTTTCAGGACTACTTTGCCACCACATACGAAAAGCACAATCTGCCAACCGAGACCCATAATTAGCGCACATCGCTGCACGGGTTACCCACCGCAAAGCCGATCACGTTAGCGTGTTATTTTGCCACAGCCCCCCGCACACGTTTTGTGAATGCCCCGGTACCAATGCCACAGGGTAATCGCATTAAAACTAAAAATGACCATTTCTTTGGGGCTTTGCCCCAAACCCCACCCCTTTTTCCAGAAAAAGGGGGCAAAAAGCGACAAATGACACCGATGTGATGCATTCCGAGGACGAAATTGGCGCTTTCTTTGCTTCTTTCTTTCTGGAAAGAAAGAAGAGAAATAGAGAATCTTTTTGATGCGATTGCCCTGACCAATGCCAGGGCTTTTGGTAGCCCGCGCCCCGTTTAACGCTATACTTGACGCATTTGACCCACCGCCGAGGGGAACGCACTATGTTCTTGACCCGTGATTTACGCAACCGCCTGATTGCCCTGCTGATGCCGCAGATGGGCAATGACACCCGTGAGGCACATCTGCAAGCGGCGCTGCTGGGCCACCCCGTCCTCAACCGCATCGACACGGACGGGGCCAATTACGAGTTTACCAGCCACCT
>CAWUJQ010000315.1:0-5581 GCA_963922445.1 uncultured bacterium
GCCCCATCATCTGATAGACTCTGCCGCGTTTGTGTGTCGTCGGTAAAGGACCACGTCAGGCATGATTCATCGCTTGCAAGCGCTTCGGGATGAAGGTCAGGCCGCCTTATATGCCTATCGCTGGTATATCGTCATCCTAGGGTTTTGTGCCCTGGCCGGGTACGGCTTTACCGCCTTCAACCTCACGTTGGCAGGTGATGACTGGCAAAACTTTTTAGATGGCACCCGCCAGTACGACCGCGTCGTGCGCTTGGGCCGCTGGGGGCAGCGCGTGATCTACGCCTTTACCCAGGACATTATCTTTGCGCCCGCCTTTACCATGCTCATGTTGGTGGCGATGTTAATCCTCGCAGGCTGGATTTTCGCCGTCGTGATGGGGTTGCGCGAGGGGAGTACGGTCTTTTTCTTCGTCGCGCTGCTGATCTTCCACCCGCTTTGGTCGCAAGAAGTCAACTTCAAGATTAACCACCTCGTCATCGGGATTGCGATGCTGCTGGCGGCGGCGGCGGCTTATGTGGCTCATCGGGCTTACTTGAGCTTGCTACGTGATCGGCGGTTGTGGCACGGGTTGCTATGGGTGGTGCTGAGCGCGCTGCTGATGAGCTTGAGCATATCCATTAAGCAGGTCTACTTGTTTTTCACGTTTGGCGCGGTGGTCTTCCGCGTGATGAACGACGCACTGCATCAGGACGAGTACGCCACGCCGCTGCGGATTATTCAGCGGATTGCGATGCTGCTTGCGGTAACGCTGCTGGGCTTGGTGCTTTACGTCATTGAGGTGGACGTGTCGCAGCGGGTGAGCGGCCTGACCGCACGCGAAGGTGCAGATGCCTACGCCCTGACGGAGTCGCTGGTGTCTTCTCCCGCTGACCTGAGCTTTACCTTAAACCGATTTGCCGAGACGTTTTGGGCCTACTACTTCCAAGACTCGTTGCTGATGCCGCTGTTTATCAAAGTCGTTTACTGGTTGGCTGTGGCGGCCCTGGTTGTGTACAGTGCGCGTCAGGGGAACCCCATAACGACGATTTTGCTTGTGCTGGCGCTCATCGGCCTGATCTTGATGCCGTGGGTGATTGGTATTTTACGCCTGCCAGAAAACTCCTTCCGGTTCACCGCGATAGTGCCCAACAGCCTCATCTACGCTGGACCCATTGCCCTGGTGCTGCACCATTTGCAAACCCGCTCCAACCGCCTGGTGCTGCAAGTGCTGGCCACCTGCGTGATTGTGGTGTTCCTGCACCAGCAAAACAGCATCGCCCTGGTGACGCATACCATCAACCAGCGCGATTTCGCCATCGCGAACCGCATGCTAACAACGCTAGAGCAAGACCCGGCCTACCCGCTGCTGCTGGAAAGCAACAACGTCCGGCTTGTTACCGTCGGTACATTAGATGTTTCTACGGCGCGGCCTTTTGGCCATGTGAACTACGGCAACACCATCGTGGATCGCACCGTGAACGAGTTTGGCCTGCTCACCCACCAGCCGCAAAAGCTGCATAATTTGCTACAGCTATTGCAAGCGCAAGACATCCAATTCAGGCGGCACGCAAACCGCTATGAGGAAATGCCCCAGACCATGCGCGCCACCTATGCGCCCATCGTGGAGGAAATGAATGCCTTTCCGCAGCCGGGCAGCATCCGAATCACCCCAGAGGGTGACCTTATCATTATGCTTTCCAGGCCGAATTAACCTATCGCGCCCGCGCCACGGCCCTAGGCTGCATTCCCATTAGCCGTTAAACTGTGGCGCGATGAAGCAGCCGTCAGTGTGTGGTATTAGGAAAGAGTTATGCATGACTGAAGAGCGCCTCGCGGCGTGGCTGGACGACGGTCAAAAGGTACTGTACACCTATCGCTGGTACCTTGTGCTGCTGGGGTTTTGCGCGCTGGCTGGCTATGGCTTTACTGCCTACAACCTCACGCTGGTTGCTGATGACTGGGCCGTCTTCGTTGACGGCTCAGTTACCCATGAGCTGCTCGTTCAAATTGGACGCTGGGTGCTGCGAATTATTTCTGAGTTGACCCAGGAGCGAATTTTCGCCCCCACCGTTACCCTGTCGATTTTCGTTGTGCTGGCCATTATCGCCTGTTGGCTGCAAGCCCAGGTGATTGGCTTGCAGCGTCCGGGGAGTGTGTTCATCTACACCGCGCTGCTGCTGTTTCATCCCTTTTGGGCAGAGTCGGTCACCTTCAAGATTAAGCACATTGGCGTAGGGGTTGCCATTTTGCTGGCCAGCCTGACGGCGTACCTGGTACACCGGGCCACCCTCGCCTTACTGCAAGACGGCAACCGCAGGCGCGGTGTCGTATTGGCAGTGTTGGCCGCCGTCGCGTTTAGCCTCACCGCCTCCACCCAGCAGACGTTCATCTTCTTCGCGGGTGCTGCCGTGCTGTTCGGCATCCTCAACGATGCCCTGCAAGGGGACAGCCTCACCACGCCCCTACAGATTGTGCACCGCGTCGGCATTTTTGCGGCTGTAGTCGTCGTGGGCCTGCTGCTGTACGTCATCGAAGTGAACCTATTCATGTGGATTTACAACGTCCCGCCGGTTGATGCTGACAGCAGCTATACGCTGACGGGTTCGCTGGTTCGTTCGGTTGACGATGTGCAGTTCACATTAAGGCGCTTTAACCGAATCTTCTTCCGGTTTCATGTGCTGCCCACCTACCTGATGCCAGTTGTGACAAAGTACGTCTTTTTAATCGCGCTGGGCTTGCTGGCGATTGCCCTGGTGCGGCGGCCCGGCCCACTGACGAAGGTGCTGCTGCTGGTGTGCCTGGTGGGTGTCGTCGTCATGCCGTGGTCACTGGGCCTGGTTCGGTTGCCGTCGAACAGTTACCGCTACAACGCCCTTGTGCAAATCAGCGCCATCTACGCGGGTGTTATCGCTGTGGTGATCGACAATATGCGTTGGCGAGTGTCGCGCTTGTTAGCAGGCACAGTGGCGATTGGCATGCTCGTTGTGTTTTTGCATCAGCACAACAGCGCGGCGCTGGTGACCTACTCGCTGAACCAACGCGACTATGCCATCGCCAACCGCATTCTGCTCTTGCTTGAGGCGCATCCCGGCTACCCAGCGTTGGCCAATCGTGACGGGGTTCGGCTCATCGTTGTGGGCCAGTTGCCGCTGGACACCGACCGCCCCTTCAGGCACGTCAACTACGGCACGACGTTGGGCCGCCCCTTCAATTCGGTGGAGGTGGGGGTTTGGGGTGAGCAACCGCAGCGGGCAACGACCCTGTTGTATCTGTTACAGGCCAGTGACATCAACTTTGGGCGGCAAGCCCCGCGCTACGACCTGCTCGGCCCAAACAGGCAGGCCGAGCTGCGGCCCATCGTTGCCGACATGGAGCCTTACCCATCGCCGGAGTCGGTTCACATTACAGCCGACGGCGACGTGTTCATTATGCTGTCCGAGCCGTCGTGATGAACGTGCATCTTACACAACCGCCATGCCTACCGGGTCAACTCAGGCGATGTCAGGGTAGGGCTTTCGTTCAATGAAATTGATTGAGACGGTGTTTGATGAGGGCCAACGCCTACTCCACGCGTATCGGTGGTATCTTTTGGTGTTGGCGTTTTGCGCCCTGGCAGCCTATGGCTTTACCGCATTTAACCTGACCTTGGCAGGGGATGACTGGCTCTTTTTTGTGAATGGCGAAACACGGGCTACGTGGGTGGTTCGCCTGGGCCGCTGGATGCAGCGGCTTGTCGTCCCGCGTGATGCACCCTTTGCACCCGCCGTGACGCTGGCCGCGTTTGTGATCTCCGTTATTATTGCGGGGTGGGTTCAAAGTCACGTTATCGGCCTGGAGCGGCCCAGCAGCGTGTTTTTCTTCGTCGCGCTGCTCTTGTTTCATCCGTTCTGGTCAGAAGAAGTCAGCTTCAAGTTGAGCCACATCGGTGTTGGGATTGCTATTTTGCTGGCGAGCCTGTCTGCCTATGGGTTGCATCGGGCAAACCGCGCCCTGTTACTGGAAGGCCAACGCATACGCGGCACCGCCTTGCTGGTCTTCAGCGCGCTGTTGTTGGCACTGGCCATCGCCACCAAGCAGAACTATCTCTTTTTCACCTTTGGGGCGGTGGTGTTCGGCGTCATTGTAGACGCGCTCAAGGGCAGTGATTTCGCAACTGTAAAATATGGTATCTATCGGGTGGCGCTGGCGGGGCTGGTTGTTGGGCTGGGCCTAGTGTTTTATACCCTGAGTGTCGATTGGTCCCAGCGTATTTTTGACGTGCCCCCATTGCCGCCGAGCAGCCCCTATGCGTTAACCGGGTCGCTCATCTCATCGGCGGACGAGCTAACGTTCACGTTGCAGCGCTTTGCCGATATGTTTGTCACCTATCACTTCCGCGCACACTACCTGATGCCCTTCTACACCAAGGTTGTGTACCTCGTTGCGCTGGTGGCTTTCGTGGTATACACCATCCGCACGCGGCGCGTTGCGAAGGCATCGCTTGTGCTGCTGGGCCTGGCCGGACTCATCCTCATGCCGTGGGTATTGGTTATCCTGCGTGTGCCCGCTGGCTCCTACCGCTATACGGCCCTTGTTGCCAATGCGGGTATTTATGCCGCCGTCATCGCCATTGTGATCGATCAGACCCAACACCGTGCGGCGCGTTTGCTGCTCAGCCTGCTGGCAACGACTGTACTGGTGGTGTTTTTGCACCAGCACAGCAGCGCGGCGTTGATTACCTACACCAACAACCAGCGTGATATGGCCATTGCCAACCGTATGCTGATGATCCTTGAGCAGCACCCGAATTATCCGCGCCTTGCCAGTCAGGAGCGGGTACAGTTAATTGTCGTCGGGACGCTGGACTACAGCCAGCAGCGGCCCTTTGCCCATGTGGATTATGCGACCAACTATTTAAACGACAACATCATCCAGTGCGATGTCTTCAACTGTCAAACGCAGCGGTTAGCCTTGGTCTTTCATCTGCTGCAAGCTGGCGACCTCAATTTTGGGTTACAAGCCCAACGCTACGAAGGGTTCAACCCAGATCGGCAGGCTCGGTTGGCTCCCATCATTGACGAAATGACGGTTTACCCGGCCTCCGGTTCCATCCATATTACCGATGAGCGGCAGGTGCTCATTAAGCTGTCTGAGCCGTAACGTGTGCAGTGTGCCCCCGGCACCCAGACGTGATAGACTTATACTGCAATCCAACAAGGCAACCATTGCAGGGCATAAACCGTGACCAGGCCAGGTGAACCGTATCGCGTCGCGGCAGACACGGTGCGAAACTTCGATGTGCGCATGTGGGGTGGGGCTGTTTGGCGCTCGCTCGCGTGGGTTGGACACTATCAACGCAGCGATTTTCCGCGTGACCTCATCGCCGGGGTAACGGTGGCGATTATGCTCATCCCGCAAAGTATGGCCTACGCGGCCCTTGCCGGGCTTGACCCGGTCGTGGGCCTGTATGCCAGCATCGTTCCGGTGTTCATCTATGGGTTGTTGGGCAGCACCGGCATTATGACGCTCGGCCCGACGGCCATTACCTCCGTGCTGACGCTGTCTGTCATTGCGCCGCTTGCCGCTCAACGGCCAGCAGCAGCCCCCGCGCTGGCCCTGACCC